>JAYWDZ010000152.1:0-4756 GCA_043779595.1 Nitrosomonadales bacterium
CAAACGCACGCGTGAATCACTCGCACATATTTTGTGCGAGCCTTGCCCAACCTGTCAGGGGCGCGGGCAAATCAAGACGGCGCAAACCGTGTGCTACGATGCGCTGCGCGAAATCATGCGCGAAGCCCGCCAGTTCGACGCGCGCGAATACCGCATCATCGCCGCGCAATCGGTGATCGATCTGTTTCTGGAAGAAGAGTCCGCGAGTCTGGCGCAACTCGGTGATTTCATCGGCAAGCCGATCTCATTACAAGTCGAGACCAGCTACAGCCAGGAACAATACGACATTATCTTGCTGTGACGCCGCGCGCCAAACACCCGGCCACGCTCAAGCCGCCGACGTATTGGACCAAGGCTACGCGCGCGCTCAGCGCACAAGATGCGATCATGGCCGCGCTCATCGCGCGCTATCCCGACGCGATCCTCGCCAATCGCGGCGATCCGTTTCAAACCCTGCTGCGTGCGATTGTCGGCCAGCAGATTTCGGTCAAAGCGGCAGACTCAATTTGGGCACGTTTTGCAGCACTGGTCGGGGAGTTAACCACGCAACGCGTGGCCGATCTGGACCCCGATGCGCTGGCCGGGTGCGGTTTTTCGCGGCGCAAGGTCGAGTATGTACAGGATTTAGCCGGGCATTTTCTCGATGGCCGGATAGACCCGCAACGCTGGACGCACGAAGATGACGAAACAGTGATCGGCGAGCTAGTCGACGTGCGCGGCATTGGCCGCTGGACTGCGGAAATGTTCCTGATTTTTTATCTGCGCCGCGCCGACGTCTGGCCGGTGGACGACATCGGTTTACAAAAAGCCGTCGCGCTATATTATCAAGACGGCGAACGCCCTACGCCAAAAGAACTGCGGAAAATCGGCGAACAGTTTGCGCCTTGGCGCACCGTAGCAACCTGGTATTTGTGGCGCAGCCTGGATCCGGCGGTGGTGCAGTACTGAGAAGTATTTTGCTGCTGACTCCCGAGACCAATGCCTGTAAGAGGCGGTACGGAAAATAAAATGCGCCTTACGCATTGACTATGTATACAGAAATCTGCATCATCCAATCATGAAGACCACGCTTAATATAAAAGACTCGCTTCTTGCCGATGCCAAGGCCTTGGCCGCGCAGCAGCAAACTAGCCTGACGCGTCTGATCGAGGAAGGCTTGCAGCTTCGTCTTCGCGCCCCGCAAACCCATTCCACAAAACCAAAACCGCGGATTCGCGTTTATAAAGGACGGGGTGGTCTGGTGGCCGGTCTGAATCCGCTCAGCAATAAAGCCATGCTGGACGCCCTTGAAGATGACGCCTGACGTCAATGTATTAGTTGCAGCGTCCCGTAGTGATCATCCCCACCACAAAATTGCGCATTCAATTCTAAGTGACGCCATTGCTGCATGCGCCGAGGGTGTCAGCCTGCAGTTGATGCCTATGGTGGTGGCGAGTTTCTTGCGTTTAGTCACTAACCCCAAAATTTTTATCCAGCCGACGCCCATCGAAGACGCACTCGGTTTTCTGGATGCACTTTTCGTCGTGCCGGGAGTAGGGATGCCGCCACTCAATGCCGAATGGCCCATTTTTCGCCAACTTTGCATAGACAGGCAATTAGCCGCCAACGCTATCCCGGACGCCTGGCTCGCAGCCGCAGTCATTCAACGCGGCGAGCACCTGGTCACATTTGACGCCGATTTCAAGAGATTGTTAAAGCGAACGCAAGTGACGGTGCTTAGCCCGGAGTGAGGGCGAATAGAGTCCGCATCCATTGAAAGCCAGTATGGACTGCAAGCGGCACGAGCTGCTATTCAGCTCTGCGGCCTCAGCGTCGGCTTTAGACTAATTTTGATCGTTCACCTGAGCGTACAGTGGTCGCAGGTCGATCCAATTTGTGGTCCATTACTTGCCGGTAAGGATAAAAAAAGTGGAGGAATTGGTGGTGGATGATCGGTTCCCGGGGGTGTAAATAGTTTTGTGTAAACGGTCATAAGGCAGGAGACTGCCGCCTACAAAGGAAACCCATGACCAAACGCAAAGTAGTACAACCCGACCTGATTGATCTTTTACTCGCTGATTACCAGAAACCCGAAGACCTGCTTGGTGAGAACGGCATCTTAAAGTAACTCACCAAACGCATCGTTGAACGCGCCTTACAAGCCGAACTAGCGGCGCATTTAGGCCACGACAAGCACGAGCGCGTCGCCAACGACACCGGCAACACGCGCAATGGCAGTAGTGCTAAGACACTCATAGGCGATTTTGGCGCCTTGCCCATCGAGATACCGCGTGACCGCGACGGCAGCTTCGAGCCACAGCTCATCGCCAAACATCAAACCCGCTGGACCGGCTTCGACGACAAGGTTCTGTCGCTGTACGCCCGCGGCATGACGATTCGGGAAATTCAAAGCCACCTAGAAGAAATGTACGGAACCGAGGTCTCGCCAACGCTGATCTCCTCCGTCACGGAAGCCGTCATGGAGGAAGTCAAAGCTTGGCAGGCGCGCCCGCTCGATGCGCTATACCCCATCGTCTATCTCGACTGCATTCACGCCAAGGTGCGCGACAGCGGCGCGGTGCGGGTCAAGGCGGTGTATCTGGCCTTGGGCGTGAATCTCAATGGCGAGAAGGAACTGCTGGGCCTGTGGGTGGCCCAGACCGAGGGGGCGAAGTTCTGGCTGCAGGTCGTGACCGAGCTCAAGAACCGTGGTGTCCAGGATATCTTCATTGCCTGCGTGGACGGCCTCAAAGGCTTTCCCGAGGCGATTGAAGCCGTCTTCCCGAAGACCGCCGTGCAGTTGTGTATCGTGCATAGGGTGCGCTACAGCCTGAACTTCGTGAGCTGGAAATTGCGCAAGACGGTGGCGGCGGATCTGCGTACCATTTACACGGCTGCGACCGTCGAAGAAGCGGAAATGCGACTGACCGAATTCGATACGAAATGGGGGGCTGATTACCCGTCGATTGTGCAATCTTGGCAGCGCAACTGGCCGCGCCTCATTCCGTTCTTCGACTACCCGGCAGAAATCCGCAAAGTGATTTACACGACCAATGCCATCGAGGATGTGGCGACCTCGTGCAATGTGTCCGTCAACATGAGCCTGCGTAAAGTCACCAAAAGCCGTGGCTCATTTCCCAATGATGATGCCTTGATCAAGCTGTATTATCTGGCTCTGCGCAACATCAGCAAAAAATGGACAATGCCAATTCAGAACTGGAAAGCGGCACTAAATCGATTCACCATCATGTTCGATGAGCGGATGCCGCAGCATTAAACGATTTCCCGTTTACACAAAATCGCGGACACCCCCCTTGTTCTTAGTAAATTTCTCTCACAGGGTCGCGCTAATCTCCGCCACGACCGGCGCATGATCCGAAGGTCGCTCCAGTTTGCGCATCTCGCGATCCACGATCGAACTAGTACATACCTGCGCCAGTGGCGGGGTCAGCAGGATATGGTCAATGCGCAATCCCTGATTGCGACGGAAACCGAGCATGCGGTAATCCCACCAGGAGTAGGTTTTTTCCGGCTGTTCGAATAGCCGAAAGCTGTCCTGCAAACCGAGCGCCTGCAAAGCCTGAAAGCGTGCGCGCTCGGCATCTGACACCAGTATGCCGCCCGCCCACGCTGCCGGGTCGTGCACGTCGCGATCCTCGGGTGCGATGTTGTAATCGCCGAGCAAAGCGAGCTTTGGGTATCGCGTGAGTTCGTCCTTGAGCCATGCGATCAGCGCATCGAACCACGCAAGTTTGTAAACATATTTGTCCGAGTCGAGACTCTGCCCATTGGGGCAATACACGCAGACCACGCGCACGCCCTCCACTGTGGCTGCGATGACGCGCTTCAATTCGTCGTCGAAATTGGCAATGCCGGTACAGATGTCCGACATGGGCATGCGGCTCAGAATCGCGACGCCGTTGTAGGTTTTTTGTCCCGAAAATACCACCTTATATCCGGCAGCTTCGATCTCAGCCACCGGAAAATTTTCATCCGTAAGTTTGGTTTCCTGCAGACACACCACATCGGGCGCGCGGGTGGCGAGAAAGTCCAGTAATTGCGGCAGGCGAACCTTCAGTGAGTTGACGTTCCAGGCAGCGAGCTTCATGGAGACCTTTACTGTATTAACTGTATTAAAAGGAGATGATCAAGTTGAACTGTTAATACCCAATGCCATCCTGGTTGACTCATCAAAGAAACTATATTTTCATGGGTAACAAGGTATGTCTAGTAATATCCGCATAGCCCAAAAAACAATTCGTCACAAATTTACCAGGATTGGAGATCATGAACGAAACTAAAAAATACACTCTCTATGGTGCCTTGTTCGGACTTTGTTTCCCGATAGGGTCCCTCTTTTTTTTGTATCTCAGGAGTGAGATCACCGACACCTCCGATTGGCTCACGCTCATAGCTTCGGCCCACCATAATTCACTGTTATGGGTTATTGATTCCGCGCCGCTATTTTTAGGCTTATTCGCACGCTTGGCCGGCGTGCGTCAAGACCGGATTCTTCGGTTCTCGGAATCGTTAGAACAGCAAGTTACCGATAAAACAGAGTCTTTACGACTTGCATTGGCTGAATCAAGAAAAGCGAACGAACTGGTTGTGCACATGGCAGAGCACGACGCGCTTACCGGTTTGCTGAATCGTCGACGTTTCCAGAAAGAACTGCAAAAGTGGGGACAATATGCGCTACGCTATCAGCGTAGTGTCGCACTAATTTTCATCGATCTGGATAAATTTAAATTTGTTAATGACACGTACGGCCATCATG
>JAYWDZ010000153.1:0-1867 GCA_043779595.1 Nitrosomonadales bacterium
CAAACCCAGTAAAATCAGCGTCAGCGGACTGGGTGTCCATTTTTTCAATGTCCCTATTTTAACGGGTGCTTTATCCATGGTGTGGCTCAAGGCATTTCATATCGTTGTGGTCGTCAGCTGGTTCGCCGGGCTGTTTTATCTGCCGCGCCTGTTCGTCAATCTGGCGATGGAAAAAAACGACGTTGCCTACGACCGCCTGCTCATCATGGCGCACAAATTGTACCGCTTCGTCACGCCAATCATGTGGTTGACTCTGGCGTCCGGCATATGGTTGTGGCTGGCCTACTGGTGGCCGACACCGGTCTGGCTGTGGCTGAAACTTGCGCTGGTTGTCGGGCTGGTCGGTTATCATCACGTCTGCAAAAGTTTGTTGCGCGCGTTTGAAGCCAGACAGAGCAGCAAAAGTCACGTGTGGTTCCGCTGGTTCAACGAAATACCCGTCATCGTGCTGGTGCTCGTGGTGGTGCTGGTCGAATTGCAGCCCTTTTAAGATTTCCAGAAAGCGTATCTGAAACCCCCTTCCCGTAAGTCCCAAGCCGTGCACGCACCGCGCCCCGAGCGCGAGGCGCTGCCGCCCGCAAGCCATTTCGCCACCTGTCCGCGTGGGCTCGAAGCCTTGCTTGAAGCCGAGCTGATCGCCGTGGGCGGCAGCGTAGTGCGCAGTCTGCCTGCAGGCGTGCTGTTCACCGGCGATGCCGAAGTGGAAATGCGCATTAATTTGCATTCGCGCATTGCCACGCGCGTGTTGCGTAAGGTCGGGTTCACGCGCTATCGCAAGGAGGAACATATCTATCGCGCCGCGCTGGATTTGCGTTGGCCCGACTGGTTTGCCGTCGATAAAACCATTGCCGTCAAAGTCGGCGCGCAAAATTCGCCACTCAAAAGCCTCAACTTCATCACGCTTAAAATCAAGGACGCGATCTGCGACCGCTTCCGCGAAGAGACGCGCGAACGGCCGAGTGTCGATACCGACGCGCCAAACGTGCCGGTGTATGCATTTTTGACGCATGATGCCGCGACGTTTTATCTCGATACTTCGGGCGAGCCGCTGTTCAAACGCGGCTATCGCGTCGAAGCCAGCGCCGCATCGCTGAAAGAGAATCTTGCCGCCGGCCTGGTGCTACTGTCCGGCTGGGAGCCGGGAACGCCCTTGTTCGATCCAATGTGCGGCGCCGGCACGATATTGCTCGAAGCAGCAGACATCACGCTCAATCGCGCACCCGGACGACAGCGGCATTTTGCGTTCGAGCATTACCGCGATTTTGACGCAGCGCTATGGCAGCGCATCAAAGCCGAAGCGAAAGCGCAGGAAAAACCGCTGACGCATTTGCCGCTATTCGGCGCAGACGAGGATCGCTGGGTGCTGGACAAAGCGCGCAATAATCTCGCCGCTGCCGGGCTCGACAAAGCCATTGAACTACGTGTCGCCGATGCATTGAGCCTCACCGCACCGACACCCGTGGGTACGCTGATCACCAACCCGCCGTATGGCGAACGATTAGGCGATGCCGACGATCTGGCCGACTGGTACCCGAAGCTTGGCGACTGGTTGAAGAAAAATTTTTCGGGTTGGGATGCGTGGATTATTTCCGGCGACCCCCTATTGCCCAAGGTCATTGGTTTGAAAGCCAGCCGTCGTATTCCACTATTCAACGGCCCGCTGGAAACTCGTTATTTGCATTACCAACTGGTTGCTGGCTTCATGCGCCCAGAAAAAACCAGACCTGCGCCGGAGTCCGCAGTTTGAGTCCATTGGAGCGAAAAATTAGGTTTTTGCGTCGGATGATTTGGAAGGGACTTCCCCGTCCCGGGGCTGCGGCTGTGTAGTCGCAAGCGGCATCGAACGTGCCATGATGGAATTTCTCAA
>JAYWDZ010000154.1:0-11899 GCA_043779595.1 Nitrosomonadales bacterium
CAATTGCTCGACACTCCGTTAACCGTGCTGGTCGTCGGTCCCGGTTTGGGCCGCTCCGAACAGGCTGGCCAATTGCTGCAAATCGCGTTGCAAAGCCCAGTCATTCTGGTACTGGATGCTGATGCTCTCAACCTCCTTGCCGAATCGCCGAGCCTGAAAGAATTGGCGCAAAACCGCACCCGTCCTACTCTGCTCACGCCCCATCCCGGCGAGGCCGCACGGCTGCTTGGCAGCGACACCAAAAGCATCCAGCGCGACCGTCCCGCTGCGGCGTTGCAGCTGGTCGAAAAATATCGCGCCTGGGTGGTGCTAAAAGGTGCAGGTAGTATTTGTGCTGCGCCTGACAAAGAATGGCGTATTAACGCTACAGGCAACCCCGGTTTAAGTAGCGCTGGCATGGGGGATGTGCTGACGGGCATGGTAGCGGCGCTGCTGGCGCAAGGCTTGGCACCTTTCGACGCGCTGCAGCTCGCGGTTTATCTGCATGGCGCGGCGGCAGATAGTCTAGTGCAACAAGGCAGCGGACCGGTCGGGCTGACCGCGTCAGAAGTCACGCTGGAAGCCCGCAAATTGCTAAATCAACGGACTGCTTAGCAACGTCGCGGTTGATTGCTTGAACGTGCGGCCGCTATGACACGGTGGACAAACTGAGAGCGTAACAAGTACTTCACAAATCAGCCCCAGACTGCATGAAGCTGTTAGATAAACCGGGGTTACAAACTATGCAGTCAGCGGATAACGCCACGGGCGAAATCAAAAACCTGAAACACCGTCTGCAGGATTTACGCGACGCCACGCTGGCCTCTCAGCATGAGTTGATGGAACGCTGGCATCCGTATTTGCATCATCGACATTACCTGCCCAGCGCGGCCAATCTCGCCGCTTATATCGGCTTGAGAAGGCATGATCTGCGTGAACTGCAAGCGGCGCTTGCCGCTGTGGGATTGTCTTCACTGGGACGCAGCGAGGGCCACGTCATGGTCACGCTGGATGCGGTGACCTATGCGCTGGCGATGATGAATGGCGAGAAATCGCTGCCGTGCCCGGCGGCCGCAATCGACCGCGACATGAAGCGTGGCCGACTGCTGCTGCGCCAGAATACAGACCGCCTGTTCGGCAAACCACAAGACAAGCGCAGCACGCGGGTGATGGTGACGTTGCCCAGTGAAGCGGCGGGCGATTTTCCGCTCGTGCGTGAGATGCTCACGCTGGGCATGGACTGTGCGCGCATCAATTGCGCTCATGACAGCGCCGCAAGCTGGGAACAAATGGTCGCTAATGTCCGCCAGGCCGAGCGCGAAACCCGGCGTACCTGCCGCATCCTGTTCGATCTGTCTGGCCCCAAATTGCGCACCGGCGAAATCGCCCCCGGCCCCGCGGTTTTGCATATCAAGATCAAGCGCGACGACTTGGGAAATCGACTTCATGCCACGCAGATTATCCTCGATGGCACGGGCAGTCCGGGGCATCCAGCCACCACCGACAAGCTGGGACAGGCGTCGGCCGCACGATTGAGTGTGCCTGCCGCGTGGCTGCACAAATTGAAGCCCGGCGACAAAATCAGCTTTACCGACATGCGCAAGCGCAAACGCGAATTTGTCGTGGATCAGCGCCTGTCAAAAACGGAGGTTCTCGTCACCTGCGAGGACGGGGCTTACATCCTGCCCGGCACGGTGCTCGAAACGGTTAGCGCTAAAAAGCTTGCCGATAAAAAACAGCGCAACCAAACAGACAGCAAAGCCACCACCGGAGATTTTCTGGCGAAGCCGATGCGTATCCATTTGCAGAAAAACGATGTGCTGCTGCTCACCCATAAGCCATCCCCCGGCCAGGCTGAACAACGCGATAAAACCGGACGCACGATTTCGCCGGCACGCATTGCGTGTAGCGAGCCGGAGGTGTTTGCTTTTCTGGAAGCGGGCCACGCGGCGTGGATAGACGACGGACGTATCGGCTGCGTGGTCGAGCGCTTGGACGCGAAGGGCGCCTGGCTGCGCGTGACGCAGGTGCGCCCGGAAGGTGAAACCCTCCGCGCGCAGAAAGGCCTCAATTTCCCCGATAGCTCTCTGCAATTGCCCATGCTGAGCAAAAAAGACCTGCGCGACCTGGACTTTGCGGTGCAACACGCCGACATCATCGGCCTGTCCTTCGTACAATGCGCGGATGACCTTGATCGGCTTGCCGAGGCATTGGCTAAACGCAATGCCGGCACGCTCGGCGTGATCGCTAAAATCGAGACCCGCCTTGCGGTAAAAAACCTGCCGGAGATTATCGTGCGCGGGGCGGGGCGTGGCCCGTTCGGGGTGATGATCGCGCGCGGCGACCTCGCGGTGGAGATCGGCTACGAGCGCCTGGCGGAGATTCAGGAAGAAATGCTGTGGCTGTGCGAGGCCGCCCATATCCCGGTGACCTGGGCCACCCAGGTTCTGGAAAGCCTGGTTAAGCAGGATATGCCTTCGCGCGCTGAAATTAGCGACGCGGCGATGTCTGAGCGCGCCGATTGCGTGATGCTGAACAAGGGCCCTTACATTCTGCACGCGCTGTCCGTGCTAGACAACATCATTACCCGCATGCAGGCGCATCAGGACAAGAAGACCTCGCAATACCGGGCATTGCACTGGTAGGGAAAGCACCTCTGAGGCGCTATAGTGAAGTTCACTCGACCCTGCTTTGGAGACCGAAAGTGTTGCGCAAATGAACGAGACATTGCCACAACTTTACCTGGTGCGTCATGGTGAGACCGCTTGGTCGATCACAGGCCAACACACCGGGCGTACTGACATTCCACTCACTGAGCGAGGCGAGCGTGCCGCTCAAGGATTGCGTGCGGGTTTAGAAGAATTGAGCTTTGCCCAAGTATTTACCAGCCCGCTGCAACGGGCCAGGCAGACTGCCGAGCTAGCGGGTTTTGGTGAATCCGCCGAGGTCGATCCTGATCTGATGGAATGGGACTACGGGGATTACGAAGGTCGGCGGACGGTCGATATTCGCGCCAAACATCCCGGCTGGGGCTTATTCGAAAACGGTTGCCCGGGTGGAGAAACGCTAGAGCAGGTAGCCACGCGGGCGGACCGTGTGGTGGCCAAGATCCGTGCGCTGGAAAGCAACGTGCTGGTGTTTGCGCACCGCGACATATTGCGCATGCTGATCACGCGCTGGCTTGCGTTGCCTGCGATCGAAGCACGTCGCTTCAATCTGGCAACGGCTTCCGTCAGTACGCTGGGGTATGACCACGGCCTGAACGAGCCCATCCTTCATCGCCTCAATGACGCCGGCCACGCATAGCGCGTACTTTAATAATCGTATGGAGTTTGTATGTCGATATCCTCACAAGCGTTAGCAACAACAATCGCCGAACTCATTGCGCCAGGTAAGGGACTTCTCGCAGCCGATGAAAGTGGAGGCACGATAGAAAAACGGTTCACAGCGGCGAACATAACGAGCTCGGAAGAAGCCCGGCGCGATTACCGCGAGTTGTTATTTTCCACGCGTGGCCTGAGCGACTTTATTAGCGGCGTGATCCTGTTCGAAGAGACGCTCAAACAGCAAAGTGTCGCTGGCGTGCCGTTGCCAGAACTATTGAAGGCGCAAGGCATGGTGCCCGGTATTAAGGTGGATAAGGGCACCGTACCGCTATCCGGGTTTCCCGATGAAACATTCACGCAAGGCCTGGACGGCTTGGCGCAGCGGCTCAGCGAATACAAACAGTTGGGCGCGCGTTTCGCCAAATGGCGCGCGGTGATTCACATTGGTGCGGGCATACCCACGCCACAGGCAATTGCCAGCAATGCGCATGCGCTGGCGCACTACGCGGCCATTTGTCAAGAGCTAGGCGTAGTGCCCATCGTCGAGCCCGAAGTTTTGATGGACGGCGATCACACGCTCGCGACCTCTGCCCGCGTCACGGAGGAAGTTTTGCACGCGGTATTTCACGCACTGCATCAGCAACGTGTGGCGCTGGAGTACATGATTTTGAAACCCAATATGGTCGAGCCAGGCCGCGCCTGCTCAGAGGCCGCCACGCCGCAACAAGTAGCCGAAGCCACGCTGATTTGCCTGCGACGCACGGTGCCGGTAGCGGTGCCCGGCATCGCCTTTCTTTCCGGTGGTCAGAGCGAGACCACGGCTACCGCCAATCTGCAAGCTTTGAATGCTGCAACAGGGCAAGCACCCTGGTGTTTGCGCTTTTCATACGGGCGCGCGTTGCAGGCATCCGTGCTCCAGGCTTGGCGCGGCGACGTCGCGAACAAATCGGCCGCACAACAAGCGCTATACAAGCGAGCACGTTTAAATAGCGCTGCGACGAAAGGTCAATACAGTACCGAGATGGAGAATGAATGAAGCTTAGCCCTTTGGCTGGGAAGCCAGCGCCAGCAGCGATGCTAGTTAATGTTGCAAAATTGGTGACGGCCTACTACACCGATGTGCCCGATCCCAATGTGGTGGAACAACAGGTCAGCTTTGGTACCTCGGGGCATCGTGGTTCAGCATTTTCTCGAAGTTTTAACGAAAGGCATGTGCTGGCTATCACCCAAGCTATTTGCCAGTATCGACAACTACAAAACATTACTGGCCCACTATTCCTGGGCATAGACACGCACGCGCTGTCGGAACCCGCCCGTGCCAGTGCGCTGGAAGTGCTAGCCGCCAACGGCGTAGAAGTCATGTTGGCGCAAGGTGACGAATACACACCCACGCCTGTGATCTCCCACGCGATACTTACCTATAACCGCGGTCGGGATAAAGGGTGGGCAGACGGCATTGTGATTACCCCGTCGCACAACCCGCCTGATGCCGGTGGCTTTAAGTACAACCCGCCCAACGGCGGCCCGGCAGATACCAGCGTGACCGGGTGGATCGAAGCCCGGGCTAACGCACTGCTGCAAGAGGGGCTTCAGGGCGTGAAAAGAATGACGCTTGAAACCGCATTGCACGCCGCGACCACGCACCGCCATGATTATCTCAATGCCTACGTGAACGATCTTGGCAATGTGATCGACATGGATGCGATTCGCGGCGGGCACATCAGCATGGGCGTCGATCCGCTGGGTGGCGCGGGGGTGCATTACTGGGGCCCAATTGCAGAACGCTATGGCTTGAATTTGTCCGTTGTTAACGCCGATGTCGACGCGACATTCCGTTTCATGTCGGTGGACTGGGATGGCCGCATTCGCATGGACCCCTCCTCGTCCTATGCGATGCAGAGTTTGATCGGCCTGAAGGATCGCTTTGACATCGCCTTCGCCTGCGACACCGACCATGACCGGCATGGCATCGTGACGCGGAATGGGGGTTTACTTCCGCCCAACCATTACCTAGCGGCGGCTATTTTTTATTTATTTCAACATCGACCAGCGTGGCGCGTGGATGCGGCGGTAGGCAAGACGGTGGTCAGCAGCGGAATGATAGACCGCGTCGCGGCGAAGTTAAACCGCAAATTATTCGAGGCACCCGTCGGTTTTAAATGGTTCGTGAATGGCTTGCTTGACGGCACACTTGGCTTCGGCGGGGAAGAGAGTGCAGGCGCATCCTTTCTACGCCGTGACGGTAGCGTGTGGACCACCGACAAAGATGGCATAGTCCCCGCTTTGCTATCCGCCGAAATCACTGCGCGCATGGGCCGCGATCCGGGCGAGATTTACCGTGAGCTAACGCGCGAATTTGGCGAACCGATCTATGATCGTATTGAAGCACCTCTTAGCCTGGCGCAAAAAGATAGATTGGCTACGCTCTCATCCGAGCAGGTTCACTCAACTGAATTGGCGGGCGAAAAAATTGAGTCCATCCTGACGCATGCGCCCGGGAACGGCGCCCCCATCGGCGGATTAAAAGTAGTGACTGCAAATGGTTGGTTCGCAGCGCGGCCTTCCGGCACTGAAAATATTTACAAAATCTACGTGGAGAGTTTTCGCGATCAAGCCCATTTGCGCCGCATTGCGGAAGAGGCCCAAACCATCGTACAAAACGCCATTGAAAAATAATGACAGTTCCTCAAACACTAATTGAAACCCGGCGTTGACCAACCGGCGTTGAAACGATGCCACTAAAATGTGCTTGTTTCATCGAGCGCGACAGCCCACACCGAGAATTCTGCGTAACGTTTGAGCCCAATGCCGGTCGCGCCTTTTTCCAAGTACAAAGCCCATGCCCAGTCGGGCTCGAACAGGCTAGTGGTGGACGACCAATAAATGTCCTGCACGTCGGTGAAGGGATGGTCGGTGGGTAAGGCCGGGCTGTGAGTGGCGCAATCTACTAGCGACTCCAGTTCGTTAATCGTGGGCAGCCGCCAGTCATTTCTAGGGCCTGCCTGATTAAGCGCGTTTACAGTTGCCAATGCCTCGCGCCAGCGCACGGGTTGCGGCGTAAGCTTCGCGCTACGCTGCCAGAGCAGGCCAGTGAGACGATCCCGTGCAAGGTCTTCAACGCTCTCGAACCTGGGTTCGGGCCACTGTGCGCCGCTCTGTAATTCGCCATCCTGACCGGTGCTATTGCATGCCATGACTTTGCCCGCGGCGTCATAGCACAGGCTTTGGCCGGTGCGCGGAATCACGTTCGAACCTTCGCCCCGCACCGGCCACAACATGAAGGATTGATCCTTGCCGCCGTAAAACATGCGGGCGCCATCGAGCGCCACATACCAGGCGTGCGCCGGGCTGATCGCTGCCGTGGTCGAAGTCCAGTACCACCCATTGAATACATTGATAAACGGGTGTCGCTCAGGGAGCGCAGGTAATTTGGTTTGCAGACTAAGCAAACTGCGTAATTCACGGCGATTGGGCAGGCGCCAATCACACTCGCCAAAACGCTGTTCGCGGTTCATGCTCGCCATGTAATCTAGCGCTTCCTGCCAAGTGAGCGGGAACTCTGCGACGTTGGCATTGCGGCACCAGATCAGACCAGTCAGTTGATCTACAACCGCGTCGTTGCGCACTTCGAATCGCGGCTCAGGCCAAGTCGTACCCACCAAAAAAGATGCGTCCTGACCCGCATTTTCGCAAGGAATTTCTGCCCCATCTTCTGCATGGCAGGTGCGTTGGCCAGTGTTCAGATAGTGGCGCTGAGAATACCGAGCGATCACAATCTTATTTTCCGCTTAGCATAGAAAACGATTTCTAGAAATCCGATGCCTTACCTGCCCTTGATGTGGGGAGTGGGACTGGGAGGGCCATTCGGAAATTCTCGCTGCGCTTTACGCCGCCAAACTTCCAAACAATCCAGCCCGCAAAAATGATGGAGATAATCCGCACCCTCCTCGCTCAAGGTGGCGGATATCGGCACTTCTTTCATGCACGTTTGGCAACTGGTGATTTCGCAGGCTGCGTCGTCTACGCAAGGCAGAATTTCGCCCCCGTTAGGGTTTACATGGGTAGGCTTATTCATATGCGCTCCTTAATATCACATCGGGATGCTACGCTTTTAATATAGACCGGCATAACCATTACTACGAGGCATTATGGACACACGCAAGCTGCTTTTAAAAGCGACCGACATCAAAAATATGGTTGGCGAACGCAAAGTCCATTTTCTGAACCCCAATGCGGTACCTATTAACAAATCCCTGGGAGATGCGGTGGGACTGAACCAAATCGGCGTGCATATGATTTATGTCGATCCCGGACGGGACACTACTGAGTATCACAAACACCACTTTGAAGAAGAATGCGTGTATGTGCTATCGGGCAAAGGCACGCTCACGATCGAGGGCGACTCGTATTCATTGGAAGCAGGCGACTTTGTGGGCCTGCCGAGCAATACGGCTGCCCACGCGATCGTAAATGATGGTGATGAAATTTTGATTTGTTTAGTGATGGGGCAGCGTCTTCAGCAGGATGTTGCCGACTATCCCAACCAAGCGAAGCGTTTATACCGCAACCAGGGGGAGTGGAATTTGATAGACCATCAGCACATCACCGATCCTAAAAAGTGAGCAAAGGGGCAAATGCAAATTAAGAATGGTCCGGCGCGGCCATGCCGTCCATGCCCAGTCCAAATAGGATCAATACTTGCATAAAATTTCGTTGATAACTCTGGCATGCATTCATCAGATTCCGGGTCGTCATCGTAAGGTTCCTTCATAGTGTTAGAAAAAAGCCGCCGGTATAGCACTTGGCGCTAACCGGCGGCAGTTGGCATTAGGCGGCTCTACCCATCACCTGCTCCATCGTAATACCCAGACCCGTCGCAACCCGGTTTCCGTAATCCGGATCGGCCTGATAAAAATGACCGATCTGGCGCAGCTGGATGAACTCGGGCACAGGCGTTAATGCGCCCACCAAATTGTCGATCAACTGCTGCTTCTGATCGGCATTCATCAGCCGGAACAGATTGCCAGCCTGGGTATAGTCCTCGTTGCCGTCACGGTGGTTATAGCGATCCGCATCGCCGGTAATGCGCAGCGGCGGCTCGATAAAACGCGGGTCGTCCACCGGACCGTCAAAGCTGTTTGGCTGATAGTTCACTGATCGGCCACCGTTTCCGTCAAAGCGGGTCTGCCCATCGCGGTGGTAATGCTGGACCGGCGAACGCGGCTTGTTCACGTCGAGCGCAGCGTAATTGATGCCGATGCGATGACGGTGCGCGTCGGGGTACGACATGATCCGCGCCTGCAACATCTTGTCCGGCGACGCGGCCATGCCGCGCGGCAGATTGCCCGGCTCAAACGCCGCCTGCTCGACTTCGGCAAAGAAATTTTCCGGGTTGCGATTAAGCATTAGTTCGCCAACTTCGATCAACGGGTAATCCGCATGCGGCCATACCTTGGTGATATCAAAGGGATGAATTGCGTACGTGTCCGCGTCTTTTTCCGGCATGATTTGCACCATCACTTTCCATTTCGGGAAGTCCCCCTGTTCGATCGCGTCAAACAGGTCGCGACGGTGATAGTCTAGATCTTCGCCCGCAATCCGCGCAGCTTCCGCGGTGGTCAAGCACTTAATGCCCTGCATCGTTTTGAAATGCCATTTCACCCAGTAGCGCTCGCCCGCGTCGTTCCACAGCGAGAACGTATGCGACGAAAAGCCATGCATATGGCGCAAGGAGGCGGGAATGCCGCGATCCGAAAATAGCGTAGTGATCTGGTGCAAGGATTCGGGCGACAAACTCCAAAAATCCCATTGCATCGTGTTATCGCGCATGCCGGTGCGCGGGTCGCGTTTTTGCGAGTGGATAAAATCGGAAAACTTCAGCGGGTCGCGTACAAAAAATACCGGCGTGTTGTTGCCGACCATGTCCCAGTTTCCTTGTTCGGTATAAAACTTGACCGAGAAGCCGCGCGGGTCGCGCGCCGTGTCGGCCGAGCCGAGTTCGCCAGCGACGGTAGAGAAGCGCGCAAACGTTTCACATTGGTTGCCGACACGGTTAAACAAACTGGCGCAGCTGTAGCGAGAAATATCGCCAGTCACGGTAAACGTGCCATAGGCGCCGGTGCCCTTGGCGTGCACGACGCGCTCGGGTACGCGCTCGCGATTGAAGTGCGCCATCTTTTCGAGCAACTGAAAATCCTGCATCAACACCGGGCCACGTGGACCCGCGGTGATTGAATTCTGGTTGTCGCCCACCGGAAGGCCGGCGGCGGTGGTCATGGGGTTCGGGCTACGCATTTTTGATCTCCTGAGAATGTCTCCAACAGCGGAGTGACGCCATTACAAACGTTTTGCGTATATTTGTATAATGGATTGTTTAGAATAGATCGATTGATAGAATAGAACGCACATCATGACTCTGCAAGAACTCCGATATCTGGTCGCGCTCGCCGACCATGGTCACTTTGGCCGTGCGGCTGCCGCATGCCACATCAGCCAGTCCACGTTCTCCACGCAGATCAAAAAGCTCGAGAATTTTTTGGGTGTCACCCTATTTGACCGCAGCCTCAAGCGTGTCTCGCTCACAGCAACGGGTAGCGAGATATTGGCCGCCGCGCGCAACGTCGTCGAGGAAACCGAGCGTATCCGCGTGCTGGCAAAGCACGGACAGGATCCGATGGTGCGAACCCTGCACCTCGGCGTGATCCCCACGCTTGGGCCCTATTATTTGCCGCATGCGTTGTCGGTGATGCGCAAGGCCCACCCCCAGCTGCGCCTGTTGCTACGCGAAGAAATGACTGCGCAAATTCTGGAACATTTAGCCGACGGCAAACTCGACGCGGGGCTGATTGCATTGCCATTGATGGAGGACATGCTGTGCGCCGAGCCGCTGTTTTACGAACCTTTTTTTGCTGCGCTGCCAATTGATCATGCGCTCACCAAACAAAAGCAGCTGAAAGTCTGCGACATCATGACCGAAAAGCTGATGCTACTCGACGACGGCCATTGTCTACGTGCGCAGGCGCTAAGCGTATGCGGCACCGACCATAGCAATCGTGAAGAGGTTCGCGCCACCAGCCTTGAGACGCTCCGGCAAATGGTGGGCATGGGGCTGGGGATAACACTGTTACCCGCCCTTGCAGTCGCAGCGGGTTCGCGTCTGACCCAAAAAACGGTCGCGATTCGTCCTTTCAAAACGCCTCCGCCGGGACGTACGATCGCGCTGGTCTGGCGCAAGCGCGCGCCGCTACCCGAAACGTTTGAGCGCATCGCACAAACCCTGAAAAAAGCTTTGCCACCGGAAGTGGGGCCTGTTCTCTAGCCCACTCCGCTGCTGAGATGCCGGATATACGACGGCGCGCAATTCCAAACAGCCACAACTATCGATCAAGTTCTTGATTGGGGAGCCTATATACGGCGGGTTTGAAGCCGGTTTGCTAAACCCGGAAGATGTGTTCATAGAATTCGGTGATCAGGATTGGATGTACGAGGAGAAGGGGCTATTCGCTAAGAACTCGAGCTACTGTCCGGGCGTTTCGACGGGTCCAAGTTGCAGGCTGTGTTGCATAACCATGTGCTCGCCAAGCTTGAACGGATCAATCACCACAAACATCGTTTTCAACAGCCGCGAAGCGCGTGGAGCCCATACTGCACACCACCGTGGAAGCGTGTCGTCTGAATCTTGCGACGGCCTCGGTGAGTATGCTGCGATACGACCATGGCCTGGGTGAGCCGTATATTCACCTGCTTAATGACGCGCGACGCCCATAGCGTCGCGGAACTGGAGCACGATTTTTCTGAACAACGTTATCGCTTTCAGCGTCGGTAAAAAATTGCAGTCCATCCGGACACAGCTTATCAATGAACCGGGTTTATCGAAGCAACTACAGATAAAGAGCAACTTCGTTTTGGCTTCGACTCTAAGCGGTAAGTCATTTTGTTACGGTAAGCACGTCGCCAAACAGACACTCAAACACCACATCGCCCATTTTGCCGCGCCGCATACTTTGCCTGAAGGAATGCGCGGCCCGGGGCACGGTGCGGAATACATATGGCGTAGCGTAACCCTTCTCACGCGCTGCTTTCTGCATGGCCGCTATCCAGTTCCGCCCGCGCTCCACGCGTGTATACCCTTGGTACCTATCTATGCCGGGCGCTTGATCGAGATTAGCCTCGCGATTGACGTCCTGCTTGCCGACCACAACGCAGGCCGGTACCTGGAGAAATTTATCCGCAACAAAGGTATCACCAGGCAACTGGGGCGAAGGTTTAATCCCCTTTGGATAGCTCAGGTTCGGGTCGGGAAAGGTATACCAACCCGCCGCGCCTACCACCAGTTTGGCGACACGCTCGGGGAAGGCCAACATGTAACGATGCACGAACTGGGCACCACCCGAATAACCGAATAGATAGATCTTGTCGTTGCGTGCACCGGTCAACTCACCCACCTCAGCGACGATTTTCTGGAGAACCTGGTCAGCGCGATCACCATGCCCGACCCGACCGAGGCGTTGAAAATCAGGGAAATTCTTTTTCGGAAAATACGGCGCCACCAAAACGACACGATAACGTTCAGCATAGGGTGCAAAACTCGTTGC
>JAYWDZ010000155.1:0-1864 GCA_043779595.1 Nitrosomonadales bacterium
AATATTTTCGGGCATGGGAGATTTTTCTACGTCCATACAATAGACTGAGTCGACTCTATTCCGAGCTTCATCAGCTGCCGCTGTAAACAATTCAACGCCAACCGTCTCTATACAGAGTTTTTTTTCTTTGAGCATTTCAAGCGTCTGCCCTGAGCCACAACCGATTTCAAGAACTCGCGCTGAAAATTCCGGCAGCAGATCAAGAATTCCAGTCCGTGCGCTAGAGAAATAGTCAGATTTCTTTTCGTTATATAACGGCATTCGTCACTCCCTTAATTGTCTCGACTCGTTTACTCATCCAAATCAATACGGCTGTATCAGCAGCGGTACGCAAAACCCAAGCAATTGCACAACCAGTTATACCAAACAAGCCAATCAACGTAACCAACAGAAAAAGATAAACCGGCAATTCAACCAAATGCAGGATAGCTGTTGCTTTTACTTGCCCATGTGCATGCAAATAGGAAAAGTACATTGCGCCTATGGCATTAAAAAATACACCGAGGCACAGAATTTGACCAACTCGAATGGATTCCTCTGTTACATGCTCACCAACCCACAAGTGCAATAAGCTCGGCATAGCATAAGCCAGCACTATCGTCATTAGCGTCATCACGCCACCAACCCGAAACAACCACAGCCGAAACACAACCCTCGCTTGCTGAGGTGAGCTATGTAAGAGATTAGTAACAACCGGAAAAATGACTGTAGTAATCGCTCCGACGAAGATCAGCGTTTGAATGGCAACTTCATATGGAATCACATAAAGCGTTACCGCTGCAGCCGATATTAATCCGCCAACAAAAAAACGATCCGCCTGAACCATCAGCGGCCCCACGACACTTGTAATCGAAAACCAGCCACCAAACTTCAATAAGTTATGAGCGTGATATTTAACATACTCCCCACGTTTTGGATGCATAGCCTTTTTCATACATTGATAGGCAAGGTATCTGTAAAATACTAAAGCCAAAAGACGAGACAGTACAAGCGTGGCGACAAGCCAGTACACTTCTTTGGTAAACATTGAAACCAAATATGGCGCTCCAAAATTAGCCACGCCCAAAAAAATCCGAAGTATATTGATGCCCCGAAAATTTAAGAACGCTTCGTTTACGCCTCGATAAGTCGCGCTAATAGCCTGCATGGGTAATGCCAATGCGAGCAGGAGCATGGATATCTCGATTTCTCTCACAGGAACTGTGTCGGCATGGATAAGCTTGTATGCGCCACTGATAGCAGCAATAACAATCACAAACATCCCAACAATACCAGTTGCTGAAGTTATCCTGATTGCCGTTGCAACTACGTCAGGTATTTGGTGGCGTTGCTCATCACTCCGTAATGCGGATACGCGCTGGGTCGTCGCACGACCTATACCTAAGTCCAGCGCACCCGCGTAGCCAATTAGCCCCCACGCCAAAGCCAAAAAACCAAATCGCTCCGCGCCAATAAGCACAAGCAGCCCCGGTATAGCGATTGCCGCCATGATCAAGGGCAAGCCAAGCCCCATCAGGTTCCATAAAATATTCCCATTTCGCACTCAGGACTCCAGCGATCGATTGTGTTGACGTACGTACCAACCCATCGACACTTTCAGCCCCTCACCTATACGATGGGTGGACTGGTATCCCAATAACATGGCGACTTTGCTGATGTCGGCCAGCGAGTGGCGCAGATCCCCTGCGCGAAAATCGCGATAACCGGGCTGCACGCCTTGCAGGTGAAGATAGCTGGGAAGCAGATTGAGATGAAGCTGCTCGTACAGTTGATTGAGCGTGGTGCGATCACCCACGGCCACGTTGTAAACCTGGTTCACGGCCTCGGGGTTTTGCGTGGTGGCTGCTAGCAGGTTGGCTTGCAC
>JAYWDZ010000156.1:0-1861 GCA_043779595.1 Nitrosomonadales bacterium
GAATCCGATTAGCTATGTCGATCCGTTGGGATTGGCTGGGATACTACCTGGCCCAATTCCATTACCGTTGCCGCCATTGCCAATTCCTCCTATCCCTGGCGGTGGTTCAGGTGCCACTGGGGGTAATGTAATTCCATTTCCTGGGGGAGGAAGAGACAGGCCAACAGAGCGTCCTGAGAGGCCTACGGGAACCGGGCCGAATTGCTCCCCCGATGGGCCATGTCCTCTTGTAGTGCAGATTAAACTTTCAGAAGTAAGCTGGAAGGATCCCACCCATGATGGGCTTGCAATTCCTGGGCTAACAAAATGGCAATGCGAGTACAGATGTACTAATAATGGCAACTCATTTACGAGATTCATCACGAACAGGCTAGGGTGCCCGAAAGCCCTTCCTTACAGGCCATAAGCTATGTTTAACCTAACCGCGGCTGCGAAAGATGCGATAACCCAACAACAAGGGGATGGAGTTGGACTCATACCAATGATTACTTGGGTTACGGATAGCGCTCAGGAAAATGGCAAATGGGAGTTAGGTGGCTACATCGACAAAGCAGATCCTAATGTTGAAGAATTAAGAAGACAAAAAGGGGCTAAATTTTTCTTTGAAATTTCCGGAATTGAATTCGTCATTGATGGGCCGATGCACTATCTCGATTTGCTAAAAGAGGCGACTCTGGATTACGAAAATGGAGCTTTCGTTTTTAATTCGTGAAGAAATTAAGGACCAGGCTCTGAGGCCAGGTCTTGCAATAACAAAAAAAGCCACTCCCTCCGGTATCCCGGCTGCGAGTGGCTTTCTTGTTTAGCGGCTAGCCTAGGGTTAAGTTGCTTCGCAACTCACATACCTAAAATCCCACCCACCTGTCTTGCGGGTCGCTACCGAAATCTTGCCGTCCTTCAAGAAAGCCACCCGTTCCTGGGCAGCGACGTTGCGGCAAGGGCTGCGCGGATAGTAATCCACGCCAACGATAATTTCCGTGCGAATCTGTTTCAACGTTGTTTCTTCAACCTGCTCATAGAGGCCAGTAAAGTGGAGAAGCACACTCATCAGGGTGATTGCTGCAATCAACCGCGAGCCGTGCAACAGGATTGAGTCGCTGTTTATCGTCGGCCGCTTTGCCTTAAAGAAAAGCCCCGGGATCGTTCCAAATTGGGCTCGTATGCCGTAGCCCGCAAGAACAAGGACTGTCCAGAGAGAATATATCCCGAGAATGAACGCACCCGTCATGGGCACCACCAGCAGCGCATAAAAGCTGGCAAGGACTGGGACGCTGAAAGGGAAAGCTTCTGGCGCAATCCCCGTGATGCTATTAACCGATTGATGCGCCAGGAGGTAGCTGGGGAATGCAATTACTGCGCTCCACAACACAGCGGCCACTTTGGGCATCAAGCTTAATGCCCAAAGTGCTTTAATCTTCGACCCCACCTCCTGGATAAAACCAATACAAATAGCGCCGAGGCCCGCTACCCAAATAACGGTCCATGCCGTACCCGTAACCCAGGTTTGGAAAGTCCAAATGCTATTAAAACAAAGCCCGCTAGATACAGCCGTTGCGGCGTATCTAGCGGTGTGCTGGCAAACTCCCCCAATTGCAGTCCTCGCGCCTGCAACCCCTTTAACTCATTCATTTACTAAGCTTTCTAGTACGTTCGCCTTTCTTCGAGTTCACCTCGTCCGACACGAAGCCGATCGACTGTTTCTTTGTAGGTTCCGGTGGTCGCAAGCTGGGAATAATGGGGTCAGACACTGGGGTTTCCCCACGAATAATATTTGCGAATCAATTGGTTAAAGAGTAGTTTCCGCAAAAACAGTGCATGCATGGCAGCGATTTAGTTTCCTTGAGGTGTCGAAGCCGCCAAG
>JAYWDZ010000157.1:0-1861 GCA_043779595.1 Nitrosomonadales bacterium
ACAACATGTTGATCTATATGTAATGTCATCAACTAAGCGAACAGTATTGGGTCGAGTGGTCAACTGAGGTTTCTAGGATAATTACTAACATCCAGTATCAGAAGTGTCCGGCAATATTGTCCAGGCCGTCATATAACAACTTGATTGGGAATCTGAAATAGTATGCTTAGGGGTGTCACCGACTTGAACGTGAATTTTTTGGGAAACTGGGATTTTCTCCCTGGAGTTTCCCGTCATGTATTCAGGCCAGTTGGTGTTCGCACAACTCATGGAGCATTTACCCCTTCACACATTCCGTCGCTGCGTGCAGCACTACCCCTCCAAATATCCCACCAAGACTTTTTCGCATCTCGACCAATTTCTTTGCATGGCTTTCGCGCAACTGACTTACCGCGAGAGCTTGCGCGACATCGAGACCTGTCTGCGCGCGCACCAAGCCAAACTCTACCACTTGGGCATCCGCGGCAACATCGCCAAGAGTACGCTAGCCGACGCCAACGAACAGCGCGACTGCCGCATCTACATGGACTTCGCGATGAGCTTGATCCAGACCGCCAGAAAGCTTTACGCCAGCGACAGTTTCGCGGTGGAGTTGGAACAGACGGTCTATGCACTCGATACCACGACTATCGATTTGTGCTTGAGCGTGTTTCCGTGGGCACGCTTCCGCTCCACCAAGGCCGCCGTCAAGATGCATACGCTGCTCGACCTGCGCGGCAACATTCCAACCTTCATCCACATCAGCGATGGCAAGATGCACGAGGTCAATGTGCTCGACATCCTGATACCCGAGGCTGGCAGCTTTTACATCATGGATCGGGGCTTCACCGACTTCGCGCGCTGGTTCGTCATGCATCAGGCACAGGCGTTCTTTGTTATCCGTGGCAAATCCAACCTGCTCTTTCGTCGCGTCTACTCGCGCGCCGTGGACAAGTCCACGGGACTACGTTGCGATCAGACCATTGCATTGACTGCGCCGAAGGCCAGCAAGGATTACCCGCAGCACCTGCGACGCATCAAGTTCTACGATGCCGAACACGACAGGCATCTGGTCTTTTTGACCAACAATTTCGACTTGCCTGCGCTGACCATCGCACAGCTTTATCGTTGCCGCTGGCAAGTCGAACTATTCTTCAAGTGGATAAAACAGCATCTTCGGATCAAGCGCTTCTACGGTACCACCGAGAATGCAGTCAAGACACAAATATGGATCGCCATCACAGTTTACGTCTTGGTCGCCATCGTGAAAAAGCGGCTCAATACCGAGGCTTCGCTTTACACAATTCTACAAATCCTGAGCCTGACTCTTTTCGAGAAAACACCGCTCGATCAATTACTTAAAAATACGGAGATGAAAATGACCACGCCACAAATCAATAACCAACTGAGTTTATTCAGTTAAATTACCGGACAATACTGATAAGATATAAGAAAAATAAAATAGGTCTGCGGTTATCTTGCCGCCACCGATACGCAATGCACCTGAGCACGATGGGCGTGTCTTTAGGGGCGTCCTTTGATTTCTCAAATGCCCCGCGATTGGCGCGCTATATTCGCGCCTCTCGCAGATACTCATTTGTTCTTGACAGCGCCCTCCGTTGTTAGCTAATCTAACACGATAACAATATTGTATTCACACCCTCTGCTTTCGCGTATCAGGATAAATAATTCCGGGGTTACCCAGGACGCGGCTGGCGGATATCAACATAAAACTAAAGGGAGTATCCATGTCAAATTTTGGTGAAGCTGAAGACCCGCGCCGCCGGTTGTTGATTCAAGCGCTAACGGCAGGACTGTTTACCACTCTGCTGCCCGGAGGCAGGGTGCTGGCTGCCAGTATCTTCGGAACCCCGCCATCAAA
>JAYWDZ010000158.1:0-1858 GCA_043779595.1 Nitrosomonadales bacterium
GCAACCAACACGATCCCGGCCATCAATGAAAATCACGTCGAACATATGCGTGTATTGCCTAATAAAATCGGCATAAGCTCCACCATATTCAAGCGTAACGTGATTGAGTTCAACGTTTTGTGGGATACGGGGCAATATTTGGGCGTACCACTCCGGATCATGCTCACAGGAAATCACCTTGCTCGAGCGCTGCGCCCACCAGAGTGTTGAGTTACCGCTGCCATACTCAAACACCACGAAATTTTTTTTCACCCTATCATCCAGAAAGGTCAAGCTGGGATAAGTTATCCAGGGAATAGGACTGCCCTCACGGTCAATCGCTGCCATTTCACGATGACTGTTTAGCCACCCCATATCAAATAAATAACCACGGTTTCTCAAGGAATACAGTGCGTACCAGTCGTATCTACGTACTAGTCTGGCTAACCAAAGCTTGGGTTTTTTGAAAACTCTATTCATGTATAGGATGGGCTACCCTTGCTCATTGCGCGCTTCTTATCAGCCTCGCCCACTGAATGGGAGAAAGTGACTTGAACATGAGCTGAGCCTGAGACCTCGCTGACGGGAAAAAAACGAGTGAGAACGTGGCAACGCAATATGAAATCAGCGTGGCTACCGCTGCTCCCAATACACCGAAATCAGGGATCAGCACAAGATTTAGAATTGCGTTACAGGCTAGGCCAATGGTAGTTCTATAAAAAGAGAGTTTTTGCATATTTTCGATGATTAGATATTGACTGCTTGCCACGCCCAAGAACACGGCTACTGAAGCCCATATGTGCAGTGCTAACACCGGTCCTGCACCTTTATATTGAGCCCCATACAGAATATTTATTAAGAGGTCTGCTGTAAACATGACCAATATGGATACCGAAACACTTATTGCAGCCATTAACCTGTATATCTGAAACAGTCTTTCGAAATATCGCTCGCGGCTTTGCTCCCTGGCTCGCACTAGACTTGGCAATAGGGATGACACAATCGCCATCGGGATGAAATACCATACCTCGGATAGACGCGTTGCTGCCCCATATATTCCCACAGAATGATCGCCACTCATCTCACCGAGCATGAGCATATCCAGACGTAAATAAAGCATTGAGCTAATCGAGGAAAGGAGCAAAGGCCAGCCCGCATGAAGCATCGATTTTGCCCTTGACCAATTAGCGGTCCAAGCTATCGGCAAGGATCCTTGTTTTCTGTAATACACAAATACTAGAGCAAAAGCTGCCACGCTCGCCTCCACCAGCCCAGCCCAGGCAAACGCAATTAAGGGCGCAGCATTCAGTATTAACCCGACCCGAATCATCGCCCCCAAGACATAGGCTACATTCTTGGCATATACAGTGTATTTAGATTGTAGTTGTGATTGGAACCACAGGCTGATGGTTTCTATTGCAAGAAAAACTATGCCTGCTGACAAGATAGCGACCAACCAGATTGTTTGTGGATGCTGCGGACGCAGAACACTTATCATGGAAACACATGCAATAGCCGATAAAACCGTACTCACGATTTTGAGCCGAAATGCGGTGCCGAGTATTTCACTCTGTTTCTCAGGTTCCCGTACCAGATCGCGCACGATGTTGCTATCGATACCCAAGCTCGCGATGACGCTGAATATACCAACAAGCGCCAAAGCATAATTCAGCTCACCAAAGTATGCCGGTCCCAAATAACGCGCCACCCATACACCCACGATCAAGCCAATGAGCATGCGCAAAACGTTGTCTGCTATGAGCCAACTGGTATTGCTAATGATTTTTTGAAGATATGGGCGACCTTGGACGCGTTTTTTTAGTGCGCGGGGTATAAACCTTAGTAGGTATTTTTTGGAGTCCATGAGCAAGATGTCAGG
>JAYWDZ010000159.1:0-1857 GCA_043779595.1 Nitrosomonadales bacterium
CCTGATGGACTGGATGCACCAGTGGGCCAAACCCGGCGACGATGAACAAGTCTTGCGCGGGATTCTGGGGCGCTTGCTGTTCTCGGGCGACGACGTCAAGAAATGCGTACGCGTGCTGTCCGGCGGTGAAAAGGGCCGGATGTTGTACGGCAAATTGATGCTGGGTCGCCATAACGTTTTGGTGATGGACGAGCCGACTAATCACATGGACATGGAATCGATTGAGTCGTTGAACCTGGCGCTGGATCTATACAAGGGCACGCTGATATTTGTGTCGCATGATCGGCAGTTTGTGGGCAGCTTGGCAACGCGCATTATCGAAATTACCGATGCAGGGACCGAATTGTATCTGGGCAATTACGATGAGTATTTGCATAGTAAAGGGGTGGAGTAAGGCAGTCGTTTACGCGGGACGATTCGGACATCAGCACGGTTTGGCGTGTATCGTAAAGAGCGTCCTGCCGGGTATCGTTTTAGTCAGAGCGAGTGCCGCTAATCTGCACTTCGGCTAAAGACAGCGGTAAGTGGGCTGCTTTCCAGGTATCGACCATTTCTTCCTGAATGGGTGAGGCGGAGATCACCAAGTTCGCGCCTTCAGCCGCTACGCACACATCCACAAGACCGTGATACCCATCAGCGTGCAAGTGAGCGTGGGATAGATCAAGCGTGACTTGAGACAAACCATGCCCTTTTGGCAATGAGCGCCTGATCGCTTTTGCCAGCTTTGCGCTGGAAATAAAAGATACCGAGCCCTTCACCAGAATATGCAAGGCATTGCCCCCATTTTCGTGACGCATAACGATGCAGGGAGCGGACCCAGCAAGCAAGGTCATCCACAGGGACAGCGTGACACCGAGAAACAACCCGGTTTGAATATTAATAAATACGGTGCTGAGCGCGGTGAGCGCGAAAAGAACAAAGGCCTGTGTGCCGGCATGATAGTGCTTTTTATATTGCGAGGGTGCCAGCATGCCAAGCGCCGCCAGAACCATGCAACCCGCCAGAGCAGGCAGGGGGGTAGCCGATAACAAATGGCCGGGGCCATAGACGAATAGCAGCGTGACGATGGCCGACAGCACCAGCGCACCCCGGCCGCCATGCAGGTCGCGCATTAACGTACTCTTTGAAAACGAGCTTGATCCCGGCGCGCCCTGGAAAAACCCCATGAATATGTGCTGAGCGCCCTGCGACAGCATCTCTGCCGAGGGAGAATAAGTATCATCTTTGTGTAAGGTATTCTTTGCGATAACCAGGGTCTGGAGCGCGCCGACAATGGCTATCATGACGGCACTCCCTACAAGCTGCAGCAAAATCGGCCAGGACACCTGGCGAAAATCAGGAATTGACGTAGCCAGGAAGGGGGCATGTAGTAGCCCAACGCTTTCATAAGAAGAGGGGTCAAACATGACTAAAGCAACAGCAATGCCTGCGCCCAATCCGATCAACATC
Organism: Nitrosomonadales bacterium; assembly: GCA_043779595.1. Taxonomy (GTDB): domain Bacteria; phylum Pseudomonadota; class Gammaproteobacteria; order Burkholderiales; family Thiobacillaceae; genus Thiobacillus. Next base: position 1,450 of record JAYWDZ010000159.1, read on the forward strand.
GAAAACTTGGACCATTTTTTGACACGCGCAAGAGTTAGACCAATGCCAACGGTCATACTGGAGATCCAGATTGCCGCCGTCTCCCCATGGCCTTGCAATGCATGGGATATCAGGACATATACATTGTAGCCGGACCATTGTCCCGGCCCGCCGGGCGCGAACCCGAGCGAGGGGGCAATAGCTGAAAACAGAAACGCAATACCGGCGCCGACGGTGAGCCCATCGAGCACAACATGACTCACATAATCCAGTGGGTCAAATTTAGTGAATAGCCAGGCCATTAGAAGCTGGACGATCCCGATGATGATGGTTAGCGCGAACACATACCCCATATACATACTGGAGTCCACCGGCGCGTAGTGTGACAGGGCGGCCCCGGTCATCAGCGCTACCAAGGTATTAGGGCCA
>JAYWDZ010000160.1:0-1855 GCA_043779595.1 Nitrosomonadales bacterium
AACTTGCCCGACGACGATCTGGCCGCCGACATGCAATTGGCGATCGAAGCGCGCCTGACCGAGGTCGGCATGCAGCACTACGAAACCTCGGCCTACGCCCGACCTAATCACGCCTGTCGTCACAACCTCAATTACTGGCAGTTCGGCGACTACCTCGGCATCGGCGCGGGCGCGCACTCCAAACTCAGTTTTCACGACCGCATCCTGCGGCAGATGCGCACCAAGCATCCGCAGCAATACATGGACGCGGTCAATCAGGGTACGCACATAGCCGATGAACGCGTGCTGACGCGGCACGACCTGCCGTTCGAATTCATGATGAATGCGCTACGACTCAACCAGGGCGTAGACGCCACGCTGTTCGAAGAATGCACCGGCCTGCCGCTGATCGTCTGTGCGTCGGCACTCGAACGGGCGTGCGCTCAAGGCTTGCTGGAAAGCGACGCGACGCGGCTGAAACCGACGCTACAGGGACAGCGCTTTTTGAATGATTTGCTGGAATTATTTTTGCCGGGCTGAAGCCGAACACAGTCCAAGGCTTACAAGGTAAGCCATTTCATCCTATACTGCGTCATCCCCGGTTTTTGTAAGGAGTCCCCATGTCGTCCGTCACGCTATCTTCAAAAGGCCAGGTCGTCCTGCCTGCCGACATCCGGCGGCGGCTGGGCATCACCGCAGGCACGCGTCTCGAAGTGGTGGAGGAATCCGACGGGGTGCGCCTCATCGTCTCCACCCCCGCAATGATCGGCGACATCGAATCCGGCGCCGGCATGTTGCGCGCCCCCTCGCGCGGCAAACCCCGCCGTCTACAAGATTTCGACGCCGCCGCGTTATTGAACAAAGCACCCAAGTGAAAGCGCTCGACACCAACGTCCTCGCCCGCTTTTTTGTTGACGACCCCGACGACCCGCAAGCAGCCAAGCAACGCCCCGCCGCTATTGCTGCGATGAAACAGCGTGTGTTCGTCTCAGTCACCGTGCTGCTTGAACTGGAATGGGTCATGCGCGGGTTTTACGAACTCCCGCGCAAAGACATCCACCGCGCGCTGTCCGCCTTGTGCGGCTATGACAATGTCCTGATCGAAGATCGCCACGTTGCGCTGGCCGCGCTAGCCGCGTACAAACAGGGGCTGGATTTCGCCGATGCCTTGCATCTAGCGCGCGCGAGCCGCTGCCAGGCGTTGGTGACGTTCGACCAGCGTTTGATCAAAAGAGCGGCTGCGTTGGAACTGTTGCCTGTGTGCGAGATGCCGGGAGAATAAATCATCCGGGTACATCCGCATCAACCACCAATGACATTGGGGCTTCTCGGCCATGTAGATACCGTCAAATTAGAACCGTCATTCAGCACACCCGGTTTCCCGCTCATTGCGCGCAATCCGGCGGGACTGCTCCCAGCTGATAATGGCGCGCTTGCGCTCTGCGCCCCAGCGATACAAGCCCGCCTCACCGCTTTGAATAATTCGAGTCTGGAACCTTAAAATGACTCAGATTCGTTCTGACGCAAGGGCTCGAACCACGATCTCGTCTGACGAAAAATGTGCTCCAGTTTGTGGCGGTATGCTGACCGCCAATCCTGATCGAGCATATCAGTCATCACCTCAAGCAGGATCATCGTGTCATGTGTCGTTGTGCCGCTTTCCATATCTTTCCACAAGCCGAGCGCCGGTGACTGCACAAAAGCGGTCAGTCCGCCGAAGCGCTCGATGAGTTGCGTGCGCACTTCTTAAAATAAATGCTGCGCAAATCGTTGCCCCCCGTTGTCAAAAACGGGAATCAATATCTGAATCAAATGCATCGCAAATATTATTTGGCATCTCCCAGCTTGGCGTTCAAGCCGGGATTTTTAAGCCATT
>JAYWDZ010000161.1:0-1854 GCA_043779595.1 Nitrosomonadales bacterium
TCAGCACCGGGCCGCCAGGCGGTGCCTGCCCGTCGCCTCGCTCTCGAATAACCCGGTTACCCGACCGTTGCCTTTGCGTGACATTGATTCGACTATCCATACGCCTGATCAAGACTGTTGATGTGAGGACCCTTCCGCAATCTTCCGTGACAACTTGAGCTTCCGGCGGCACCGCGGCGATTGCGACCGAAGCACATCCGCCAAATTCCCTTTATTCAATCTTACAGTGTCGGCGTCATTGTTGGGCGATGGCGAGATTGAAACTCACTGCACTTCAGATTCGTTGCAAACACCGCATCGAATAGTTGTACGTTATTGCCCGCACGCCATTATCGAATGAAGTGTTTCGATCTGCGCGAAACGGACGCAATGCACGAGTCCTGCGTTTCGTCTTGAAACAACCGTTGACCCTTGGGGCTGCCACTGCGCGTGGTATGCGCACAAATTCATGAGTCGCTATGTCCAGTCGCGATCAGGCGCGCTTCTTGCTGCGAAAAGACGTCGGCATGTGCCAACAGCTAAATATCAGTTGTCCCGCAAGAAACCAGGCCCTACCAGGAAGGAAGCAAACGTGGGAAATGAGATATGGCCATCAAACAAATTGAAAAAACGCAACATGTCGCTCGTCAGTCAAGGGATGAGATTGAAGGTGACAAGTCCATGACCCATCCCGAATCGGGAAGAATCGGCTGCCGCGCATTATCCCCATTACTCAAATGGGCTATTGGTGCACCCCCCGTCCCGGCTATAGACGGAGGGTGAGGCGTTTCTGCCTAATAGTGCAAGCCATTTTCCGGTATCAGCCTGGAAGGTGAATGATTTTCTTTGGAAACCCTTGACCATGGCAGTGACACCCTCCTCCGACACGGCCCCTGCCGAGGTTCCCGACCTCCAGACGAAGAACACTACATGCTATATGTGCGCCTGCCGTTGCGGCATTCGTGTCCATCTGCGCAACGGCGAAGTACGTTACATCGAGGGCAACCCTGAGCATCCTCTCAACAAGGGGGTGATCTGCGCCAAGGGTTCGTCTGGCATCATGAAGCAGTACTCGCCGGCACGCCTGACCAAACCGTTAAAGCGCGTTCCGGGTACAGAGCGCGGTGCGGGCAAGTTTGTCGAAGTGAGTTGGGAGGAAGCCTTCCAGACGCTGGAGGATCGGCTGCGCAAGATCCGTGCGACCGATCCGAAAAAGTTCGCGCTGTTCACCGGGCGCGACCAGATGCAAGCACTGACCGGGCTGTTCGCGCGCCAGTTTGGCACCCCCAATTACGCGGCACACGGTGGCTTCTGTTCGGTCAACATGGCGGCCGGCATGATCTACACCATCGGCGGCTCATTCTGGGAATTCGGTGGTCCCGATCTGGAGCGCGCCAAGCTGTTTGTGATGATGGGCACGGCTGAAGACCATCACTCCAATCCGATGAAAATCGCGATCTCAAAATTCAAGCGCGATGGCGGGCGTTTCATATCGATCAACCCGATACGCACCGGCTACTCGGCCATTGCCGATGAATGGCTGCCGATCAAGCCGGGCACCGACGGCGCGCTGTTGCTCGCGTTGATCCACGAACTGATCGCGCTCGGCCTCTATGACCGGGAATTCCTGGTGCGCTATACCAACTCCGGCCAGTTGGTCAATATGGACGGCGCCAACGACGAATTTGGCATGTTCGTGCGCACCGAAGTGCCCGAAGAAGAAGGCTGCTTCGATCCACAGAACAAGCTCTGGTGGGATCGGGTGAGCAACCGGGCGGTCGTGACGCGCACCGAGGGGTGCGACCCGTACCTGCTCGGCGAGTTCGTGCTGTCGGACGGCACAGAAGTCAAGCCCGCGTTTCAGCTTCTCAAGGA
>JAYWDZ010000162.1:0-4718 GCA_043779595.1 Nitrosomonadales bacterium
TCGATGTTGATCTTGCGCACGCCGTGCTTGATGCCTTCAACAATCTCGCTGACCGGCACACCGTAGGTCACGCCCATATCGCCGCCGTAGCTGTTAATAATTTCGAGCCAGTCTTGCGGCACCGACGATGAGCCGTGCATAACCAGATGTGTGTTCGGGATGCGCGCGTGGATTGCCTTGACGCGATCGATGGCCAGAATGTCGCCTGTGGGCGGCCGCGTGAACTTGTACGCGCCGTGCGAGGTGCCAATCGCGATCGCCAATGCATCCACATGGGTTTTCTTGACGAAGTCTGCGGCTTCATCGGGGTCGGTCAGCAACTGGCTGTGGTCCAGCGCGCCTTCGGCACCGTGGCCGTCTTCCTCACCGGCCATACCGGTTTCGAGTGAGCCGAGGCAGCCCAGTTCGCCTTCAACTGAAACGCCGACGGCGTGTGCCATTTGCGATACTTTGGAAGTGGTCTCGACGTTATATTCGTAAGAAGCGGGCGACTTGCCGTCTTCTTTCAACGAGCCGTCCATCATCACCGAGCTGAAGCCCGATTGAATCGAACGGAAACAAATGCTGGGCGATGCGCCGTGATCCTGGTGCATGCAGATGGGAATCTGCGGATACATTTCGACCGCGGCGAGAATCAGGTGGCGCAGGAAAGGCTCGCCGGCATACGAGCGCGCGCCAGCAGAGCCTTGCAGGATGACCGGGGAATCGACCGCTGCGGCCGCTTCCATAATGGCTTTGACCTGTTCCATGTTGTTGACGTTAAACGCGGGCAAGCCATAGCTGTTTTCAGCGGCGTGATCGAGCAGTTGACGAAGCGAGATAAGTGCCATTGCAGTCTCCAGTAAATTAAAACGTTAAAAATAAAGCCGACTTACTTCAGAATTCAATCAGGTTTTTTTGAGGGGACCGCCTACGCGGACTATTTTCATGGTGTTGGTGCCGCCCGACTCGCCAATAGGCTCGCCTATCGTCAGCAGGATTAAATCCCCCTCGCGCACCGCCCCACGTTGGCGCAACTCGGCTTCGGCTTGGGCCAGTAACTCATCCCGATCCTGGCTCGAGTTTTTAAGATTGATCGGGTACACGCCGCGAAAAAGAGTAACTTTTCTACGCGTCTCGACCTTGGGTGTCAAGGCATAGATTGGCACGCGGGTGGATAAGCGGCTCATCCATAAACAGGTATTGCCCGACTCGGTGAGCGCGGCAATCGCTTTGATATTGAGATGCACCGAAGTAAACACCGCCGACATCGCGATGGCTTCATCGCTGCGCAAAAAACTGTGGCCCAACCGGTCACCGGAGAAATCCGGCTCGGCTTCTTTTTCTACTTCCAGGCACACGCGATCCATCGCCTGAACCGCTTCGACCGGATATTGACCCGCCGCCGTTTCGGCCGACAGCATCACCGCATCGGTGCCATCGAGCACCGCATTGGCAACGTCGGACACTTCGGCACGAGTAGGAATCGGGCTGGAAATCATCGATTCCATCATTTGTGTGGCGGTAATTACGACTTTATTGCGGGCCAGCGCCATGCGGATCATGCGTTTTTGCAAGGCAGGCACTGCCGCATCCCCAACTTCCACACCGAGATCGCCTCGAGCAACCATGATCGCGTCGGACGCTTCAAGAATTTCTTCCAGATGCTCGATCGCCTCGGTGCGCTCAATCTTGGCGACTAACTGGCTTTTGCCGCCCGCGGCGCGCATCAGCTCGCGCGCCTGACGCATGTCTGCACCCGAACGCGGAAACGACACCGCCAGGTAATCGGCTTTCAGAATCGCGGCGGTTTTAATATCTTCGATATCTTTTTCGGTCAGCGCCGCAGCCGACAACCCACCGCCCTTGCGATTGATGCCTTTGTTGTTCGACAGCACCCCGCCCTGCACGACTTTACAGATGATCTGGGTGCCTTTTACTTCTTCTACCCAGAATTCGATCCGACCGTCGTCCAGCAGCAGCGTCACCCCGCGGCTGACATCGTTGGGCAACTCCTTGTAATCCAGCCCGACACGCAACTGGTCACCCAAGGTGCAGGCGGCGTCCAGAATGAATTGGTCGCCTTTGGCCAGTGTGATTTTGTTGTCTTTGAATTTACCAATGCGGATTTTTGGGCCTTGCAGATCCACCAATACCCCCACTGCCCTGCCGCGGGCGCGCGCCAGCGAACGGACCAGCTCGGCGCGTTCGATATGCTCTTGCGCAGTGCCGTGCGAGAAATTGAGGCGCACGACGTCAAGCCCCGCTTCCATCATGCGATCCAGTGTTTTGGCATCGGAGCAGGATGGCCCGAGGGTGGCGACGATTTTGGTTCTACGAATCATGGGTTAGGGACTTTAGGATTTAGGATAAGTAGCTCTCACCCGCTTACTTTGCCCGTTCCTCCAAAATGGCAACAGCGGGTAAAACCTTGCCTTCCAGGTATTCCAGAAAAGCTCCGCCTGCGGTCGAGATATAGCTGACTTTATCGTAAATGTCATACTTTTGAATCGCGGCGATCGTGTCGCCACCCCCTGCCAACGTGAACGCCTGGGTATTGGCGATCGCCATTGCGATGGTCTTGGTACCTTCGCCAAACTGATCAAACTCGAACACGCCGACCGGACCGTTCCACACCACGGTGCCGGCTTTCATGATGATGTCCGCGAGCTCCTGCGCGCTCTTCGGGCCAATGTCAAAAATCATGTCGTCATCGGCCACGTCGCCCGCGTCTTTCAGTATCGCGGGTTCGTTCACATCGAATTTTTTGCCGCACACCACGTCCACTGCAATCGGTATGGTTGCGCCGCGCGCAGTCATTTTCTCAATCAACATTTGCGCGGTCGGCACCAAGTCGTCTTCGCACAAGGATTTGCCGACATTGTGGCCGGTAGCCTTCAGAAAGGTATTGGCGATACCGCCGCCGACGACCAACTGCTCGCACTTCTCGGACAGCGCTTCCAGCACGGTTAGCTTGGTGGAAACCTTGGAGCCGCCGACGATTGCAACCATCGGGCGCGCCGGGTTGGCCAGCGCTTTTTGCAAGGCATCGAGTTCTTCGGTCAGCAAAATACCTGCTGCCGCAATCGGCGCAAATTTGGCGATGCCGTGCGTCGAGGCTTCGGCGCGGTGTGCGGTGCCGAATGCGTCCATCACGAACACGTCACACAGCTTCGCGTATTTTTGCGCGGTCTCGTCGACGTTTTTCTTTTCGCCCTGGTTCACGCGGCAGTTTTCGAGTACCACCAGTTCGCCGTCGGCAATGTCGAAGCCGCCATCGATCCAGTCGCGGATCAAACGCACGTTTTTACCCAGCTTGGTGGCGATTACGTCGACCACGGGTTTCAGCGAATCGTCTTCGTTAAATTCGCCTTCGGTCGGCCGGCCCAGATGCGAGGTCACCATCACCTTGGCGCCCGCGCCCAGACAATGTTCGATGGTGCGCATCGACGCGGTAATGCGCGCGTCGGACGTGACCTTGCCGTCTTTCACCGGCACGTTCATGTCAGCACGAATAAACACGCGTTTGCCGCGCAGATCCAGATCGGTAATACGGGTTACAGCCATGGATGATTCTCCTTAAGGTTTAAGGGTTGACGCGGCTTAAGTAGTGCGACCGCGTCAGACCTTAAAGCTCAATCGTGCAGGCCGCAGTGATGCGGCCTGACGGATTACTTCGCTACGTGCGCGACAAAGCGCAGCATATTGCAGGTGTAGCCGTACTCGTTGTCGTACCACGACACGACTTTGACGAAAGTGCTGTCGAGCGCAATGCCCGCTTCGGCATCAAACACAGACGAGTAACCCACACCACGGAAGTCGGTAGAGACGACTTTCTCTTCGGTGTAGCCCAGCGTGCCCTTCATTGCGCCTTCCGACGCGGCCTTCATCGCTGCGCAGATTTCGGCGTAGGTGGCGGGCTTGTCGAGTTCGCAGGTGAGATCCACCACCGACACATCCGAAGTTGGCACGCGGAAAGCCATGCCGGTCAATTTGCCCTTCAGTGCGGGCAACACCACGCCCACCGCTTTGGCTGCGCCAGTGGAAGACGGAATGATGTTTTCCAGGATGCCGCGGCCGCCGCGCCAGTCTTTCATCGACGGGCCGTCCACCGTTTTTTGGGTGGCAGTGGCTGCGTGCACGGTCGTCATCAGGCCGCGCTTCAGGCCCCAGTTGTCGTTCAGCACCTTGGCAATCGGCGCCAGGCAGTTGGTGGTGCACGAAGCGGCCGACACGATCGCCTGACCTGTGTAGCTGTCATGGTTCACGCCATAAACGAACATCGGCGTTGCATCCTTCGACGGCGCGCTCATCACGACTTTTTTTGCGCCCGCGGCGATGTGCTTTTTGCAGGTTTCTTCGTCGAGGAAAAAGCCGGTGCACTCGATCACGATGTCTGCGCCCGCTTCGTTCCATTTCAGGTTCGCCGGATCGCGCTCGGCGGTCAGGCGTATGGTTTTGCCGTTCACCACCAGATTGCTGCCGCTGACCGACACGTCGCCGTTGAAGCGGCCATGCACCGAGTCAAATTTCAGCATATACGCCAGATAATCCGGTTCGAGCAGGTCGTTGATCGCTACGACTTCGATCTCAGGAAAGTCCTTGGCGATTGCGCGGAATGCCATGCGGCCGATGCGGCCAAAACCATTAATGCCAACTTTGACAGTCATGTTTTAGTCTCCGTTTAAAAATCTTTAGGGGCTGGGATATAGGGCTAGGGAGGGGAAGGCGCAGATAGG
>JAYWDZ010000163.1:0-4716 GCA_043779595.1 Nitrosomonadales bacterium
TGGGTGGGGCGGTCGTCACGGGTATGCCTGCGATTTGTTTGGACGAGGGGCATGGACTTTCTCCATTATTCGCCGTCAAAAATAATGACAAGTTATCGAAATATTAAAAGCGACCGATAAATACACTCGGCTATTGCCGCTTAAATCTCCATAGTAAGTGCCTATCGAACACACGGTGTATCCTTTTCAAGAACTTGTTGGAGCGAAGCGATTCGTGGTCTATAAGCGGTACTAAAGAGGGGTGAGATTTTGAAAATACCCCCCATTCCTGCAATAGACTTTTGTCGTTAAAGCGGTGGGCCGCGTTAATTGCAATCCAACGAGTTCCCCGGCTCCTTTTTTCAAGTTCTGCCATAAAATCAAATGGCGGACTGCGGCTTAGTACAGCATGCCGCAATGGCGCGTAAATCGGAAGAAAAGCAAAATCGTGCGCTCTCGCAAATATCGCTCGCCATTGTATGTGGGAACGCAAGCGCTTACTGGTCGATTCATTATCTTATTTGCCAACGCGTCTGCGGTCCACAATTTTAAATCCACGCCGCCATTCACTGATTACCATGGCGAAACCACGCTTTGATACTAGACCACCGCCACTTCGCATAATCCTGCCCTCTGCGAAAACTTGAGTGAGAAATCCCACAAACTGTCAGCAGGTAGGTCATGATCGTATATTTATCTCGAGAAATCTTGAGGGCTTTCCACAAGTAGCGCCGGGCGTGCGCATAGTTGCTGTTGTACAAGTCATGTGCACAATCAACTAAGCGCTGACGCAACATTAGTCGTTGTTTTTTTGTCAGGTCCGGGACTGCTAATAACTTTTCCGCAATCAAAAAGTCAGAGATAAATCTGGCACTATGTCTGGACCATAGTACCTTGCGCGTTAAAGATGTTGACACAATCCGGTATCGTGTAGACACACGCGGGCAATAGGAGAATTTGAAATGCCTGGATATCCGCAACCACATATCCCAGTCTTCATAGACGAGGCGTTCATCATAGTTACCCGTTTTAGCATATACCGAGGTGCGAATTAAAGTAGACATGGCGGGGATAAAGTTACTTTCGACAAGTATCGAAAAAATGTTCCCCTCCGGTATGGCCTCGAATGCGCGATGCGTTTCTATAAACATTCCGGGAAGCTCACCCCCACCCTCATCGATTTGATAGGCATCGCCGTATAAAACACCAACCTCTTCCGGAAAACTTTCCATTGCGGCTGCTTGATGAGCAAGCTTCTCAGGCATCCATACATCATCTGTTGCTATCATCGCGATGTATTTCCCTTGCGCAAGGTTTAATGCTTCGTTAATGGTGCGACACAGCCCTTGATTTTGCCGATGAGCTATAAATTTGCACTCGACCCCATGACGCTCGATCCATCCATGAATCGCTGTGACCGAATCGTCGGTAGAGCAATCATCCATAATAATTATTTGCATATGGGGGTAGGTCTGGTTACGAATACTATCCAAACATTCGATGACAAACCGCACATGGTTGTAACAAAGGGCTATTACAGTAACGAGAGGATGCACCGTCATTTGTGGCACAGCTCAGTGACGGCCTGTATTACTTTCTCCTGCTCGGCGGCGCTTAAATGGGGTCCAATGGGCAGGCTAAGCACGCTGTCAGCCATGGATTCTGCTACTGGGAAGCTGCCTGCAGACCAACCCAGGCTTGCATAAGCCTGTTGGCGATGAGGCGGTATAGGGTAGTGAATTTGTGTCTGAATGCCACGAGTTGTTAATTCGTTTTGCAAGGTATCGCGCTTCGGGTGGCGTATCACGTAAAGGTGCCACACCGGCACCATTTCTGGCGGGACGACGGGCAGGACAAGCGCGCACTCTGACAATGCTGTTTGATAAGTTTTCGCAAAAGCGACGCGGCGGTCATTCCATGTATCTATGTGGCGCAACTTGACGCGCAATATCGCAGCTTGTATTTCGTCGAGACGACTGTTGTAACCCTGCACCTGGTTCACATATTTAATTTGAGATCCGTAGTTGCGCAAAATACGGATGCGCTCGGCCAGCGCTGGATCGTTAGTTGTTATTGCACCCGCGTCCCCGAAAGCGCCCAAATTCTTACCCGGGTAGAAGCTCCACGCAGTAGCATCGCCTAGTCCTCCTATGGCAGCGCCACGATAGCGAGCGCCATGCGCCTGGGCACCGTCGACAAGAACTCGCAATCCATGTTTTTGAGCACAGGCAAGTATGGGGTCCATATCGGCCGGTTGGCCATACAAATGAACGGGCAGAATCGCGCGCGTTCGTGACGTGACGGCTTCTTCGATGCGTTGCGGGTCCATGTTGAAAGTGTGTTCGTCTGGCTCTACCGGAACCGGCGTTGCCCCAACATGGCTTACCGCCAGCCAGGTCGCGATATAGGTATTGGAGGGTACGAGTACCTCATCGCCGGCGCCAATGCCCATCGCGCGCAGCGTGAGATGGAGTGCATCCAAGCCATTGGCGACGCCGATGCACTGGCTTGCGCCGGTATAGGCGGCGTACTCTGTTTCGAATGCATTCAGCTCCGCGCCAAGCAAGTACCATCCGCTATCCAGTACCCGGGCGACAGCGGCATCGATCTCCACCTTTAATTCAAGATAGGTATCACGCAGGTCAAGGAAACTCACACCGCTCATGGCTTTCCTTGCTGACCCAGCAAAGTCAGAAAGTCGTCGTAATCGCGAATGTAATCGTCGGCCCGGTAAATGTCGGATGCCAGGACTAAAAGTATTGCGTCTGACGAATATTTGTAATGTACTCGCCAAGCCATGGGAGGAATGTGCAGCCCCAGGTTCGGCGAATCTAATTTAATCTCGTCGCGTGATTGCCCGTCATCTAACGCAACTGAGACAGAACCTTTTACGCACACCAGAAACTCATGCAAAGTTTTGTGAGCATGCTCGCCTCTCACTTCTTGGCTGGGTACATCGAAAACCATAAAATAGCGCTGTGGACTAAACGGGAGGTGTTGCTCTATTTCACCGAATGAAAGCTTTCCGCGCAGGTCTTCAATTAACGGAAGGCGAATGAGTTGAGCGCCTTTTACTCTCAGATCATGGACAATCTCTTCGCTGTTATGTTGTAGCACCCTGGGCTGCAGCGGTGTATCAACGTAGCCCGTAATGCGCGCCGGATTGCCTACAACAATAGCATTCGGAGGCACATCACGAGTGACTACCGCGCCAGCACCCACCATCGCATTCTGCCCAATGTTCAAACCAGGCAAAATGGTCGCGTTAGCGCCTATTGATGCCCCTTTGCGCACATGCGTTTTCGGAAATTCAGTGGGATACTGGCGGCTGCGGGGAAATCGATCATTAGTAAAGGTGGCATTCGGGCCGACAAACACATCATCTTCCAGGTTGATCCCATCCCATAGCTGTACCCCGCTTTTAATAGTAACGCGGTCACCTACGGTTACTTTATTTTCGATGAATACATGGTCGCAGATGTTACATTCGCTGCCAATGACGGCGCCCGGTAGGATATGTGCGAACGCCCACACGCGGGTTCCTTTCCCAATGGCTGTTGTCTCGACGATAGACTGGGGATGTTGGTAATGTTGTTCCATGCCGATTGGCCTACTCTCAATATCAATTTAGGACTGTAATGGCACTTGCCGCTGATGGGCCAATTTGAAATTCGCCCTTCATATAAAACAGTCCCATTTCTTGTTGGCGCGTAATCAGATGGTCATCTGAGAAAACCTGGAAAGAGAAAAGATTTTCCCCATAAAACGATTCACGACCCTCGGGAGTGCCTATCCAAGCGCGCATCGAATAAACCCCCGGCAGCAGGGTCATGGACTCGAAATGTAATTCTACTGCATGTTCGCCGATGTCAAAATTTCGCGGGTCTTCGACGTTATTATTAGCAGTCAGGTACACAAAGTCGGTAGTGTGCGCGCCTATCAAGAAACAAATACGTTCGAGCGGGTTGTTGATCGTGAAATGAAGGCGCGTACGAAACGATGATAGAAATTCAATCCGATCCACGGACTGACCATGCTCGTCGTAAAACTCCATACTCTTAAAGGTTAATTCGTCAGACGTTCTAGACTTTCCACTGCTAGCGGTCGAGGCATCTGATTTCATTTTTTTATTACTGTAGTCGAAGAAGAGATTGCTTACTTCGGTTGGATTTCCGTTAGCCACGATCTGTCCATGATCCAACATAATGACCCTATTGCAAAGACGCTCAAGCTGCCTGATGTTGTGAGAAACAATCAGCACCGTTTTGCCTTGCCGCTTGATCAAGTCTTCCATTCTGTCAAAACACTTGCGCTGGAATGCGAGGTCCCCTACCGCGAGCACTTCATCCACAATCAAGATATCCGATTCGACGCTGGTGGCAACTGAAAATCCCAGCCGCACTTGCATTCCCGAGGAGTAACGCTTGATTGGCGTGTCGATGAATTCCTCCAATTCGGCGAAAGAGACAATGTCGTCAAACTTGCGCTTTATTTCTGCTTTAGGAATGCCAAGGATTGCGCCATTGAGGTAGATATTTTCACGTCCAGTGAGCTCTAACACAAGGCCTGCGCCGACTTCTATAAGCGGAGCTACTTTGCCTTTGACCTTAATACTGCCACTGGTGGGCGTTGAAATGTTGGCTAGCAGCTTCAATATGGTGCTCTTGCCCGCACCATTGTGCCCAATGATGCCGACGACCTCGCCTTGTTCGATAGAAAATCCAACGTCATCGAGAG
>JAYWDZ010000164.1:0-1843 GCA_043779595.1 Nitrosomonadales bacterium
GTGTGTGGGCCGATTTGTGTTTGAAATTCCCAGCGTGGCAAGAATCAATGGGTGGGATCAGAAAGTAGATATGTCAACAATCGAGACAATTTCTCGCCCAGCGATTAATAAAATGGCTTTCGAAAACAAGATTGCCCAACGTGTAGCCCTATTAAAGACTTCACCGCACAAAACGGACGGAGTTTTATTTAAAGATAAAATCCAACTATCTCCTGAAAGCATCTTGCTTGTTTACCGGGAGAATCAAAGTGATCGACGTATGCATCAACTTGATGTGTTGTTTTGGCGCCAAGCGCTGGAGATGAAGTTTCATACGGAAACTTCAGACGAATATTTAGCAGAAGGAATTGATGACATATCCAAGGTAGTAAAAAATTTCTCACCTAGACCCACATCGGACATGACTCGTCTGCCCCCCGGTCTGTGCATGGAAACAGGCATCATCGCGGGCAGTGCATTCCGCGCCGAAGAAGTCGCCGTATCGGGGCGGATCGACCAATATCCAGGTGCGAGCTTCTCGTTCTCTACGAAAACCGAAGGCAAACCACACGAAGGCCTCACGATGATTGATCGCATTGCCCGCTCGTTTGGATTGGGCGACCGGCTCGGCAAAGAAATCAGTGCTTCGACAACCTTCCTACGCAAAGGCAAGCGCAGCCTCAACGGACAAAAAGGGGAGGAGATAGTCGCTGTGATCACGATAAACGGCGAGACCTCAATGGAGGCTACAGCAGAGTTTTATCCAGACCCGAACACCCTGGACAAGCCGAGCATCGAAATCGCGTTGAGCGATCAAACGCATGATGACAATACCCATAAGCCTTATCCAAAAAACCTCACCCAAGAAGAGTTTCTTGCCCTGTGGGACGCGCTGCTAAATGGTATCAAGCTTAGGCCGGGCGCGCTTTAAACGTGTGCAAGGTGAGAGACTCGGTGCAGAAGACATCGGGATGTTCAGACTCGACATATGCTTAAAGTGTGGCACTCACGGTATTGAAAATTCGGAGGAAAGATTGAATGCCTAGTAACAGGATAAATTCAGTCGAAATGTACGGTATTACGCGTTGCAAAAGCAAGAACGGCAAGGCTTTATATTGGCAAGTGACGATGAAGCGGCTCGAAATCGAGTATCACTCTATTTATGGTGATGAGTTTCGGGTTATTCACACTCCCTATTTGCTTGCGCCGAAATATGACATTGCAATTCCGCCTTAAATGGCAACGCCACTTTTGATATTTCATCTTGCTTACTGCACGATGCGGTTATAAACATACCTTTTCTACAAAATTTCGTTAGGCGCTTGGCGGTGCCTCTGAATCGCCACAACTTTAAAGGGGAATAAAAATGGCAAGCTGTATCGACGGCGCACTTATCAAAGACGAAAAGGTGATTTACACGGGACATGTCAGCCTTTGGTCCCTAGCTCCTTTGATAATTCTCGGTTTTTTGTTCTTGGCCGCATGGGGGATTGGCCTTACTTTCTGGCTAGTTGCCTTCATCCGTTATAAAACAACAGAACTTGCATTTACAAATAAGCGAGTAATAGCCAAATTTGGCTTCATTAGCCGACACACGGTGGAGCTCAATATCAGCAAAGTCGAAAGCATCCAAGTTAAACAAGGCATCCTCGGACGCATTTTCAACTTTGGCACCTTGATTATTTCTGGCGCCGGAAACCCACAGGCTCCCATTCCTGGCATCTCCGAGCCAATGGCGTTTCGCCGTTCGTTCATGGAGTCTCAAGATCAAGCCGCGCACCCGCAACCAGCTTAGCCTATCATAACCAACTGGTATTCGATGACACCGATCAGCAACTGCGGGTTCAGTTGCACAGCAGCCATG
>JAYWDZ010000165.1:0-1839 GCA_043779595.1 Nitrosomonadales bacterium
GTTTGCATCGTCAGTTCCATTCAACTTCCACCACGCCGATTCTCGCAGCTCATCAATCACTTCGAGCAGTCCGGCTGCAAATAAATCAGCGTGTCCCTAGGTGCGGAATCATGAATGGTTGTTACGTCGATACCTTTAAGGAAACCTTCTTCGTACAACCATTTGACATGTGCTGCATCAACTGCAGAGCCGTCAGAGACATCTCGGGGTTTTCCGTCCGCAAACAACGCAAGAGTCTTGATCAGGTCTTGCTGTGTATTGTTGTCCACGCTTACCCCTAACGTTTGACATAACCGGCGCGCGCTTTAGCGCGTCCGAGTTGATGGAATTGTTGGGCGTATTTGAAAGGTGAGCATGGATAACGGAACGAGTAGCAACGCGACAATGGCAGTGCCAACAGCGGAGGGAATGACTGACGCCATAGATGCGCTTCTGGCCTCGTGTGAAGCCGGGAAATGGACTTTACTTGCGCCGGATGGGCGGGTGTGGATGAACGCCGACCCCATGATTTTATTCGCTGCGCTGGCCCAAGTGATGCAGGGCCGACCGCTTCGTTTTGGCGAGCATTGATGCTGACGCCCAACGTCCCAGGTAAGGGGCTGGCCGCAACGAAAGCAACCCAAGGAGATAAATCATGAGTGAAGCACAAGACGAAATCGAAGCCGCTGACGGCCAGTCCCACTTGACCGCAGTGTTAGGGCTGATGGTCATGAGAACGAAGCTCCTCTACCTCCTTGCGGTGTTCCTCGGCCTGAGCTTGGTTATTTTGGATAGTTATCTGAATGACCGAGATTATTTGGGTGACATTTTCGGGAACTTGCTGGCCTTGTATTTTGGTTTTATCGGAGCCTCTTTTTTTAATAAGGTCGTAAAGCCATGCCGAGAAAAGACCAATGGCAACATCTGAGGATGCACTGATTACAAATGTAATGGCTGCCTCCGGGTCTATGGCCCGAAAAAACATTTCAGACTGTGTGACTCCTTCAATCCTAGCTGACAGAAGCGCCTTCGCTGTATCACGATCTAAGGTTTCTACGATGAACTCATTTTCACGAAGCACGGTTTTAAGCCCTAACGTAGAGCTAACCGGCGCTGCGCGGCTTTATCGCGCAGCGTCCAGCGACCGAAGGGAGCGAGGTTGAGCGCCAGGTTAGCGAAGTAATCGGGCCAAGGCCGCAAATCGCCCGAAAGTCGCTCATAAATAGCAATTTTAAATCAATCACTTACAGGGAGCGACTTGAGAGAGCGCATTGACCCAAACGAATGGGAGCTGCCCACCATATGAGGCTTTTTCTTGTTCCGAGAAACGTGACCACATCAACTTAAATGTGGGACCACCGAAGCCTACACCGTTAACAACGTAGAGCCAATCAGAAACGCGCCGAGGGTCAATTTCGACACGCCCACCTTCTTTTACTTCATTCGTGTAAAGAGGCGTGCCGACTACGACGCCCCACAATGCACCATTCTCTTTCGAAATATTTGAGAGAAATATGTGCTCGACTTTGACACCCTTCTTAGTTGCGGGAAATGCGTATTTAACGAGAGCCTGTTCAAAGGTCGGCACTATGCGTCGGCTCTCTTCTTCCAAGGCCGAAACAAAATTTGGGAACGTCGATTGTGCTTGGTGGATTGCTTCCAACATTTCCGCATCCTGGCCTTCAAACCAAGAAACCGGCTCACGTTTCTGCCTGAACAATTCAAAAATATCCAATTGAGTCCCCTTGATTGGATTGGTGCACGCTAACGAGTCTGTAGAAAAAGCCACCCACAGAAGCAGGGTTTCCCGTTATTAAAAGTTTTTCGGATTTTCATCGCTATTTTGTGTTTTGTTTTTGC
>JAYWDZ010000166.1:0-31422 GCA_043779595.1 Nitrosomonadales bacterium
TCCGGTGTGAGTCCTGACCTTAAGCGGCCAGGGCGTAGTTTTCGTCGTTTGCGACTAAGTTTTTTCAGTTGGATTTGCGAGGTGCTCTGACCCTCGGTATGCCCTACGCTGCTTCGCGACCCACGTCGAAGCCAGGTCGCCCCCATTGATTATTAAAGAACAGAACTTTTAAAAACGAAGTTTACAGGGTTTCGTCTGCGCTAATCCGGGAAAGTTCACACAAAGTCGAGGATTGCGCCGGGGATATGAATGATCGCGTGCGCACCCCATGTCTCGGGTTGGTCGGTGCTGTCGAGATAGCCCCAGGCTGCGGCGAGCGCGGGCATGCCGGCGGCGGTGGCGGCTTCGATGTCGCGCGCGGCGTCGCCGATGTACAGGCATTGCGCCGGGCTGGCTAGGCACAGTTCGGCAGCGACCAGCATCGGGGCAGGGTGGGGCTTGGGTTGTGCGCAGGTGTCGCCGGAGACGATGCAGCTTGCGCGCTCGGCCAGATCAAGGATAGACATCAGCGGCTCGGTGAAGCGCGCGGGTTTGTTGGTGACGACGCCCCAGGCCAGATTTCTGGCTTCCAGTACGCTCAGCAAATCGAGTATGCCGGGAAAGGGTTGGGAGTGACGACAGATATTTTCGCTGTACAACTGCAGGAATTCTTCGCGCATGATCGCAAAATGCGGGTCATTTGGATGCAGGTCGAAACCCACTCCCAGCAGGCCACGCGCGCCGTGCGAGGCTTGAGGGCGGATGATCGCGTCGGGAAGCGCGGGCAAGCCGTGGCGGCTGCGTTGCAGATTGAGCGCGTAGCCCAGGTCGGGCGCGGTGTCGACGAGGGTGCCGTCCAGATCAAACAGCACGGCGCGGATGCCTTGCAACTTCACCTCTTTGATGACTCCAGTGTTGATGACTCCCCCTTCAATCGCCACGGCGCGTCGCCATCAGATAATTTACGCTGGTGTCGGGCTCCAGTTTGTAGACTTTGGTTAGCGGGTTGTAGGTCATGCCAATGAGCTGTTCGGTTTCAAGTTTTGCAGTGCGCGTCATGCGGGCGAGCTCTGCCGGGGTGATGAATTTGGCGTAGTCGTGGGTGCCGCGCGGCAGCAGGTTCAACACGTATTCCGCACCGATCACCGCAAACAGATAACTCTTCGCATTGCGATTCAAGGTCGAGAAGAACACCCAGCCGCCGGGTTTCACGAGCCGCGCGCAGGCCGCGACGATAGAGGACGGGTCGGGCACGTGTTCCAGCATTTCCAGACAGGTGACGACATCGAACTGGCCCGGCTGCTGGTCGGCGAAAGCTTCGGCCGAAATCAGCTGGTAGTCCACCTGATGGCCGGATTCGAGCAAGTGCAATCGGGCGACCTGCAAGGCTTTTTCAGACAGGTCTAT
The DNA here is from genome assembly GCA_043779595.1 of Nitrosomonadales bacterium. GTDB lineage: Bacteria > Pseudomonadota > Gammaproteobacteria > Burkholderiales > Thiobacillaceae > Thiobacillus. Next base: position 1,387 of record JAYWDZ010000166.1, read on the forward strand.
GCCGCTCACCTGGGCACCGGAAGCGGCCATTGCCTCGGTGAGAATGCCGCCGCCGCAACCCACATCAAGCACTTTTTTGCCCTGGATCGCCGCCAGACTATCGATCCAGTGCAGGCGTAGCGGATTGATTTCATGCAGGGGTTTAAATTCGGAATTCTTGTCCCACCAGCGGTGCGCGAGTTCGGAAAATTTATGGATTTCAGCGGGATCGACATTGCTCATGAGGCGTCCTTCAGATAGAACTAAGTTTAGTGTGCCAATAGGTGGCGCGGGCGCGCAGGTCATCGGAGTCGAGGTGGGTGAGCCGACGATTGTCTACCCGCAGCTTGCCCTCGACCCACACATGCGTCACATCCTCGCGTCCGGCGACATAAATCAAATGAGAGAGCGGATCATAAACCGGCTGATGGTGCAGCGCGCTCAAATTCACCGCGACCATATCGGCGCGTTTGCCGGGGGCGAGGCTGCCGATCAGATGATCGAGATTGAGGGCGCATGCGGCATGCAGTGTGGCTGCACGCAGTGCAGTTTCAGCCGGAAAAGCACCGGCGTCACGGCTCGTACCTTTTGCCAGTAAAGCCGCCAGGCGCATTTCGGCGAACATGTCCAACCGGTTGTTGCTCGCCGCACTATCCGTCCCCAAGCCGACATTCAGGCCCGCTTGCAGCAGTTGCGTGACCGGCGCGATCCCGGAGCCAAGCTTTAGATTGGAACTCGGGCAGTGCGCAATATGGCAGTTAAACTGCGCGAGCGTGTCGATTTCGGCATCGGTTAGATGCACCGCGTGCACGCCAATAAAGTGTGGACCCAGTAAGCCTAGTCGCGCGAGACGCTCCAGCGGGCGCACGCCATAACGTGTCAGGCTGTCCTGGATTTCGTCATCGGTTTCGTGAATATGCGTGTGGATCGGCAGCTCCAGTTGATCGGACAATGTGCCAATACGGCGATAAGTCTCGTCAGTGATCGTGTATGGGGCATGCGGCGCGAAGCTGAACGACAACAGCGGCTCGTCTTTAAGCGTATCGCGGGTTTGCAGACCACGCGCCAGATAATCGTCGGCGTCAGCGGCATAGGCGCTCGGGAATTCCATCACAATCATGCCCAGCGTGGCACGCATTCCGGCGCTTAAAAACGCTTCGGCAGCGGCTTGCGGAAAAAAATACATGTCGTTGCAACAGGTTGTCCCCCCCGCCAGCATTTCAGCCGCGGCGAGCAGGGTGCCGTCACGCACAAATTCCTCGGATATATGCTGCTTTTCGGCAGGCCAAATGCGGTGATTAAGCCAACTCATCAACGGCATATCGTCGGCAAACCCGCGCATCAAATTCATTGCCGCATGGGTGTGCAGATTGATGAGGCCTGGAATTAAAGCTTGTCCAGGTAACTCCAGGATTTCGTCGGCAAGATAACGTTGATGTGCATCGGTCACGGCCAAGATTGCGACTATCGCCCCGTCTTTTACGGCCACAGCGTGCTCGGTCAACACCCCCGCGGGCTCCACTGGAATGACCCAGCGCGGCATAATCAGTAAATCAACATTTTGTTTCATGGATGCATTTTCACTGTTCATACGGGGAATGGCAAAGCGAGCGCCAGGATACATAGGACTAATCTGCAAGACCGTCGTGGTCAAATAATATTGAAAAGTGTTTCGGTCAGAAATTGGGGATCAAGTGTGAGTATGGATAGCAAGGCTTACTGGCGGAGGATACAGATCAGCATCCTGATCGCATTCGCACTGCACGGGGTACTGCTCTATGCCCTTGCGACCCAGTTCAGAACAGCTACCCCTCAGGAAAAAATCCTTACCGTTACAGTACGTATGGAGAAAGCCCCTTTGGTGTCGCCTTTTAGTCATCCGGCGTCGAGTATCAATCCATCCCAATCCGTAGCGGCTCCGCCCCTCAAGCCTAAAAGACCGCACAAATCAATACTGCTACTTTCAAAACAAGCGATACCGTCATCAAATAACCCGGAGACTTCGATACCCTTGCAGACCACCGCGCCCCCTGCTGTTATCGCGCCTGCATCTGCAGTCGCCCTATCGGAAAGTGCCCTAGTTCCCTCAGGGTTGCCACGAGAGATGCAAGTGCAATCCGAATTATCATTTCATTGTTCTGTTCGTCCAAAGCCCGTTTACCCGTATTTATCCCGCAAATTAGGTGAGGAAGGCACAGTGATATTACGTGTGGAATTGGATGAAAACGGGCAAATCACCTCACCGCGCGTGAGTACGAGTAGTGGCTTCCGCAGGCTTGATGAGGCCGCTCTCTCGGCCATTGATGGCTGGCGTTGCACTGCGGCAAGGGAGAAAGGCTTATCTGTTCGGGCGGCGGCGTCTCAGTCCTTTAATTTCGAGCTTAATGATCATTAGCCAAAAAAGTTGCGCGTCTAATTGTTGAATTCATCACATTCAGCCGTTCAAAGTTAGTCGGCTTTCAGGTGGGGAAGATGCAAGTCACCCCCCAGCCTGATAAGGTAGACGTGCTAAAATCACGCGCTTTAAGCCAATCCAAACCGGTCCATGGAATCCTCATTCGCTAAAGAAACGCTCCCGGTCAGCCTCGAAGAGGAGATGCGCAATTCCTACTTGGAATATGCGATGAGCGTGATCGTTGGGCGCGCTTTGCCTGATGTGCGCGATGGCTTGAAACCGGTGCACCGCCGGGTGTTGTACGCGATGAGCGAGCTCGGCAACGACTGGAACAAGGCATACAAGAAATCGGCGCGTGTGGTTGGCGATGTGATCGGTAAATACCACCCCCACGGCGACACGGCGGTGTACGACACCATGGTGCGGATGGCGCAGGATTTTTCGCTGCGCTACCCGTTGATCGACGGCCAGGGCAACTTCGGTTCGGTCGACGGCGATAATGCGGCGGCGATGCGTTACACCGAAGTGCGTATGTCCAAAATCGCGCACCAGCTGCTAGAGGATCTCGACAAGGAAACCGTCGATTTCGGCCCCAACTACGATGGCTCGGAGCACGAACCGCTGGTGCTGCCCGCACGCATCCCCAACCTGCTGATCAATGGCTCGTCTGGCATTGCGGTGGGCATGGCGACCAATATCCCGCCGCATAATCTCACCGATATCTGCACCGCGCTGTTTACGCTGCTGGACGACCCTGAGACGGATATCGAAGCCTTAATCAATATCGTGCAGGCGCCAGACTTTCCGACTGCCGGGATTATTTACGGGCTGTCGGGCGTGCGCGACGGCTACCGCACCGGGCGCGGGCGCGTGGTGATGCGCGCGACTTGTCACGTCGAGGAGATGGAGAAAGGCGGCGGTCGCCAGGCGATCATCATCGACGAGCTGCCGTATCAGGTGAACAAGGCGAATCTGCTGATCCGCATCGGCGAGCTGATCCGCGAGAAAAAGCTGGAAGGGATTTCCGACCTGCGCGACGAATCCGACAAAGACGGCATGCGCGTGGTGTTTGAATTGAAGCGCGGCGAAAACGCCGACGTGATCCTGAACAATCTGTACAAAGACACGCAGATGCAGGACACCTTCGGCATGAACATGGTGGCGCTGATCGACGGCCAGCCGCGGCTGCTGAATCTGCGTGAAATGCTCGACGCCTTCCTGCGTCACCGCCGCGAAGTCGTCACGCGCCGCACCGTATTCGATTTGCGCAAAGCGCGCGAACGCGGCCACATTCTGGAAGGCCTGGCGGTGGCGCTGGCGAATGTGGACGAGATTGTCGAGTTGATCAAGACCTCCGAAACCCCGGCGATTGCCAAAATACGCTTGCTTGATCGCGGCTGGAAGTCGGCAATGGTCGAGGAAATGCTTGCGCGTATCGACCCCGAGTTCTCCCGCCCGGTGAACATGGGCCCCGAGTTTGGATTGCATCCCGACGGTTATCACTTGTCCGATATTCAGGCGCAGCGCATTCTCGAAATGCAGTTGCAGCGTTTGACCAACCTCGAATCCGACAAGATCATCGGCGAGTACAAAGAGATCATGGCGAAGATCGCCGATCTGCTCGATATTTTGGCCAACCCGTCGCGCATCACGGTGATCATCCGCGAAGAGCTAACACAGGTGCAGGAACAGTTCGGCGACGCGCGCCGTTCGGCGATTGTCGAGAACGCGCAGGACATGTCGATGGAAGACCTGATCGCGCCGGAAGATATGGTGGTCACGCTGTCGCATGGCGGCTATATCAAGACCCAGCCGATGGACGATTACCGCGCGCAAAAACGCGGCGGCCGCGGCAAACAGGCGGCAGGCACCAAGGACGAAGATTTCATCGAGAAGATGTTCGTCGCCAACACCCACGACTACATCCTGTGCTTCTCGAACCGCGGCCGTATGTACTGGTTGAAGGTCTACAACGTGCCGCAAGGCGGCCGCATCGCGCGCGGCAAGCCCATCGTGAATATGCTGCCGTTGATGGAAGGCGAGAAAATCAACACGCTGATGCCGGTGAAAACTTTTGATGACGAGCATTATGTGTTCATGGCGACGAGTAACGGCATTGTGAAGAAAACGCCGCTTTCCGAGTTCTCCAGGCCGCGCACTGCAGGCATCATCGCGGTGAATCTGGACGACGGCGATTTCATGATTGGTGCTGCGATCACCGATGGTCGGCACGACGTAATGCTGTTCTCCGATGGCGGCAAGGCAGTACGCTTCGACGAAAATGATGTTCGCCCGATGGGCCGCACCGCGCGTGGTGTGATCGGCATGAAGCTCGCCAAGGGCAAAAAACTGATCTCGATGCTGGTGGCCGAGGACGAAAACGAGTTTGTGCTGACCGCGACCGAAAATGGATTCGGCAAGCGCACGTCTATCGTCGAATACACCCGCCACGCGCGCGCGACGCAAGGCATGATTGCGATTCAAACCAGCGAGCGTAATGGTCGCGTAGTTGCGGCCAAGTTGGTGAAGCCGGATGACGAAATCATGCTGATGACCACCGGCGGTGTATTGATCCGCACCCGCGTGAAAGAAATACGCGCGATGAGCCGTTCAACGCAAGGCGTTACGCTGATAAATTTGGACAAGGGCGAGAAATTATCCGGTCTGGAAAAAGTTGCCGAAACTGAAAACGAGGAGGAGTAAATATGAAAAAGTTATTGAATGCATTGCTGTTGGCAGGAATGGTTGCGGCTACGCCGGGTGCAATGGCTGATGATCATGCACAGGCTGAAACCCAGGCGCTACAGGGTATTGTTAAAAATCTGGTGAATGACAATAGCCAGTTTGTACGTTCGCACAAACCCGCCTATTTCAAACCCTTCATGGAAAGCCAGCACCCGCGTGCCACGGTGGTGACCTGCGCCGATTCGCGCGTACATGAGAGCGCGTGGGACAAAACCGCTGATGGTGATTTATTCATGGTGCGCAATATCGGTAATCAACTTGAAACGGCCGAAGGCTCGGTTGAATACGGCGTGCATCATCTGCACACGCCCTTGCTGATTTTTGTGGGCCACTCGGCGTGCGGCGCGATCAAAGCGGCGTCTGGCGATTACAGCGCACTTTCCGCGCCGATCCGCAAAGAGCTCGATACGATCCACATCGACAAGGGTGTCGACAATATGGTCGGCGTAGAAACCAATGTACATAATCAAGTGCGCTCCGCCATCAAAAAATTTCAAGGCGAAGTGGATAAAGGCGAATTGACTGTCATGGGCGCGGTGTACGATTTCCGTAATGATTTGAAAAAAGGCCAGGGTCAACTGGTCATCATCGATTTAAATGGTGAAGCCGATGCACAAAAAGTCAGCCAGCAAATGTCTGCGCTGATACACACTGGCAACCCAGCCCTCCACGCATCTCACTGAGTTAATCATGTCCGATATCTATAATTTCAGCGCCGGCCCTGCGGTGCTGCCCAAAGAAGTATTGCAGCAAGTCCAGAGCGAATTGGTGGAGTGGCACGGTAGCGGCATGTCGGTGATGGAAATGTCGCATCGAGGCAAGGAATTTATGGGCATCGCTGCCGGAGCGGAGTCTGATCTGCGCGAGATCATGGGCATCCCGGCTAACTATAAGGTGCTGTTTTTGCAAGGCGGGGCATCGATCCAGTTCTCGATGATTCCGATGAATCTGTTGCGTGGTAAAACCGGTGCGGATTATCTGAATACGGGTGAATGGTCCAAGAAGGCAATTAAGGAAGCCAAAAAATATTGCAGCGTGAATATCGTGGCGTCGAGCGAGGATAAAAACTTCAGTTATGCGCCCGAGCAATCTGCATGGAAAATTAATCCAGACGCGGCTTACGTACATTACACCTCGAACGAAACCATCGGTGGTGTAGAAATTTTTTGGACGCCTGACACGGGTGCTGTGCCGCTGGTGGCGGATATGTCTTCGCATATTCTGTCACGCCCGATCGACGTGTCGAAATTCGGTTTGATTTATGCGGGTGCGCAAAAAAATATCGGCCCTGCGGGACTCACGATAGTCATCGTGCGCGACGATCTGATTGGGCAAACCGTAGCGGGTACACCCACTATGATGGATTACCAAATCCATGCCGAAAATGAATCGATGTACAACACCCCGCCGACGTTTGCGATGTATGTGGCGGGGCTGGTATTCAAATGGATCAAGGCGCGCGGCGGGCTGGTGGCGATGGAAAAATACAATGCGGACAAGGCGAGCCTGTTATACGACTGCCTCGATGCAAGTACCCTGTACACCTGCCCCACTGCGCGTGAAAACCGCTCGCGCATGAACGTGCCGTTTACATTGAAAGACGCAGCGCTGGATGAGGAATTCCTGAAAGGCGCAAAAGCGCTTGGCCTGTTGCAGCTTAAAGGCCATCGCTCGGTAGGGGGTATGCGAGCGTCGATTTATAACGCGATGCCTATCGGGGGTGTACAAGCCTTGGTGGGTTATCTCCAAACGTTTGAGAAGGCTCACGCCTAAATCATGGGACGTGCACGCAAAATTCTCACGTTGAACGCCATTTCCGCCCGCGGTTTGGCGCGACTGCCGCAAAGCTACATTGTCGGCGGTGATGTCATCGACGCCGATGCCATTCTGGTACGTTCGACCCATATGCACGAGATGGAAATTCCAGCCTCGGTACGAGCGGTGGGACGAGCGGGGGCGGGCACTAATAATATTCCGGTAAAAAAACTCTCCGAGCGCGGGGTGCCAGTGTTCAATGCGCCAGGTGCGAATGCGAACGCGGTGAAGGAACTGGTGATTGCCGGCATGCTGATGGGCGCGCGTAATCTGATTCCAGCCGTTAAATTCGTCGAAGGCTTATCGGGCAGCGATGAAGAAATACACAAGGCAACCGAAGCTGGCAAAAAGAATTTTGCCGGAATGGAGTTGCCAGGCCGTACCTTGGGGGTAATAGGATTAGGCGCGATAGGCTCCTATATTGCCGAAGCGGCAATAGGTTTAGGCATGAAGGTAGTGGGTTTTGATCCCGCGATTACCGTCGATGCGGCTTGGCGCTTGCCCTCGCAAGTAAAAAAAGCCGAAAACGTTGATGATGTATTGAGGGTGGCCGACTTTGTGTCGCTGCATGTGCCGCTGCTTGATACCACCCGCAATTTAATCAATGCGCAGCGCATCAGCGTGATGCGCCCCGGCAGCGTGCTACTGAATTTCGCACGGGAAGGCGTGGTGGATAACGCCGCAGTAATCGAGGCGCTCAATACGAAAAAACTGTGTGCTTACATTTGCGACTTTCCGGCGAATGCACTGAAGGGCCACCCCCAAGTTGTTGCATTACCCCATCTTGGCGCATCGACTGAAGAGGCTGAAGAAAACTGTGCGGTGATGGTAGCCGAGCAACTTACCGATTATCTGGAACATGGCAATGTGCTGAACTCGGTGAACTTTCCTAATGTCAGCATGGCACGCGAGTCGGAGTTTAGGATTGCGATCGCCAACGCCAATGTGCCCAATATGGTGGGGCAGATTTCTTCGCTATTGGCGGCCGCCCATCTAAATATTAATAACATGTTGAACAAGTCCAAAGGCGACATTGCTTATACATTGGTAGATGTGGACAGTGTCGTAAGAGATACAGTATTGGCGCAACTGGCCGCGATTAGTGGAGTGTTGTCGGTACGTTATTTGCCGACAGCGTAATACGTGGACGAAACGCTAAAACAACTCCGCAGCCGCATCGATGGGATAGACGACGCGCTATTGCAGCTTTTATCGGAACGCGCGGGTATCGCGCAGCAAGTTGGACGCGCAAAAAATGGCGATACGGTTTATCGCCCGGAGCGCGAAGCGCAAATCGTGTACCGGTTGCGAAAAGACAATCCCGGGCCATTACCTGGTGACAGTATCGAACGTTTGTTCCGCGAGATCATGTCGTCGTGCCGCGCCTTGGAGCAAAACATGCGCGTGGCCTATCTCGGCCCACCCGGCACCTTCAGCCAAGCGGCCGTCTATAAGCAATTCGGGCATGAGGTTGAGGCCGCACCCGAAGGCGATATCGACGCTTGTTTTCGCGCAGTAGAAACAGGGCGCGCTGACTTTGCAGTCGTGCCAGTTGAGAACTCTACAGAAGGCGCGATTTCTCGCACGCTGGATTTAATAGTGACCAGCCCTCTTAAAATCTGTGGCGAGGTCATGTTGCCGATCCATCAGAATTTGATGCGTAAAGGCGCCGGGCTTGATGGCATCCAGCGTGTCTACGGGCATGCCCAATCCTTAAGTCAATGCCAGCGTTGGCTTAATCGGCATCTACCCGAAGCGGTCCTGATTAGCGCTGCGAGCAACAGCGAAGGCGCGTTAATGGCTGCTGATAAACAGGACGCTGCGGCACTGGGGAGCGAGGTAGCCGCCGAGTTGTATGGTTTATCCATCGTTGCGCCCCGGGTGGAAGACGAAGCTACGAATACCACCCGGTTCCTGATCTTGGGGATGAGCGATGCGGCTCCTTCGGGGCGCGACAAAACGTCGTTGGTATTGGGCGTCCCTAATCAACCAGGGGCAATTGTCAAATTGCTTCAACCCTTGGCCGATGCAGGTATCTCTATGACTAAGCTGGAATCGCGTCCTGCGCGCTTGGCCAATTGGGAGTACTTGTTCTTTATCGTTTGCGAAGGGCATCGTAATGACCCTCGGCTTTCGGCGACGTTGGCCCAGATAGGGAAATATGCGGCCTTTATTAAAATTCTCGGGTCTTATCCGGCCTCTTCTCAGATGAGTTAAGCCTGTCCGTGTAGTTTTTTGTATGACTGTTTGCTATGTCATCACGTAGGGTTGAAGGCTTAAGCCACTTGGCAAAGCCAGCAACAACGATCTTTCCTCTACAATCCCCGCCAGTCCACGGACAATAAATAAACTCTTGTTATCAGGTCAAGAGCGACGCACTATGGACGTAAACAGTAAGGGTACCGAGTAATTGGAGAACAAGGATTCTTAAAGGAAGCATGGAAAAACGTGCTTTTAAACGCCGGATACTTCGGCTGAAAGGTGTGTGTAGCGCCCCGGGTATGGGAAGTCGCGTGGTAGAGATCCGGGACTTTTGCCCTGGAGGGATGCTGTTGTCTTTTCCAAACCTGGACGCATCCGAACACGCGAAGTCGTATTCTCCGGTTCATGGCGATGTTGTTGACATCCGCTGCAACGTCCCCTCTTTTCATCACAACGAACCCATATTATTTCGCGGCCGCATCGTACGCCTTGACGCCGACGGGGCGGGATTGGCTTTTATCGATCCCGATTTTGATGCGCTGCATAGTTTGCATAGCTTTGTTAAGCAACGTCCGGAAATTTCGGGTACGTCACGGCAATCTGGAACTGTCGCGAATGCCGTTTCGATAAGCCCGTCAGATTTTAATAAACGCGCGATGTTAGAGACGAGTAGGGGGATGGCTCAAGCATGCCTAGAGCCCCTGATCGATGGCTTCCAGGATCAGGCGTCTACTCGCCTTCTGGGCGCCGCAGAGAGAGCTCATAGTATTTCGGAAAAAAATGCTTTTTATGACGCTGCAAATGCGTTACGTCAACAAGCTGACGAACTGAAAAGCGCGTTCTTGGGCCATGCAAGTCAACGCTTTAATCAATCCCCAGAGCAGAGTGCAGCGCGATCGCAAGCAGCCATGGCCGAGTCCTCCAACACGGCGCTCTCCCTTGTAGAAGATGATGCATTCGAAGAATGGCTTGCGTTTTCAGACATGGCCCGCAAGGCCGAGTCCGCGTGTCTGGAGCAATTAAGCGATCTTACGCATCGTGTGGGGGTGCTGTTTCATGCCCCTGTTGAAAAAGAAAACAATCCCTTTGGCCCTGTTGCATTTGGCGAAGCCTTCCAGGAAAGCATACGGGATTTAGGATTTGCTCCCAGTACCTTACATCTGCTGTATGCGATATATCGAGACGAATTAATCACCCGACTGGACTCGCTATATCGGGACATCAATGAATACTTAATTAAAAATGGTGTGCTGGCTGACTTAAGGCACAAGTACAAGGTTAAACGCTCGGCCGAATCGGTTTCGCCCCCTCCACTGGAAGATATTCCACCTCCGCAGGAAATGCAGCCCCCGGACGACGTGCTAGCTTCCGGGGGGGCAGATGCGAATAATGCTGGGCCACAAGGCTCATCGCCAACCGCTCCACATGCGGAACAGGATTGGTACCGCTTGGTGCAAAATATCAATAATTTGCAAAAGCAGGTGTCCAGCAACGTACAGCGTACGGCCCACTCAGGCCATGTGCCCGTAATACCGCCCGCGCTTGACTCCGAGCCACGGTACTACACCCCTCAAGAACTTACGTCAGCGCTCTCCAATTTAGGTGCCTCATCGAACAAGGATTATCCGGTAGCGCAATATCCGCAGGAAATTCGTTACCAACTGCTTAACGTGTTAACGGCCGGAAAATCGAGTCAAGAACAGAAGCTGCTTCCCAGTCGTGAAGAGAAAATTCTGGACATGGCCGGCAATCTGCTGGAATCGGTGCTGACCGACAAGTTGATATCGAACAATGTTCGGCCCTGGTTGCAGCAACTGTCTATTCCCATCTTCAAAATAGCGTTAAGCGATGAGTCAATTTTTACAGATAAATCGCATCTCGTACGACAAGTCATCAACGCTGTAGCGCAACTTGAGTTTTACGGTAGCGAGGACAGCGATACCCAGCAAAAAGCAGTAGCTTTGAGGATCGGTGGCCTTTTGGCAGAAGTTGAAACGGCCGAGCCGGTGACGCTTAAGGTTTTTGGGCGGGTGTTACGTGAGTTGAGTCTGTTGGTAAGTATTCAAAACAAGGCATACGAAGAAAATTTCAAGGAAGTATTAACAGTCTCGGAAGAGGAGCAGCGGGAAGTCGATGCCTCTGGCGTCCCGACGCATTCGCTGATCCCGGCGCTGGATGACGAAAATTTGCGCGAATGGAAAAAGCGCGTACGTCGGCTTAAGTTGGGCGACAGTCTATTGATTGACGCTGAGACCAAGCCACGACGTTTAAAGCTGGCCTGGATATCTGAAAATCGTAGCCGATTTATTTTTGTGAACGTTAAAGGTCGCAAAGAACTGGCCCTTAGCCGTAATGACCTGGCGCTCGGGCTACGTGATGGCAGCTTAATCGTGTTGGATGATGGGGGAGACTCCTTGTTGGACCGGGCGCAATATTCCATGCTGCAAAAAATGCATGCTCATTTATTGCATGAAACGACACATGATCAATTGACCGGGTTGATTAACCGTCGTGAATTCGAACGTAGATTAGGTACAGCGTTAGCCAGTGCCCGGCAGAATGGATTGCACCACATTATTTGCTATGTCGACTTGACGCAATTTAATGTGGTGAACAACACTTTCGGTTATGACGGCGGCGATCGATTACTGGCCGAAATCGCTGAGCTCTTCGATAGTCAACTCGGCGATCGGGGGGTTTTGGCCCGGATTGGGGGCGACGAATTCGGCATGCTGCTTGAAGAGTGCACCACCAAGGAAGCATTGGCAATTACAACCCTGTACAGGGAAGCGATGCACAACTACCGTTTTACCGTCGATGAGAAAAGCCTCGCCATATCGTTTAGCGCGGGTGTGGTTTCGATTACGAAAGAGAGCGACAGCATCATTACCCTGCTACAAGCGGCAGAAACGTGCTGCCGTATCGCACGCGGCAAGGGTTCGAATTATGTTCAGGTATTTAGCGCAGAAGACACCGGTTTGTTTAGACATTTGGAAGTGCTTAAATGGGTCACAAAAATTGATGAGGCGCTAGATAATGAGAGCCTCGATTTGCGCCACCAGCCTATTGTCGGAATCAAGGGCGAGGGTATATCCGTTCACCACTCCGAAATTTTGATAGGCTTACTTAACGATGAAGGCGAGATGATATCGCCCGCCGATTTCGTGATTGCGGCTGAGCACTTCCGGCGCATGGCCGCGGTCGACCGTTGGGTGATTGAGCGCGCTTTCGAATGGATGGTCAAACATAGCGATAAATTGACCGAGATTGGCGGCTTGGCGATCAATCTATCCGGTTCATCCTTGAATGAAGAAGGCTTTGTCGACTTCATTCTTGCGTTGGCGCTCAAACTGAAAGTGCCCATGGGCAAGGTGTGTTTCGAAATCACCGAAACTGCCGGCATCGCTAATCTTTCCAATGCCTCAGAGTTTATTCTGGCCGTCAAAAAAACCGGTTGCCAGTTTGCACTGGATGATTTTGGTAGCGGCTTGTCGTCTTATGCCTATCTCAAAAATCTCCCGGTAGATTTTCTCAAAATCGATGGCATGTTCATTAAGAACATGGATAGCAATCCCTACGACTATGCAGTGGTCAAATCGATTACTGAAATTGGCCATTTTATGGGAAAAGAAATCATCGCCGAATTTGTCGAGAACGAAGGCATTTTAAGCATGCTGCGAGAGATCGGAGTGGATTATGCGCAAGGCTACGCAATCGCGAAGCCACAAAGTCTCGCTTCGCTGGAAAACAAGGCTTTACCCAAATATAATCAATAAGGCCTCCGTAATAGAAGCCGACAATCGGGGATTCCAAATATCCCTCTCACCCCACTTCAATTTGTAACCAAACTCCTGCTGCCGCGGCTTATTGGCCCGCTAAAAATGCATCCAACTGCATTGGGGTTGGGGGAAGCGTCAATGCCCACGCCTAGGGCCCCTGTAACTGTTACTGGTCTGACCCGATGTGATGCATTAGAATTGCCGGATTCACTGGTACATCAAGCTGCGTTCTGTAGCTTTTGAAAGAAATATGAGTCTTGGTAATAACATCCGCGGAAGTCTGGTGGCTATTGTCACACCCATGCACGAGGATGGCAGTCTCGATCTGAGTGGCATGCGCAAGCTTGTCGACTGGCATATCGATGAGGGCACCGATGGGATTGTCGTTGTGGGCACGACGGGTGAATCACCTACGGTGGGTTTTGACGAACATTGTGAATTGATTCGGATCACAGTTAAACAAGCCGCAGGACGCGTACCAGTCATTGCTGGCACGGGGGCGAATTGCACTGCAGAAGCCATCACACTCACGCAGTGTGCGAAGGCTTCGGGGGCGACAGCGGGCCTTTCAGTCGTGCCTTACTACAACAAGCCCACGCAGGAAGGCTTGTATCAACATTATAAAAAAATTGCAGAGGCAGTAGATCTGCCATTGATTTTGTATAACGTACCCGGCCGCACGGTGGCCGACATGAGCAACGACACCACGCTCCGCTTAGCTCAGGTGCCCGGCATTATCGGGACCAAGGACGCGACTGGCGACATGGAGCGCGCAACTGATCTAATCCGTCGCGCCCCAGCGGGGTTTACGCTGTATAGCGGGGACGACGCGTCGGGCCTGCCATTTATGTTATTAGGGGGACATGGCGTGATTTCGGTGACAGCCAACGTTGCACCGAAAATGATGCATGAAATGTGCGTAGCTGCCCTGTCGGGGAACTTGCAGACCGCGCGCGAAATCAACAACAGGCTTATGGGCCTACATCAGAATTTGTTCGTTGAAGCCAACCCCATCCCTGTGAAGTGGGCCTGTGCTGAAATGGGATTAATCGAGTCGGGTCTGCGCTTACCGCTTACCCCTTTATCCTCTCACCAGCACGAAACTGTGCGCGAAGCACTGCGTCACGCCGGTTTAAAATTATCCAAGTAAGGACTTTAATTTATGCGTTTTATCGCTCATCTCGTAATTGCCACTATCGCGCTCTCTGGTTGCCAGTTGATTGAATCCAAAAAAATTGATTACAAATCTGCACGCAAGTTGCCTACGCTTGAGCTTCCGCCGGATTTGACTGCGCCTTCCGCGGACAATCGGTATGCGATTCCGGATACGCAAGGAGGGACGGCCACTCTGTCCGCATTTAATCAAGAGCGAAAAGACACCCCTGCGAGTGCTCGGGTTTTACTCCCCATTCAGGACAAAGCCCGGATCGAGCGCTCTGGATCACAGCGCTGGCTAGTGGTGAAAGCGACGCCCGAGCAGGTATGGCCGGTGCTTAAGGATTTCTGGCAGGAAACCGGGTTTATCGTCAATGTGGAATCGCCTGCGACCGGTGTAATGGAAACAGATTGGGCCGAGAACCGCGCCAAAATTCCGCAGGATGGCGTGCGTAAGTTGCTGGGCAAAGTGATCGATGGCGTGTACTCCACGGCCGAGCGTGACAAGTTCCGCACACGTATCGAAAAAACCACTGACGGCACTGAAATCTATATTAGCCATCGCGGCATGATCGAGGTCTATTCATCTGAAGGTAACAGCAACACTGTATGGCAGCCTAGACCGGTAGACCCTGAGTTGGAAGCGGAAATGCTGCGTCGCGTCATGCTGCGTTTTGGTGTGGAAAACGCCAAAGCTGAAACCTTATTGGCTGAGAAGCAAAAACCCGAACAGGCGCGCGTTCTGAAAGAATCTGGCGCGCCTACGCTGGAAATGGACGAAGGCTTTGACCGTGCCTGGCGGCGTGTTGGTTTGGCACTGGATCGCATCGGGTTTGCGGTAGAGGATCGCGATCGCACTAAAGGCATCTATTACGTACGCTACATTGATCCGCAACTCGACAATGACAGCAAGCGCGACGACGGCATACTTTCCAAACTGAAGTTCTGGAAAAGCAGCAAGCCCAAGGCAAGCCCTGCTTTACAGATCAACGTAAAAGAAGTCGGCGAGAAAAGCCAGGTTAGCGTTACTGCCGAGGGCAAGTCAGTGGATGCCGCGACCCAGAACCGTATCGTAGGCATGCTCTATAAAGAGTTGAAGTAATGCGGTTTGCCAGTCTAGGTAGCGGTAGCGCTGGTAATGGGCTGGTGGTGGAGGTCGCGCGCACGCGAGTGATGCTCGATTGCGGCTTTGGATTAAGCGACACGGTGAGTCGTTTAGCCCGGCTGGATTTAGTGCCTACCGACCTGACCGGGATTGTGATTACACATGAACATTCTGACCATATCGGGGGAGCAGGGCGCTTTGCGCGTAAATATGCCTTGCCGATCTGGCTAACAGCGGGCACGCTCCATATGGCCCAGGATATGGATAAAGTGGATGTTAGGGTGATTGATAGTCACGCGTTGTTCGCTATTGACGATATGGCGGTGCAGCCGTTTCCGGTACCGCACGATGCACGCGAGCCGGTGCAATTTGTGTTTGGCGACGGGGCTCGGCGATTAGGCGTATTGACCGATGTCGGCTGCAGCACCCCCCATATCGAGGCCATCCTCGCCGATGTGGAGGCGCTGGTGCTGGAGTGTAATCACGACCGTACCATGCTGGCGCAAGGGGCCTATCCGCCCGGTCTAAAAAATCGGGTCGGAGGGCGATTCGGCCATTTAGAAAATAGTCAGTCCGCTGAAATATTAAGCAAACTGAAGCATGATAAGTTGCAATGTGTGATGGCGGCGCATATCTCGCGCAAGAACAATACCCCGGCCTTGGCGCGCCGGGCACTGGCGCAGGTTTTACACTGCGCGGACGATGAAATTCGTGTCGCCTGCCAATTTGCAGGCTTTGATTGGATAACAATTTGACTACTTTTGCAGAACTCGGACTGGCTCCTGATCTCGTTCGGGCGCTAGAGGATCTGGGCTACCAAGCCCCCACGCCGATACAAGAGCAAGTGATCCCGCTGGCTTTGCAGGGCGCCGATATCTTGGGTGCGGCGCAGACAGGCACCGGCAAGACCGCAGCGTTCGCTCTGCCACTGCTACAGCGTTTACTGCCGTTTGCCAACAGTGGTACGTCACCTGCTAAACATCCGATCCGCGCGTTGATTCTGACTCCCACGCGCGAATTGGCGATCCAGGTGGAAGAAAGCGTCAAAGCGTATTGCAAGCACGTTCCGCTTCGCTCACTGGTGGTGTATGGCGGCGTCAACATCAATACGCAAATTCCGACTCTAAAAACGGGCATCGAAATACTGGTGGCGACTCCGGGTCGTCTGCTTGATCACGTGCAAAACAAAACGCTGAGTTTGACGCAGGTGAATACGCTGGTGCTGGACGAAGCCGACCGGATGCTCGATATGGGCTTCATGCCCGACCTGCGACGTATCGTCTCTTTGTTGCCGGCACAACGTGTGAACATGATGTTCTCGGCGACTTTTCCGGAAGAAATCCGTAAGCTCGCGGACAGCATTCTGAACAATCCGACCTTTATCGAGGTTGCGCGCAATGCCGCAGCAGTCACTGTGACACAAGTGATGCATCCTGTGCATCACGAGCGCAAGCGGCAACTGTTGGTGCATCTGGTCAAAGAGCGCGACCTGAAACAGGTACTGGTATTTACTGGGACCAAGCTGGGTTGCAATCGGCTCGCCAACGAATTGAACAAAGCGGGCATTCACGCCGATGCCATCCACGGCGACAAGTCGCAGCAGGAACGCATCAAGGCGCTGGATGCGTTTAAAGCCGGCACTATGCGCGTACTGGTAGCGACGGATGTCGCCGCGCGCGGACTCGATATCGAAGCGCTGCCATTTGTGGTGAACTACGATTTACCCCATAACCCGGAGGATTATGTGCACCGTATCGGCCGCACCGGGCGAGCAGGAGCAAGTGGTGAAGCTATTTCGCTAGTAAGTGAATCCGAAACGCGTTACCTGAAGGACATTGAAAAGCTATTGGGCAGCGTGATTGAACCCAGGATTGTGCCTGGGTTTGAACTGGATGCGGCCGAGGTGCCTGCTTATCAGACGCGTACTCCCCATGCATCAGCACGTTCTACCGCGCAACTAAATTCCGTGGCATCCGAGTCTAATCAGCCGCGGCCCAAACCCGTTTGTACGCGATCTTCAGGAAACGCATCTTTGTTTGATGCGCCGTATGTACCGTCAAGCACATCCAAACAAGCCGCCTCATCACCAGCACGACGCGCGCCCAAGCAGGTTGCCGCGTTATTTCGAATGGCGCTCAAACCTGAGCCGCAACCTACGGATGATGAAGTGGATTCCACCATCGTTCCCTGAACCATGAGTTGGGAAGTTTTAGCGCTAGTGGCATTGGGCGCATTCGGCTGGTTTTGGTTGACCGGTATGCGGGTGCGAGAACACGCAGTGGCTGCCGGTCGGCATGCCTGCCTCGAAGCCGGAGTGCAGTTTCTGGATGATACGGTAGCGCTTACTAAAACTCGCATGGCTCGCAATGCCAATGGGCAGCTTCAATTCGTGCGATTTTATCGGTTTGAGTTTTCAAACACGGGCGACAACCGCCGCCCAGGTCACATTCGTGCGCTAGGCGACCAGGTGGAAACAGTCGAGATAGACGGCGACTGGTTAACGGGTCGAGCGCAAGTCATCAGCATTGATGATCATTGAGCATTGAGGCGCTTACTGCTGCTCGATTTCCAGCACAGCCAAACTGATGTGCTTGCCGACCGTTGTATCAAAGCCATCCCATGTTTTAAATCTGGCAAGTTTTTTGAGTACTGTCGGCTTCATTTCAAAATCGCTTTTACCCAGAACGTATTCACCCTTAACTGCGTCAAATAAGGTCTGAAAATAGGCTTTTTGTGCCGTCAATATTTCGCGCCCGCCCGTTATGCCATGGCCGGGGACGATCACTTTGACGTGTAGCGCCAAGGCCTGATCAATCGCTTTGATGTTGCCCAAAAAATTGCCATCGTCCATGCGTGCAATACGTTTATTCATCGCGTTATCGCCAGCGAATAAAACATTATTGTCGACCACGATCATGATGTCGGTTTTGCTGTGCGCGTTATTAGAGGAAAGGACCTTGAACACATGCGTGCCAATTTTCGTGGTCATGCCGTCGAAAGTGGCAAGTGTAGGGATTTCAGCACGCGTACCTTCGGTATAACCTTGGGTAGACCGCGACATCAGGTTAATCCAGCTTTGCGCTTCCCCCGCATGCGCTTTGGCGATCATATCGGGATGGGCCGCCAAAACCGCTTTTGGCCAAGCTTCAAGAATCGCCTGATTGCCAAGCCAATGGTCGCCATGAATGTGGGTGGTGTAAACCAAAGTAACCGGCAGACGAGTTGTTTTTTTAATCTGTTGAACCACTCTACGTCCAGCTTGCACACTAGAGCCCGGATCTATCACCACGACTTGGTCGCCTGCAATCACCCAGCCTGGATTATTCATAAACCCCTGGTTGGACACTGAAGGCTCGCCCAAAGGACCATGCATAACATAAGTGTCAGGGGCGACTTTTACAACCGGGTAGTTGCGAATCATGTCCAGAGGTGCAGCGTATACGTCAGACGCAACGCTTGCGGCAAATAACAATGCTAAAAATAACTGCATGCCTAACTCCTAATGGAAAAAAGCTGACTTACGGTAGCACACCGCTTCACCACCATTTTTCAAAAATAATGCGACTCATCGGCACGCCTAATTCGTGGAGCATGATGCTTAAATCTTCCACCATACCCTGAGGCCCACACAGATAAAAAAGCGTGTCGTCCGGCATATCGAGAGCGTGAAGCTTGATGGGGTCAATGCGTCCGGTGAGGCCGTGCCAACGGGCATCGGGATGCGTAACGGTGATGCTTACCCGCAGATTATCGTGGGTACGTGCTGCGGCTTCCAGTTCTTCGTGGAACAGAATTTCTCGACTGTCCGATACGCTGTAAAGCAGATGCGTACAGGTAGCGAGCGCAGCATCACGTACATGCCGAAAAATTGAGATTAACGGAGTCACTCCAACGCCGCCTCCAATCAGCACCAAGTTATCGCTCATCTCAGGTACATATACAAATGGGCCTTGACCCTGGCTCACGCGCAATAAGTCACCCGGCTGGGCCGTAGTGTGAATCCAGCGTGCTAAAGGATGTTTAGCGCTGAGTTTAATCGCGAGTTCGATTTGACCACGGTGCTGCGGTGAATTGGTAATGGAATACCCGGCAGTGCAAGCACGATTGTCAATGTCGCGCGTCAGTTCAACCCACTGGCCTGGCAAAAAGCGAAAGGCTGGGTGATCGATTTTAAATGTAAGGAGCTGAATACTCGGAGTGGCAGCAATCACAGCCACCACTTCTGCGTCAAAAACTTGCAAAGTGGGCGGCCTACTTTTTATTAAACTTCAAAGACAACGAATTAATACAATAGCGCTGATGCGTAGGCGCGGGCCCGTCGGGAAACAAATGCCCCAGATGAGCGCCACAGCTGTTACACACCACCTCAGTGCGGCTCATACCGTGACTGCTGTCGACGGTTTCACCTATGGCATCGGGTTGAGCGGGCGCATAAAAACTGGGCCAGCCCGTGCCGGAATCAAACTTGGTATCCGATGAAAAAAGGGGTTCACCGCAGGCGGAGCAGCGATATTCGCCTTGCTCGTGGTGATCCCAATAAGCGCCGCTAAAAGCGCGCTCGGTGCCCTTTTCGCGGCACACATGGTATTGCTCAAGCGCCAGTTCGGCCCGCCACTCGGCATCGGTTTTGTTGATTTTTTTACTCATAGCGCTCTCCTATATATCAGAGTGTAACGGCAAGATTAGCCTAAATACGGAAAATCGGTTTCGCTAGCAGGGCAGATTCAGAGGACTGCAAATCCGTTTAATTCACAAGTTTTTGGCTTTGTATTGACAGCTTAAGCGCCGCAGGTTTATTCTTCGTTCAGGCTTTAGACTTAGTCTAAAATCTTCTTATACTTCACTGCCGTGTCTAATAGTTTAGCGGGGTCTGAAGTATTTACGTCACTCACCAAGGAGAAGGGTATGCAACTTAAAGGTTCTAAAACAGAAGATAACTTGAAAGCGGCGTTTGCTGGCGAATCGCAAGCTAATCGTCGTTATTTGTATTTCGCAGCAAAAGCGGATGTCGAAGGCTATAACGATGTTGCATCCGTATTCCGTTCCACCGCAGAAGGCGAAACCGGTCATGCGCATGGTCACCTAGAATATCTGGAAACCTGTGGCGACCCCGCAACCGGCATGACATTTGGCCCGACTGGCGACAATCTGAAAACCGCGATTGCGGGCGAAACCCACGAGTACACCGATATGTACCCTGGCATGGCTAAATCCGCACGCGATGAAGGATTCGACGAAGTCGCCGACTGGTTCGAAACGCTAGCTAAAGCGGAGCGCTCACACGCCAACCGTTTCCAGAAGGCGCTGGATACCTTAGGCGCGTAATTGCTGCATCAAGCGGGGCGAGACGTCCCGCTTACTTATTCATTCCCCTCACACGGACACCCACATGAGCGTAAGCGAAGGCAATCTGGAAGCCCCCACCCGGCATCCGCTGGACTGGAAAAATCCGGAGTTTTATAACGAAGACAAGCTCATGCATGAGCTTGAGCGCGTTTACGATATCTGCCACGGATGCCGCCGTTGTGTATCTTTGTGTACCGCGTTCCCGACGCTGTTTGATTTGATCGACGCGTCGCCCACATTTGAAGTTGATGGGGTAGAAAAAAAGGATTACTGGAAAGTCGTCGACGAGTGTTATTTGTGCGACCTCTGCTACATGACCAAGTGCCCATATGTGCCGCCGCATCCGTGGAATCTGGATTTTCCGCACACCATGCTGCGCGCGAAGGCGCTCAAATACAAAAAAGGCGGGACCAATTTTCGGGACAAAGTCCTCTCCAGTACCGACGCAATGGGCAAGCTCGCGTCGATTCCGGTCGTGGTTAAGGTAGTCAATGCCAGTCTGAAAAACCCGCCCATCCGCAAATTGCTCGATAGTGGATTTGGCATTCATCAAGACCGTCGCTTGCCGCATTACGACAGTGCCAAGTTTCGCAGCACCGCTAAACCCCAAGCCCATTTTGCCGAGAAGGCAGGGGAGCGCACGCCGGGCAAAGTCGCGATTTATGCGACGTGTTATATCAACTACAACGAGCCGGGCATCGGCCACGATATGTTAAAGGTGCTTGCGCACAACGAAATCAATACCGTATTGGTCGAAAAAGAAGCTTGCTGTGGCATGCCCAAACTTGAGTTGGGCGATCTGGAAGCGGTAGAAAAACTGAAGAATATCAATATCCCCCATCTGGCCAAGCTGGCGCGCGCGGGCTATGCGATTCTGACTGGGGTGCCTTCGTGCACGCTGATGTACAAACAGGAAATCCCGTTGATGTTCCCGGATGATCCCGATGTGATCGCCGTGCGCGATGCGATGTGGGATCCGTTTGAATACCTGATGGCGCGCAATCAGGATGGTCTACTGAAAACCGTTTTCAACACGCCGCTTGGCAATGTGGCGTATCACGTGCCCTGCCACCAGCGCGTGCAAAACATCGGCAACAAAACGCGCGATGCTTTGCAGCTCACCGGCGCAAAAGTCAACATGGTCGAACGCTGTAGCGGCCACGATGGCACCTGGGGCGTGAAGACCGAGTACTTCGATAAGTCGATGAAAATAGGCAAGCCGGTCTTCAAAAATATGGCGACGAATGCGCCCGATTATGTCAGTTCGGATTGCGATATCGCCACCCGCCACATCCTGCAAGGGATGGGCGAGAGTAGCGCCAAGAAAGCGCACCCCATCACCCTAATACGTATTGCTTACGGACTGGAATAAGGAATGAACATGGCAAAAATTACCCGTGATAGCTTATTGACGCTTGAAGCCTACGCACGCGCGCGCAACGAAATGCGCACACAACTGATGCATCACAAAACCGTGCGTATGGTGCGTTTGGGCGAGCATGTGAGCTTGATTTTCGAAGACGAAACCACGATGCGCTATCAGATCCAGGAAATGCTGCGTGCGGAAAAAATCTTTGAAGAAGCGGGCATTCAGGATGAGCTGGATGCGTACAACCCATTGATCCCTGACGGCAGCAACTGGAAGGCCACGATGATGATCCAGTATCCAGACGAAGCCGAACGCCGCCAGCGTTTGACGGAGCTGAAAAATATTGAAGATCGGGTGTGGGTTCAAGTAGGCGAGCATGCGCGCGTATACGCCATTGCCGATGAAGACATGCAACGCACCAATGCAGAAAAAACTTCGGCGGTACATTTCCTGCGTTTTGAGTTGGACCCGTCCATGGTCAAGGCTGCCAAGTCAGACGCGACTGTGCAGTTGGGTATCGATTTACCCGCCTACACCGTAGAGGCTCTGGTAGTTGAGCCGGAAACCAGAGCCTCGCTTGCTGATGACCTGTTGTATTTGATGTAAGCGTTCCAGTCATTCACGCCTGATATGCGCCTTAATATAGGGGACATATCGGGAGCTGCAGCATATGGCCTACCGCCATCCGAAGTGCTTCAGGATAAAATGCCTAGATGAAAACGCTATCGCTATTGCTGCTGCTCCTCCCCCTGCATGCTTACGCCGACTGGGGGGTGTTTCACTTTAAATCCAACGACAAAGTATGGGTCGAAGGCGCCACCGAACTGCCGCCTTATCCCAAAACGGAGAATCTGATTCCATTTCCCGTATCGTCAGTCACTAGCAATCGGTATTTCATAGATGCGGCCTCGATCAATGTGGGCCAAGATGAAGTCGTGCGTTATGCCGTAGTCATAGACACGGCGGGGGGTGCCAGAAATGTGAGCTTTGAGGGGATGCGGTGTGACACCGCTGAGCGCCGTATTTATGCCTATGGTCACCCCGACGGAACCTGGTCCAAAGCCAGTAATGAGCTGTGGGACAAAATCAACTTCAATTCGAGTTTTTCATATCAAAAAGCTTTGTATGAAGATCATTTTTGCGTGGACGAAACGCGCGTTAAAAACAGCGCTGAGGCAATCGCGAATTTGCGGCGGTCTACCCAATGAATGATCGGACGCTGCAGCAGGCTGTAGTTAAAAATGCCCGGCGTATCGTTGTAAAAGTAGGCTCTAGTCTGGTGACGGCGGACGGCCGGGGACTGGATCATGCTGCGTTGTCGCGCTGGGCCGGCCAGATAGCGGTGCTGGCTGAGCAGGGTAAACAAGTAGTGTTGGTATCCAGCGGCGCGATTGCCGAAGGAATCGCCAGGCTAGGTTGGAGCAAACGCCCGCACGCCATTAATCAGTTACAAGCTGCCGCAGCCGTAGGGCAAATGGGACTGGTGCAAGCGTATGAGTCGGTTTTTCGTAACCACGGTTTGCACGCGGCCCAAGTGTTGCTCACGCATGAAGACCTGGCCGATCGCACGCGTTATCTGAATGCTCGCTCAACCTTGCGCACCCTGCTGGAGCTGGGCGTCGTCCCCATCATTAATGAAAACGATACTGTGGCCACTGACGAAATTCGTCTTGGCGACAACGACACCTTGGGGGCACTAGTGACCAATCTGATCGAAGCCGATTGTCTAATTATCCTGACTGATCAGACAGGCTTGTTTACGGCTGATCCACGACGTGACACTTCCGCAACGCTGGTTGCCGAAGCACATGCAGGCGATCCCGACCTTGAGCGCATGGCGGGAGGGGCGGGAAGCAGCGTGGGCACGGGGGGGATGCTGACTAAAATCCTCGCCGCCAAGCGGGCAGCGCGAAGCGGCGCGCATACCGTCATTTGCAGCGGACACGAAGTTGATGTGTTGTTGCGTTTGGCCTCAGGTGAGGCTATCGGCAGCCAGCTGATTGCACGCCAGGCACCGCTGGATGCGCGCCGTCAATGGCTGGCAGACCATTTGCAATTACGCGGTGGGCTGGTGTTGGACGCGGGGGCGGTGAAAGCCTTGCGAGAGGATGGCAAAAGTCTGCTGCCTGTAGGCGTATCCGACGTCACGGGCGAGTTCGAGCGGGGTGAAGTTGTCGCGTTGGTAGATGCTTCTGGTCATGAAATCGCGCGCGGTCTGACCAATTACTCAGCCAGCGAAGCGCGCCGCATTCACGGCAAACCCAGCAGCGAGATCGAAACGGCGCTGGGCTACATGGACGAGCCGGAACTGGTGCATCGCGACAATTTAGTGCTGCTGGCGTAGTGACTACGCTGGATTTAATCCGTCACGGCGAACCCGTCGGCGGGCGCAAATATCGGGGTCAAATCGACGACCCGCTGTCAGAAAATGGCTGGACGCAAATGCGTGCAGCGCTCGGCGATAACGCACCGTGGTCACGTGTGATCTCATCGCCTTTATTGCGCTGTAGCGCTTATGCGGAAGCACTCGCGGCGCAGCATAGCTTGCCGCTCACATTCGAGGCGCGATTCAAGGAAGTAGGATTCGGGGTTTGGGAAGGCAAAACCGCCGCCGAAATCGAGGTTGCCGCCCCCGGCACGTTGGCCAGATTCAAAGCCGATCCTATTCATGCGCGACCTCAGGCGGCCGAACCGCTAGATGTTTTTCTTGCACGCGTCGCGGCGGGTCTAGAGAACATCCTGCTCACTCACCCCGCCGAACATATTCTGATTGTGTGTCATGCGGGGGTGATCCGTATGGCGCTGGCGCATGCGTTGACTATCCCGCTGGCGAATGCTTATCGCATTGAAGTCGCCACTGCAGGAATAACCCGGCTACGATTTGACGCTGGGCGCGCCAGTCTGGTTTTCCATGGGGGGTGTTTGTGAATGCGCGCGGGCTTATTGCGCTCATCTTGTGGATGTCGCAAAGCGCGTACGCAGCGATCACATTACAAGACGACACCGGGAGCAGTATTACGCTTCCTCACCCTGCGCGGCGGATCATATCGCTCGCGCCACATGTCACCGAACTGATCTATGCTGTAGGCGCAGGCGCTCAGTTGGTCGGCGTAGACAGTGCAAGCAACTATCCCGCATCGGTTAAAAACTTGCCGCGTATAGGCGACTATAGCCGGGTAAATTTCGAGCGTGTGGCGGCCTTAAAACCCAACCTCGTGATCGGTTGGGCTAGCGGCAATCGCGCCGCCGATATTTATAAACTCAAACAAATGGGGATGACGGTGCTGCTCACGGACGCGCATCGATTGACGGATGTGGCTCGCCTGTTACGTCTGATCGGAAATGTGACTGAGCATTCAGGCGCAGGTGAAACCTCCGCTCGAGCGTTTGAGGCCGGGCTGGCTAAGCTGCGGGTGCGGTACAGATCAACGCCTACTAAGCGCGTGTTTTACCAAGTGTGGGATAAGCCATTAATGACCATCGGCGGCGATCACTGGATTAATGACGCGATAACGCTTTGTGGCGGTCACAATATTTTCGCCGATTTAAATGCAGCGTCGCCCATTGTCTCGCTCGAAGCAGTGGTGGCGCGCATGCCTGAAATAATTATCAGCGGCAGCGACGCACCCGATATGCGCGCTATGTGGTCGCGTTTTGCGCGTTTGCCTGCGGTGCAGCGCAGGGCAATATACCGGGTTAACGCAGATGCTTTGCATCGCCCCACCCCCCGTTTGCTGGACGGGGTCGGCGTGCTGTGCGACCAAATCGGTCGTCAAGCACATCAATCAGCTGAATTACGGTCGACTACAAATTATTCGCGATGATGGCGTAGCCGCTCAGCGGGTTTGCGATTAGGGCAATCCTGTTGCACGCATTCGGCGTAAATTTGCAGCGAATGCTCGCGGATCACAAACCCGCGCTCTTTGGCGATTCGGGTTTGGCGTTTCTCAATTTCAGCGTCGACAAACTCTTCTACCTTACCGCATTGCATGCATACCAGATGATCGTGGTGATCGCCCTGATTCAATTCAAACACCGCTTTGTCGCTGTCAAAATGGTGACGAATCAATAGGCCAGCCTGTTCAAACTGGGTTAAGACCCGATACACCGTGGCGAGCCCCACATCATGACCGTCATCTGATAGCAGTCGATAAACGTCCTCAGCGGTCATGTGGCGCTTGTTTCCCTGCTCGAATAGATCCAGAATTTTGAGCCGCGGTAACGTGGCTTTAAGGCCAATATTCTTCAGGTCGGATGGGTTGCTCACGTACAGCTCCAGGATGACAACGCGAATGCGATATGATACGTTTTTTTGCAAAGACCCTCTCATTCAGGTCAATCCGGCATGTCACGAAATCATCTTGTTTCTGTTTTATTTCTAGGTTTGTTAACGGCATGCTCCAGCGTGAACCTGGGCAGTCTCGGCCCCCACCGCATCGATGTGCAGCAGGGCAATGCCCTCGACCAGGAAAGTGTTGCCAAGCTCAAACCCGGCCTGACCCGTTCCCAAGTGCGTTTTCTACTCGGTACACCTCTGGTTGTCGATCCTTTTCGGGGCAACCGTTGGGATTATGTCTATGCTTTTTACAAACGGGGTCAGCTCACCGAGCAAAAACGCATCACGCTGTTTTTTGATGGCGATACGCTAACGCGTATTGAAGGCGATGTACCGGCGAGCACGGCTGCGCTGAGCCAGCCGGGTTCATCCAGCGCCGTTTCATCGCCTGCTACAACGTTGTCGTCTGCCACGGTCGAAAGCTTGCCATTGGAACCAGTAAAAAAACCGGAACCGGTAACGGAAAGTGGCTCGGCTAAATCTGAGTCTTCTGCGGTCGCGCGGGCTGAATCCGCACCGGCTTTAGTCGCGCTGGCACCTGCCGTGCAAGCGCCCAAGGTCATTACTAACCGTACTTCTGTCACCCCGACCCCTGTCATACCTGGCCCCCAACCGACGGTTACAACCCCCGTTGTACGACCCGCCACCAGCGTAGTACCGCCGTTGTCGAATACGCCAAGTGACCCGGTGTACGGTGCGCTCCCGCCTAAGGATCTGGTATTGCATCCCGAAACCAATGTGGCGCTGATTCAGCCGGATGTGATCCCGCCCTTTCCTGAACCAAATGTATCGCCTCTCACGGCATCGACAGAAGCCAGCGTATTAACCGCGCTAAAAGCTTGGTCGGATGCTTGGTCACAAGGCAACGCAGACGCGTACATCGCCGCTTACGCCGCCGATTATTCACCCTCCGGAGGCGAGAGCCATGCCGATTGGGAGAAACGCCGCCGGATGCTGTTGGACGTTGCGAAAAATGTTGAACTGCGCATCGCGTCGCCAAAAGTGAAAATGGCAGCCGATGGTCATGCGTTGGTAACGTTTACGCAATATTACCGCTCAAAAAGTTATCGCGATGACCTGATTAAGCAGCTTAAATTAGAGCAACGTGGGGGTCGCTGGTTAATTGTGGACGAACGTGTGGTTTCGACGCTCCAGGCCCCCAAGCCATGATCACGCAACTTGCCATTACGGGCGTGTCAGGCCGTATGGGGCGTACGTTGCTGGAGGCGATTGCGGCGGACGCAACTTGTACGCTGGCAGCAGTGATTGACCGTCCGGGAAGCGAATTGGTTGGGCAAGATGCCGGAAGCTTATACGGCAGCATGACAGGCATCTCGGTAGTGGATCAAATAGCGGCACTAAACCACGCGCAGATATTGATCGATTTCACACGCCCTGCAGCAACGCTAACCTACCTGGACATGTGTGTGACTGCCAGGTTGCCCATGGTCATTGGTACGACTGGCTTTGATGAAGCTGGCACGGCATGTATTCAAGCCGCCGCCGAGCACATCCCGATTGTGTTTGCGCCCAACATGAGCGTGGGCGTTAATTTGCTGATCAAACTTGCCGAACTAGCGGCCCGCGTATTAGATCAGGGCTACGACATTGAAATTATCGAAGCTCACCATCGCCACAAAGTAGATGCGCCATCCGGGACAGCTCTAGCGCTGGGCCGCGCGGTAGCGCACACGCTTAAACGTGATCTGACCACCTGCGCGGTGTATGGCCGCGAAGGAATGACAGGAGAGCGCGCGCCGGACACGATCGGTTTTGCTACGGTCCGGGGCGGCGATATTGTCGGCGATCACACCTTGATGTTTGCGGGCATTGGCGAACGCGTCGAACTCACGCATAAAGCCAGCAGCCGCGCTACTTTCGCGCAGGGCGCGCTTCGCGCCGCCAAATGGCTGCAAGGCAGGCCACCAGGTCTTTACGACATGCGCGACGTGTTGAATTTAAACTAAATCGCCCATCAACCTTACCTGAGTCACGGACAGCAACACAATGAATAAAGTTAAGGTATACAGTACCGGCACTTGCCCGATTTGCGTCAAGGTAAAAGCCTTTCTAGCCAAGCGCGGCATCGATTTCGACGAAGTGCGTATTGATCTGGATCCTGCCGCCATGCAGGAGTTTTCAGTTGCGACTAATGCCGCGCGCACCGTGCCGCAAATCATGATTGAGGGAAAATGTATCGGTGGGTTTACCGAACTAACCGAATTGCATATGGATGGCGCGCTAGATCATTTATTGCCAAAAACTTGATATACAAAGCGCTATCAGCGTGGACTTGTTTTCTCAATTCGGCGGTCCGGAATAAACCATAGGGCGGCCACCGCCACATAGATCGACATCCCCAGCCAAGTGCTCACAAAAGACAGCGGAATGGCGACTGCATACAGCACTACCGAAACCATGCCCTTATAGTCTTTGCCAAAAGCGGTTGCCAGTTGCGAATCCTTGCCATGATGCGCGATCAGGCTGTGCGAAAGGATGTAATAGGCTATCGCGCACATCAGCAACACCACCCCATAGAGTGCAGCGGGCCATTCAGCAAAGTGATTTTCACCCATCCACCCTGTCACAAACGGGATCAAGGATAACCAGAACAGCAAATGCAGATTCGCCCACAGCACGCGACCATTCACCTCGTGTGCAGCGTGCAACATGTGATGGTGATTGTTCCAATAAATGCCTACGTAAATAAAACTCAGCACATAGCTAAAGAACACGGGTATTACCGGTACCAGCGCACTGAAATCGGTGCCGTGAGGCACTTTCAATTCCAGCACCATAATCGTGATGATGATCGCCATCACCCCGTCGCTGAAGGCTTCCAGCCGAGTCTTTCCCATACTTCTTCCCCGGGTCATCTCAGAAACGGAATAATAAACCCAACCTTCCTACAAGCATCCCATTGACGATTCCGGTGAGTAGCAGAACGGCCGAATTAAAAGATTACTCGGGATATTGACGGGGCGGCTCAATCAAGCTCAATCAATGGGAAATAGGGGGCTTCCGAGCGGTGAATTATTGTTGTCCGAGTTCGTTTTTTCTATAACCAAGTTCGACCGCATCAGCATTTGCAAACGCCTGCCGAAATTTGGTCGCGGTGTAACCCCCGGATGCGGTGAGCCGGTTGAGACGAAACCGGCAACGCCGACCATGCCCGCCGGGCTGGCGGGTTCGATGGCGACGCCAAATGCGTGCAATGTCAGCGGTGCAGACAGCAGTAGGAGCAACAGCAACAGCAACAGCAACAGCAACAGCAACAGCAACAGCAGAAAGCGATAGTCGAGGGGATGCATGGTAGCGAATGTAGGGGCCGGTATGACAGACCGACTGTCATGCGGCGCAGGCAAGCTGCGGTGTTTGTTTTACGGCGGACTCGGAATTGGATGTTGCTATTGCTGGCATGGCTCTGGATTCAGATTGAAGCGTGGTTCGATTGGAGACTAAAGCGTCGGCATTTCAGTCGCAGCTGTCGTCGTTCGGTCGAACCCGTTTGCCGCCGGTCACAGGCCAAACCGGCCTGGGTGATAAGGGAAGTCATCCGTCTCAAAGCGCTGATGCCGGGCGTGGGTCCCCGCACGCTCGCGCTTGCCTTCAACCGGCGCTACGCCTATATGGAAGGAGGCAGCTAATACACCCCCGCCCAACCCGGCGCTCAAGCGGGACGTGCCGCAAGCGGCCCGCCCCTTAGCTCTACTACAAGGGCTTCCCCAAATTTACAAGTGACATGGTGTGTTTTTTAAATCATTGCCATTTCCTCATCTGATTGCTATTGCATTGCGCCGCTCGGTCGTG
>JAYWDZ010000167.1:0-11704 GCA_043779595.1 Nitrosomonadales bacterium
GGGTGGGATTCGAACCCACGGTGAACTTGCGCTCACGCCTGATTTCGAGTCAGGTACATTCGACCACTCTGCCACCTCTCCGGGGCCGCAATTGTAACCGACTGCTGTGGCTTTCTTGCACTGGACGGATTTTCTGCTTTCGGCCAGACTTTGGGCATGCAGAAACGGATCGCAACCGTCTTGTTGTTCGCGTTGATGGTAAGCGCATGCAACAAGCCACCCCCTCCCGCTCCCGAAAAAACCAACGAACTGATCGTGACCACCCGGCAAGGGCCAGCGACTTATTACTTTAACCAAGCGGGAATAGCCGTCGGCTTTGAACACGATCTGGTGAGTGAATTCGCCCGCGCTCAAAATTGGGCGATTCGCTGGGATATCCGAAACTCAGCTGAAGAGGTGTTGTTTCGCGTTGCCAAAGGCTCGGCGCATTTCGCCGCTGCGGCCCTGACCGAGCCTGCGATACAAGCGCGCCATTTACGTGCAGGCCCCGTGTTATTTGAAAGCCCGGTGCAGGTGATTTATCGCAGCAACGAAGTACGCCCGCTCTCTATTGCGGCGTTGTCGGGAAAAAATATTGCGATACTCGCTAACACTGGCCACCAGTTGCTTTTGCAGCGCTTGGCGGCCAAAGTGCCGGGCCTTCATTGGACCAGTCTTAATCATGTCTGGCCTGAAGAATTAATGGCCAAGCTGGATCAGGGAGAGTACGACGCCATCATCATCAACGGGCTGGATTTTGATTTATCCAAAAATGTTTATCCCAATCTGGCAGTGGCTTTTGAGTTGGATGAGAAACAAAAAATCGTGTGGGCGTTGCCGCGCAATGCATCGCCTGCATTAGTACAGAAGCTCGAGCGTTTTATCGAAGACGCGCGCAAAAACAACACCATCAAACGCATTTACGAACGCTATTACGGGCACACTAGCCGTCTGGACAATCAAGATGTGCTGGGCATATTGGACCGCCGAAACAAACTCCTGCCGCCACTCCGCCGCCACTTTCAAGAAGCGCAAAGCCTTACTGGGATCGACTGGCGCTTGCTCGCGGCGATTGGCTATCAAGAATCCAAATGGGATCCTAATGCAACCTCACGCAGCGGCGTGCGGGGCCTAATGATGTTGACTGGTGAAACGGCCGACCGCATGGGCGTACAAAACCGGCTGAACCCCCGCCAAAGTATTCTGGGCGGAGCGCGTTATCTGGTGTTGATGAAAGACCTTTTGCCGGCGCGCATTCCCGAGCCTGACCGCACCTGGATTGCATTGGCCGCGTATAACCAGGGACAAGGGCATCTGGAAGACGCGCGGCGCATCGCCCAAGCGCGCGGCAAACATCCGGATAGCTGGGCAGACATTAAAGAAGCCTTGCCCTTGATCGGGCGCGGCGGCTACGACAAAGTGGTGCGATATGGTTATGCGCGCGGCGGCGAGGCGTTGATTTTTACCGAAAACATTCGCAGCTACTACGACATATTGCAACGTATGGAACCGCAATATCGGCCGTATTTCAGTGTGCCGTCAACCGTGGCCCCACACGATTGAGGTTGAGCTGCGGCAAATCAGGCGGGCGATAAACGTTCCACGCCGCCCATATAGCCGCGCAGCACCTCGGGCACCGCGACGCTGCCGTCGGCGTTCTGATAATTTTCCAGCACCGCAACCAGCGTGCGTCCCACCGCCAGCCCGGAACCATTCAGCGTGTGCAACAACTCCGGCTTGCCCTGTGCATTGCGATAACGTGCCTGCATGCGCCGCGATTGAAACGCCTCGAAACACGAGCACGACGAAATCTCGCGATAGGCATTCTGCCCCGGCAGCCACACTTCCAGGTCGTAAGTCTTGGCCGCCGAAAAACCCATGTCGCCGGTGCACAAAGCCATCTTGCGATACGGCAAGCCGAGCTGTTGCAGCACCGTCTCAGCGTGGCCGGTCAGTTCCTCCAACGCAGCGTAGGCGTCTTCCGGCCGCACCATCTGCACCAGTTCCACCTTGTCGAACTGATGCTGGCGGATCATGCCGCGCGTGTCGCGGCCGTAGGAACCCGCCTCGGAACGAAAGCACGGCGTGTGCGCGACGAACTTCAGCGGCAAGGATTCGGCCGCGACGATTTCATCGCGCAGTAAATTGGTTAGCGGCACTTCGGCGGTAGGGATCAGATACAGCTTGTCCGCGTCCGCACGCGGCACGGGAAACAAATCTTCTTCGAACTTGGGCAGGTTACCCGTACCGCGTAATGAATCGGCGTTGACCAGATACGGCACATAGACTTCGGTGTAACCATGCTGCGCGGTATGCAGATCGAGCATGAACTGCGCCAGCGCCCGGTGCAGCCGCGCCAGCGCGCCGCGCATCACCGCAAAGCGGCTACCGGTGATTTTGACCGCTGCGGCGAAGTCGAGCTGACCGAGCCCCTCGCCCAGATCGACATGGTCGCGCACTGCGAAGTCAAAACTGCGCGGCGTGCCCCAGCGGCTGACTTCGACGTTAGCGGTTTCGTCGCGGCCCTCGGGCACCGATTCGTGCGGCAGATTGGGCACGCCCAGTAACCAGTCGTTGATTTCCGTTTGCAGCGCGGCGAGCTGTTCCTCTAGCTGCTTTTGCGCATCGCCGAGCCCCGCCGCATCACGCATCGCCGCGCTGGCATCTTCGCCCTTGCCTTTCAGCATGCCGATCTGCTTCGCCAGCGCATTGCGCCGCGCCTGCGCCTCTTGCGTCTGAATCTGAATCGACTTGCGCGTCGCCTCCAGCGCCTCAAAGCGCGCTACGTCGAACGCAAACCCGCGCGTCGCTAGCCGCGCCGCCACCTGCGCCGCGTCTTTGCGCAGCAATTGAATATCCAGCATTGTGAACGACCGAAAAATCTAAAGGCGCTATTCTCGCCGATAGCTGAGTTGCGCGGAAACCGGCTCGCCAGTGAGATGTTAAATAGCGCAGGGCAGAATAGGAGTGAGCTGCATAATCCCCCCTTGTATTACAGGAAGGGGAGCAGGTAAGTCATTCCAATGCTCGATCTAATTATCGAAATGAAGTCAGGCATAGCCAACCCGCAAGCCCTGTGCTAAATTCTGGTCAGACTGGACAGAATTAATGGAGGCCTACCATGCACACTGAATGGCAACTGCAAGAAGCAAAAGGCAAATTTAGCCAGCTCATCAAACGGGCTGCGGGTGGGGATGCCCAAGTGGTCACCGTGCATGGCAAGCCGACTGCAGTGGTGGTTTCAGCGGAAGAATACGCCCGGCTCACGCGCCGCCGGGGAAAACTTTCCAGCGCGCTGCTGCACCCCGAACTGGCAGCGGAAGACCTGGATATTTCTCGCAGCCGCGACACCGGGCGCACCGTGGAGCTATGAGCTGGCTGCTCGATACCTGCGCGCTTTCCGAATACGCCAAAAAAGCGCCCGCGTCGCGTGTGATCGCCTGGCTGGATGAGCAGGACGAAGCCAGCCTTTACTTGAGCGTGATTACGCTAGGCGAAATTGGAAAAGGCATCCTCAAGCTGCGCGCCACGGACCCGGGCCGCAGCCAAAAGCTCACTGCCTGGCTGGGCAAGGTGGAGCAACGCTTCGCCGGGCGCATCCTCCCGCTCGACGCGGCCGCACTCCACGTCTGGGCGCAAATTTCTGCGCACACCGAACTGGCAGGCCAGCCGCTACCGGTGATGGACTCGCTGCTGATGGCGACCGCACAATGCCACGGCCTCACCGTGGTCACCCGCAACGTGCAGGACTTCGCGCTATACCCGCAGGTGTTCAATCCTTGGGCGCTGTAATAGCTCAGGCTTTTACGGCGCCTTCTTCCATCTCAAACCTTGTGAACAAGGTCTAGAGCTTCGCGTATCAGCGGGAGAAGCTCATCGCGGGTGAGTTGCCGCGCAGTTACATCGACAATTTCGCCGTGATGCGAACCGCTTGCAACCGAGCATAGATCAAATAAGCGCGGCTTGATGACCTCATCAATTAGCTTGGCTCCAAAAAGGGCTGTCAGCAGAGCCCCCAAACCATGCTTGGCCTTGATGTCGGCCGCAAGCACACGGTAGTACTTGGTTTTCAGAACGGTCTCGAAAAGCTTCCGCAGATTGCCTTGCATGTTTTCAGCTGTTGGCCCGAAATCTTCACCAAGATAACGTTCCATGTTTTCGATCAAGCGGGCATGATCACCCTTACGATCTTCCTCAATATCCAGGACGGCAAAGCGGGTGCCGTCCTTTTTGTCGAAGCGGAGTCGGAGGGTCTTGTTGTCAGGCATCTTGTCGCAAAGCATGTGCAGGAAATCTCGCTTGTGAGTGAAGACGTTTAGCTGCATCACCGTCGGCGATAAGGCCAACAACAAACGGGCCGTTGCTTCGCGCCGCGTCTCGTCCAAGCTTGATAGTGGATCATCAAAAACGACAATTTGTTTGTCGAGTCCTGGCTGTTTTTCCAGTGTAGCCATGAAGAACGCAAACGCTAACGTGCTTTTGTCTCCTTCGCTCAGCGTATTCCTGAAACACGGCGCCTCATCTTGCCGGGTTGTCAGCGGAACTGCCTGTCGCAAGATAAGAAAACCGAAATCGCTGTAACTCTCATTCGCCCGCTCGTCTGTTTTTCCGGTCAAGCCGGTGATGGTGAAGTCTGTCCCTAGGGTTTCAAGCAGTTCGTTGATGCGCGACTGGTAAGTATCGAAAATGCTCTTGCTGTAGTTCTCAAGCTCCTTTTGCTTCGTGTTCTTCTGGGTCTGCAGGTCGCCCACCTCTTTCTTTGCTGGCGGGTAGGCTGATGCCCACGACTTCCATTCCGGAGCGAACCGCTTTTTGATTTCCTGCTCCTTGGCGAGAGACTGGCGGATCGAAGCAATGTCCGACTTGGGAAGATCGGCAACGTACTGTTTTGCTTTCTCCGTGAAGGCGGTGGCTTCGTTGTTGTACTTTTCGAGCGCTGCATTCAATCCGCCCAGCTCAGTGGCAAGCGCGTCGAACTGTGACAGATCGGCGTTGTGATTTGGGTCTTTCTGTTTGCTTTCCAGTTCTGACCGAACTTTGCCCTTCAGCTCAACAAGTCTGGCACGGCACGCCTCTACCGTAGCAGCAACATCAGATAAACCGACTACGGAAACCCCTGATTTATTCGCCGAAGCGGCGCGGGCGGCGTTGTAAAATGGCTCAAAATCCTCATTTACTCCAGCAAGCTCCGGTTTCTCGTCGCTTTGCGCGTTGCCATCATCCGCTAGCCCCAATAAATCAGAGGCTCCTACACCGAGGTATGGTTCCCACTGCCGCACCGTCGCAAGATTGGCATTGTGAGTCGAAACCAGCGCGGTCAAAACGTTGTCAAGATTCCACTTTTCAAAGGAGGCTACTTGTTCGGCAACCTCCTCTTGATATCTGCGGAATGCTTCGTCGAAAAACTCGCGGTATGCCTTCAAAAGGTTAGCTGCATTCTTGAGATCCTGCCCGCAGAAAGGGCAGTCTGCCTGTATCACATCAAGACCCTGACGGATAAATTGCCTTGCTTGAGCCCCATCCTTGAAATTGCGGCCTATATGGGCAAGAACCTGCTTTTCGGCAGCTTCATGAATGGCAACCAACTTCTTGCTTGCAAGTTTTTTGGCAGTGGAAAGATCGAATGATGGCGCCGCCATCAGCTTGGGGTGTCCAAGCTTCTGGACAGCTTCCGCTGATCCCTTGGTCTTGATGTCTTGCTCAAGCTTCTGAATCCGATCACCGACAGCAGTTTCATCTGCCCCCGGAATGGCAAGAAATGCATTCATTGCCAGGGTGAAGCCACCTTTCTTGAATTGCCCGACGAGATTCGCGAGCTCTTGGCTCTTGGCCTTCTCCTTCGTTTTTAGCGCCGACAATTCTTCGGCCAGTTTTTTACCCTGCTCGCCGATAATGATCTTGTGAATGTTCTTCTTGTGCTCGTGGCCGATCTCATGCGTGAGAATGTTCGCATGAATAAACGGTGAATCGAAAATCTGGATATCAGTACATGGCCTATCCCATCGCGCGCCGTTGAAAATATGGTTCCCACCGGCGATTACAATCACTGCTTCAGGGTTCGCCGTAACGCCCAATGTCTTTCGGGCACGAATCAACTTCGGGTCGTTGTCTCGAAGTGAGCGAAGAACATTTACGAAGGTGGTCTTGCCATAGGCGTTCGGGGCAAATACAAATGTGTTCTTGTACCAATCAAGTTCGTTTGCACTGGACGAGAAATCATAGAACTTCCCAATGCTCTTCAGTCGTTTGGCTTTTGTGATCATGACCCGCCCCAGATTGCCCAGCCATAGCGGGCGAAGTCGCGGTGAAGAACTTGCTGAGGATTCCACCCGAGCTTGAGTCGGTCGTTTTCTTCGTCCTTGAGACGTTGGAATTCCTTGATTAGGTAAACCTTGGATTCGGCGCTGATCCACATACCAAACTCAAACGCAATGTCCTTGTGTGCGTAGCTACCACCATACCTTCCTGTAGTAGCGCGTAGGCCGATTGCGTTGGTCTTTGCAACCCAGTCCTTGACGCTGATTCGGTAGCTGTTCAGGCCAGCCTGACTTTTAATTATGGCGAATTCGCCATAATTAAAATCGGGGTTATGGACACGTTCCCATATCCCTAGAAACTCCACAGTATTGCGATTCGTTAACCAGTCCGCAATGAAGAAGTCCCCATCCTTTGCTTTCAGCATATCGGTCAGGGAAATGTAGTCCTCATCGTTCTGGGAAAGCACAGAGGTGGACGTGCCCATAACTTCGATGGTTAATTTTTTTGATTTACTCATTGCTGCTCCTACGGCACAAATTGGTTCAGGGACACATAGTCCTTGATGTAATTGGGTATGAGCGCCCGGTACTTCGCTGGCACAGCCTTGAGGTGGGGGAAAATGGGTTAGTGGCGAGATCTGTGAGAGATCGGCTTTCGAGAAATATGCTGCTTTCAGCAGTCATTGTTACCTCCCTCCGCTTGTGGTTCCAAAGTGGAACCAAGACGCCCCCTCATTTGTTATGTGCCGAATCTTCGCATACACGCGAGGTTATCGGCAGACTCATACCAACTGATTTACCTCAAACACCGCATCCATCGCCGCGCCGTCCCAGTTGTATTCCAGATAAGCGGCGTGCAGGCAGTGGCTCAACAGGCCGGTGCGCAAGGCCGCAAGGCAGGTGCCGCCGGGGTGGCGCACCGACGGATACACGATGCCCAGTGTGCCATCAGCACGGAGTTTTCGGCCGATGGCTTGGGCATAGGTGTAATCGTCGGGGTCGACGATGCGCGGTTCGGCCTGGCTGGCGGCGCGCAGGTCGACGGCACGGCCTTTGGCTTGCACGGTATACAGCCGCATCTGCAAACGCATCGGCGGCTCGTGGGAGGCCTGCATGAACAACGCGGCGTGATGGCGGGTTTCGGCGATGGCGGTGTCGCGCTTGCGGGCGCAATAAAATACGCCGTAGCTGCCGTCGCTGAAGCGGCTGCCTTGCGGATTGAGATGCGTGAAAGCGGCCATGATCGCGGTGCAACCTTCGCCAAACAACCGCTCCTCCGGCGGGACCAGGCTGATATCGCCTACTTCGTCGCGGATGCGGGGATTGGTCATCGCCTCCAGCGCATACAGCGCATCAAAATCCGCCGCGCTGGCGACGCGCTCAAAGAGGCCGATTGATGGAAAGCGGCTGGGGATAACGCGGTAAGCCGGGCGCCAGTTAAGCGCGGTGGCGGGGTAGATCAAGCCTAGCCGCCGCGCCGCGCATCGAGATACTGGCGCACCGCGACCAAGTCGGCCACGTTGCCGCCCAGCATGCGCGCGAGCGCACTTTGTCCGGCAAAGAGCGGCGCGTCATTGGGCTTTTTTATCCACGCATCGGCCGCAGCTGTGGCGGGCAATAGCACCTGCAAGGCTTTGTAAATGCCGAGCAGATACGACAAGCGCTCCAGTGTATCGCGCTTGAGATCGGCGGCCTCGGGCGCGGATTTCCATTTGAAAAATGTCGACCGCCCCGGCGCACCCAGTAGCACCATCTGCTCGTCGGTGTTCAGATTCCAGTCGCGCGCGATGTTGAAGAATGCGCGTAAACCGGCAGCGGACAGGTCGCGACTGCTGGGCTTGATTTGCGTTTTGACGACAGGGGAGGGGTGTTGCATCTCGTTTCCTGCTAGTGCGGATATGCACTCTACATTAAACTTAGTCTATTTTTGAACTTTTCGCAAGACCGCCCTAAATCGACACGACTTCAGGATATGTCGATAAAACCGGGGTTGATCGACATACCGTCTTTATGTTAATGGCGCGTATTTCTAATTCGCGCCATTACCTTCAATCCTTCCCTGCCTCCTCATCCAGCTTGCGCAGATGCGCCAGCTTCTCGGCGATCTTGCCTTCGAGGCCGCGCGGGGTGGGGTGGAACCAGTGCTGCTCGGGCACATCATCGGGGAAGTAGCGCTCGCCGGCGGCGTAGGCTTCGGGCTCGTCGTGCGCGTAGCGGTAGGCGTGACCGTAGCCGAGCTCTTTCATCAGCTTGGTGGGCGCGTTGCGCAGATGCAGCGGCACCTCGTTAGAAGGGTTGCTAGATACAAACGCGCGCGCAGCGTTGTAGGCTACGTACGCGGCGTTGCTCTTAGGGGCGCAGGCCAGGTAGATGCACGCTTGCGCCAGCGCGAGTTCGCCTTCGGGGCTGCCGAGGCGCTCGTAGGTGGCGACGGCGTCGAGCGTGAGGCCGAGCGCACGCGGATCGGCCAAGCCGATATCTTCGCTCGCCATACGAATCAGTCGCCGCCCGAGATAGCGCGGGTCGGCGCCGCCGTCCATCATGCGCACCAGCCAGTACAACGAGGCGTCGGGGTTCGATCCGCGCACGCTTTTGTGCAGTGCGGAAATTTGGTCGTAGAACGCTTCGCCGCCTTTATCAAAACGCCGCAGCGATTGCGCGAGTGCGTTCTCGGCGAACGCGGTGTCGATCTCGGCCACGCCCTCGGTGCGCGCGGCGCTGTCGAGTTGCTCCAGCAGGTTGAGCAGCTTGCGCGCGTCGCCGTCGGCGTAGCCTGCCAGTATCTGGTCCACGCCGTCCGCCAGTTTAAGCTGCGGCAACACACCCAGCGCGCGCTGCAACAATGCGATCAGCTCGTTGGGCGTCAGCGATTTCAGTACATACACTTGCGCGCGCGACAACAACGCGCCGACGACTTCGAAGGACGGGTTTTCGGTGGTCGCGCCGATGAAGGTAAACAGGCCCGCCTCGACGTGCGGCAAAAACGCATCCTGCTGCGACTTGTTGAAGCGATGCACCTCGTCGACAAACACAATCGTCGCGCGGTTCATGGATTGATTCATGCGCGCGCGCTCAACTGCTTCGCGTATATCTTTCACGCCGGAGAGCACCGCCGAAATCGCGATGAAGTCAGCGCCGAACGCCTCGGCAGTCAGCCGCGCCAGCGTGGTTTTGCCTACCCCAGGCGGACCCCACAGGATCATCGAATGCAGCTTGCCCGCATCGAACGCGAGTCGCAGCGGTTTGCCCGGCCCCAGCAAATGCGACTGGCCGACGACTTCGTCGAGATGGCGCGGACGCAAGCGCTCCGCGAGCGGTGCGTGGGCGAGGGTGTCTGCGCTGAAAAGATCGTCAGTCGCTAATGACATCTGCGCCCTTGGGCGGCGTGAATTTGAAACGGTTCGGGCTCAGATTGGGGTTGCGCTCGAAGCGCGAAAACTTCAGCGTGGTGCGCTGGCCAAAATTGTCGGCCAGCTCCATCTGTGCCAGCACATCGCCCTTAAAACCCATGCGGATTTTCTCGAAGGTGGTGTCCTTGTTTTTGGGCACGGCTTCCAGCCATTCCATGCCGTTAGTGGTGCCCGCATCTTTCAGCGTGAAAAGTTTTTCGATTGCGTTGTCACCCGCCAACAGTGCCGCGGGCGTGCCGCTTAACGCATCACCCAACTTGCGGGTGGTGACCTGATTCAGATCGGCGTCATATAGCCACAACTTCACACCGTCGCCGACGATCACCTGCTCATACGGCGCGGCGTAATCCCAGCGAAATTTGCCGGGCCGTGCAAACGCCATTTTGCCGCTGGCCTGCTGCGTTACCTTGCCAGACTTTCCGGAGACGGTTTGCGTGAAATCCGCCTCGGCAGTTTTGGCGCCAGAGATAAAGGCTTTCAGGCGATCTACGCCCCCGGCTTGCGCAGCGAGTGGCAAGCTTAATACGATCAGTAATAACAGGTGTTTCACAGCAGACTCCAATAATAGACTCAGCAAGCTTGACCGGTTTTTGCGCGATGCGTTCGGTTTATCTTGTAGTTCACGACGCCCACCTACAAGGAATGGCTTAAGCGAGTATTTCGCGCAGCGCCACGAGCAAGGCCGCGCACTGCGCATCAGTGCCCACGGTGATGCGCAAAAACGGCGCGATGCGCGCGGGCTTGGCAAAATGCCGCACGATAATGCTGCGCGCGCGCAAGGCTGCGGTGAGCGCTGCGCCCTCGTGCTGCGGATGACGCGCGAACACGAAGTTGGCAGCCGACGGCAGCACGTCAAAACCCAACTCGGCAAGCGACGCCACCAGCTGCGCACGCGTCGCGATTACTTTAGCGCGCGTCGCGTCGAAATGCGCGCGGTCCTGCATCGCCGCCGCGCCACCGGCCTGTGCGAGACGATCGAGCGGATAGGAATTGAAGCTGTCCTTCACGCGATTGAGCGCTTCGATCAGCGGCGCTT
Organism: Nitrosomonadales bacterium; assembly: GCA_043779595.1. GTDB lineage: Bacteria > Pseudomonadota > Gammaproteobacteria > Burkholderiales > Thiobacillaceae > Thiobacillus. The sequence goes on from JAYWDZ010000167.1 coordinate 10,683, forward strand.
GCCCGATTGCGTACCCCACGCGCAGCCCGGCAAGCGAATGCGATTTGGACAAGGTATGCACGACCAGCAATTGCGGGTAGCGCTGGACCAAACCCACCGCAGACTCACCGCCAAAGCCGATGTAGGCCTCGTCGATCACCACCACCGATTCGTTGTTGGCTTGCAGCAGGCGCTCAATCTCGGTTAGCGCCAGCAGCCGCCCGGTGGGCGCGTTGGGGTTGGGGAAAATGATGCCGCCATTGGGTACACAAAAGTCATCGACGCGAATTTCAAAATGATCGCTGAGCGCGATTTCGCGATATTCGATCTCGTACAGCCCGCAATACACCGGATAAAAGCTGTAGGTGATGTCTGGAAACAGGATGGGCTGATCGTGTTTCAGCAGCGCGAGAAACGCATGCGCGAGCACTTCGTCGGAGCCGTTGCCGACGAAAACCTGTGCAATGTCTACGCCATGGAAATCGGCAATCGCTTTGCGCAACGCATCGGAATACGGATCAGGATACAGCCGCAAACTGTCACCGATTTGCTGACGCATCGCTTCCACCGCCCTGGGGCTGGGGGGGTAAGGATTTTCGTTGGTGTTGAGCTTAACCAGATTCGGCAGCTTGGGTTGCTCACCCGGCACATAAGGCGTCAAACCACGCGCGACCTTGCTCCAATAGCGGCTCATCGCGGGGTCAACTAGACTGCTTCAAACGATACTCAGCCGAGCGTGCGTGCGCGTGCAAGCCTTCGCCATGCGCGAGCGTGGAAGCGAGTTGGCCCAAGGTTTGCGCGCCCGCCTCGGACACATGAATCAGACTGGTGCGCTTCTGAAAGTCGTATACGCCCAGTGGCGACGAGAAGCGCGCGGTGCGCGAGGTCGGCAACACGTGATTCGGCCCGGCGCAGTAATCGCCGAGCGCTTCGCAGGTGTGGCGACCCATGAAAATCGCGCCGGCGTGGCGCAACCGCGGCAATAGCGCGTCGGGATCGACGACCGCAAGTTCGAGATGCTCGGGGGCAATGCTGTTCGCAAT
>JAYWDZ010000168.1:0-1829 GCA_043779595.1 Nitrosomonadales bacterium
TTTCAAGAACGGCTTCATAAATGTCGGGGTTAATACGGCACATCAGTTCGTCTTTGATGATGCCTACACACATTTTGTCGTTGAACATAAATGTCAAACCGCCCATCATTTCTTTTTCTTTAATATTCGGGAGGTCTGCTAATCGTTCGCGAATTCTATATGCTAATTTTTCGCCGTATGCCATGAGCTAAACTCCATGCGTTTCTGCATAAGATTTCAGTCCAGCAAAGAATTTTTTTATTCCGTTGTCCGATTGTTTGCGTATCATCAAACTGTCAAGCAGCTTTCCAAGCAAACCAAACTTTATCGTGTATTCCATTATCTGTTTCACTTTCGTTTGATGGCCGATTTTCTCGAAACTGTAACTATGTTTTAGCGATCTGATTGGGAAGGAGCAGTCGGTGAGTTGGTAAGTCAGCGCGTCATTTTGCTTGAACACTGTTATTTTTTCTTTAAACCAATTTTTACCGTCCAGCATGTCAACTTTTCGTTTTGCTCCCATACCCGTTTTCTCGGCAGAAACCAATGTGGATTTCTTTACGGTCGGATCATACCTATCCAGGAGTTCGAGGTCTGTAAGAATATTCCAGATATTGTCGATACTCGCGTTTACTGTAATTTCATTGTGAATGGTTGCCATAATGTCTCCTCCCAGAACTTGCAATTTACAAGTGTCTTTGTAAGCTACACTTAGCACTTGCAATTTGCAAGTACTCTGATAAGCCACAAGTCTATGAAAAAGCGTCGCCAAAGAAGGTCGGACTGTCCAATTAGCTTTGCCCTGGATACCTTTGGGGATAAGTGGTCCCTTCTAATCATTAGGGATTTTATGTTCAAGGGGAAAAAGTATTACGGCGAACTTTCTCAATCAGAGGAAAGAATATCGACGAACATACTTGCAGAGCGTCTGGAAAGATTGGAAGCGGAAGATTTCATTTCCAAGGCGCGCGATTCCGAGAATCTTTCAAAATACGAGTACACGCTTACCCAAAAAGGAATAGACCTGTTGCCAGTGCTCCTCGGCATTATTGAGTGGAGCGCAAAATACGATGCCAACACGGCTGCTCCCAAGAGCTTTATTCGAAGACTTAAGCAGGACAGGGAGGGGTTGTCAAAAGAAATACTCGATAAATTGACATTTTCTTGAGGCGATATTTGAATGCTTAACGTAAAGTTGAGAGACGCGCCCATTTTGGCGCGTCCCTCTCGAACGCCATGCTAGGCATTTGGTGAGCTTGCATGTGCCAAACATTCCTTAAGATAACTTACAACAACCGCATTGCTCAGACTACTTGCATGTGGAAATAGAACGTAGCCTTTCTTGACCGGTGACTTCTCGAAGTACCGCAAGGGTGAAGCCTTTCCAGAGGCGACCAACTCTGAGCAACGTTGCTCGGGAAGTTTGAAAGCGAAGCCGGCGGGTGTTAATGAGGCGCAAATTGTCATGTTCGAGTACAACGCTGCGCCGCTAAAAAAATGCTTGCACACCAAACCAGAGATACCCGGCAGCTCGCGGGCGACCAGCTCTTCCAAAGCGTTCAAGTACGGCTGCGCCACGGCTGCTACTGGATAAATGCCTAACGTTCGCCATAACCGGCAATAAAAAGCGGCGCGACGAAGGCGTGCCGCTTTTTACTGTCAGTGTTGATGGCGTTGTTATACATTGAGTGGCAAGTGTTGGCCCCAGCCTCGGGACATGGCTGCGGCAACTTTGGCAAAGTCCGTATTTTTGCTGTTTTCGTTTCTTGTCATGCAGAATCTTTCATCCCGATTGAACAACGATGAAGCAAAACCTCGCGCCGCCATAATGATGCCGGTTGTTTTTTCAA
>JAYWDZ010000169.1:0-1828 GCA_043779595.1 Nitrosomonadales bacterium
CGACACGCAATATCGGCAACTGAAGTCCTTGTTGCTGGCTGACATCGAAGACGCCGCCCTCTGCGATCTCACTCCGGCGGTGTTGGCGCATGCGATTTCGAGTCTCGAGACCAATGTGCTGCGCGGCATGGACGCCATACACATCGGCAGCGCGCTAGCCTTGCAAGCCGATGTTTTCGTGTCGGCAGACACGCGGCAGCTTGATGCTGCCGTTCGTGCGGGCTTACGTGTCGAGGCGGTGTAGTGGCAGCACTATGGTCTTGCAATGCCATATTTATGGAGATGATTGAGATGAAATGTGTTTATGCAAGACATCGTAGTTCGTGACCCCGTAGTTCGCGCTCGCGCCCCTGAACTACATCGTTGGGGGGCAAGATAATGAGCAAACTCTTCTTGTGGATTCTCGTAGTACCAGTTGTACTTTTCTCTGGGTGCATGTTACCGAATACGTACTATGACCCGAGCGACCCATATGCATATGGTGTCCGCTGGTACGATCGCGGAAGGTACGACTTGGCGGCAAAAGACTGGGATCCCCTTGTTGAGAAAGGCGACTGTGACGCTGAGTATTGGGTTGGGATGTTGTATTTCTTGGGCCGAGAAAAACCTCAAGACAACAAAAAGGCTCTAGAGCTTTGGCGCAAGGCGGCTAACGGTAACCAGCCTAAAGCTCAGGGTGCCATGGGTGATCTCTTCTATCAAAATGATTCCGTGATCTACCACCGCTGCAAGTCATGTGCCGTTCAGAAAGATGTGGTTCAGGCCTATGTTTGGTACAAATTGTTAGAAAAGTCTGCCCGCTATGATGGCGAGAAAAAATACGCCGCTGCTGTTCTAAAATCTATCCAATCTGAAATGTCCAGTGATCAGTTGAGCCAAGCTGAAAAGGTGTTATCCGAATGGAAGCCGACCCCCAGCGATTGCAAGGCTCGCAATTGGTGGTGAGGTGTGCTTTGCCCCCCAACCCATCATTCAACGCTGACGTGGTGAGACAGCGCACCGTTTCCTGCCGCGGTTTTTTGCCCTTAAAGGAGAAGATTTTGAAAAAACATGTCCTATTCGCGACTTTGCTGTTTGCTGTGCTCGCCAGTCAACCTGCAGGGGCTCAGACCAAACCGGAGTCGGAAGTTGCTACCGATGGAATGGCAGAAGTCTCAAAGCCGCTAAGTACGTTGCCAACCGTTCCCAAGCTCAACATCATCTGGGATTGTGGTGAGTGTGAACACAACGAAAAAGTTGTGCCACTCATTCAGCAGGCCTATGCGGAAGAAGCTAAGAAAAACGCGTTTGCGGTGTCAGAAACAGATATGGCCGAGGTTGCAATTACGGATATCCGGCAGCGGCCGCCCGCCGTGCGCGTCATGTTTGGAATCATGGCGGGTAGAGACAGAATAGGTCTGCGTATTCGCTATCTAGGTCAGGAATACACAGTCTCGGATACTTCTGCCAACGCCATCATGGGCCTGAACCATCTCTCAGAGTCTGTCGGCAAGGGTGTGTATGCCAAGTTGGCTACCAAGCCTGCGCAATAGCCACTCACGTTATCGATGCATAGAAATAAAAAGTGAACACGGAATTCAAACTACGCGGAGAGCATATTGCATTGTGCGACTTGCTCAAGCTCACCGGCGTCGCCGATAGCGGCGGGCAAGGCAAGCACATGATCGTCAGTGGAGAAGTCACTGTGGACGGCCAGCCGGAAATCCGCAAGACGGCGAAAATTCGGGCGAATCAGACGGTGCGTTGCCTGGGGCAGAGCATTTTGATTGTAGCCGCCTAAACCAAGTAGGTGGCACGAGGCATGGCGGCGAGCCTAAAGGCAGACTTG
>JAYWDZ010000170.1:0-1826 GCA_043779595.1 Nitrosomonadales bacterium
ACACCGTTGATGCGGTTAGACTTAAAGTCGATCTGGGGTTGAAAATACAATACCAACTCGTCGTGGGCGATAGCATGACGCAGCTCGCCCTGCAGCGTCTGGCGATCATCAACTCCATGGCCGAGGTCTTTGCTGTATACCTTGTAACCACCATGAAGTTGCTTAGCGGCATACATGGCAGCGTCGGCCGCACGCATCAACACTTCCGGATCCTCCCCGTGATCCGGAAAGAGGACAATACCCAGGCTTGCGCCGATCTCGATTTTCTGTCCGGCAATTTCAATCGGCTCTTCAAGTGCTAGCAGAATTTTTTTGGTCGCAGCCACAGCACCGTCAATATTGTTCGCGGTGGCAAGCAAAATGGCAAACTCATCGCCACCCATGCGTGCTACGGTATCAGACTCACGCAGACAGGAATGCACGCAGTTGCCCACGTGTACCAATACTTGGTCACCCGCATGATGACCCAAACTGTCGTTGATTTCTTTAAAACGATCAAGGTCCATAGTAATCAGCGCGAAGGCCTTATTTTCGCGCCGCCTCACTCGGATCGCTTGTTGCAGGCGATCGGCAAATAACACCCTATTAGGTAAATGAGTGAGGCTGTCGTACATAGCCTGATGCTGCAGTAGACCCGCCTGCTGTTTCGAGTTTCGAATCACCACCACACCAATTAATACCCCAAGCGCAGTGGCCACACCTCCTAGCACTAGCATCATAGTCCGCGCTTGCGCATAGGATGCGGTGGCGTGCGTGACGCTCTTTTCTGTCTCACGCTCTTGCAATTTTATGAATTCGTTCACATGTTGTGAAATTAAATTTTGCGCCGGAATCGCTTGGGTTCGTAGAGTAGTTAACGCTTGCACGCCATTTCCGGCGAGCGCCTCCTCGGTGGCTTTTTCTGTTAACGGCCTGGTCTTGATTGCCTGATCATGGATTTGGCGAAGGATACGTTGTTCTTCTGGAGTCTTCGCCAGCGCCTCTAACTTTATTCGGCCTTCAAGAAACTTCACTCCATATGCACGCAGACGCTGGGATTCTTCTTCAAGGTCAAATGGATCCGTCATGACGACTAAGGTATGCATGCTGATAAGGCGTTCGTGCAGGGCTGAATTAACTGCATACGCCAGCTCCCGCTTGACGAGATTGTTGCCAACAATATCCTGGAGCTGGCGATTAATATCCGCCATGCGGCTGAGCCCCACCATGATTAAACCGATCATTAGCAGCAAAATTAGGGCGAACCCAATTTGCAGCCCGGTGTTAAGCGATACTTCAGGTCTTCGGCTGATCATTGCTATGTCCTTATTTTTATAAGTTTTATAAATAAGCGTTGAACTAAACCCTTGCTATAAGCGCAGATCCAGCATCGACTACTCGATGGCAGTGGACACGGACACTACAGCGTGAACACAGTGAACACAATGCATCTAAGTAGTAGCGAGCGCGGGATGTACTGGTATGTTTTACACGTCCGCAGCGTAACTGATGAGTTTACTTTTTCTTCTGACGTTGCTCTGCTTTGACCTCCCGATAGACGGGACCCCATAAAGGATGCCCCGCTTCTGCCGAACTCAATTCAAAATCCGAATTAATTTCCAACGCTTCCTTAAACTCCGCTCTGCATTGTTTTTCACGACCGGAGACGCAATAAACAAAGGCCAGATATTTATGCGCTGTCACCCGGTCGCTCTTGAACGTCAACTCGTCATTCAGGGCATTTTGTAAATGTTTTGCGGCGAGCGGATACTGGCCATTCTCGTAACTTTTAAGTCCGCTGGACAGTTCCTGCTCCGCCTTGCGAGGTGAAAGTTTGTCCAGACCGA
>JAYWDZ010000171.1:0-31074 GCA_043779595.1 Nitrosomonadales bacterium
GCGAATTGGAAAAGGAATAATCATGGCACGTCCCATGGGTGGAAAAGCTGGCGGCAAAGCCGGCGGAAAATTTGGTAACAAGAAACGTGAAGGCGCAAACCGCGGGCTTTTCAAGCGCCGCAAATTCTGCCGCTTCACGGTCGATAAAGTCGTCCAGGTCGATTACAAGGACATCGAAGTGTTGAAAGAGTTTATTGCCGAAAATGCGCGCATTATCCCCGCCCGCATCACCGGCACCAAGGCGCGTTATCAGCGTCAACTCACCACTGCCATCAAGCGTGCGCGCTTTCTGGCATTGATGCCTTACACCGACCTGCATTCCTAAGGAGACGACCATGCAAATCATACTGATGGATAAAGTCGTCAACCTGGGCAGCCTGGGCGATGTGGTCAAAGTGAAAGACGGCTACGCGCGCAATTTTTTGATTCCTACTGGTCGCGCCCGTCGCGCCACGCAGGCCAATATCGATGCGTTTGCAGTACAAAAAATCGAACTGGAACGTGTGGCCGGTGAAAAGCTGGCCGCGGCGCAAGCGCGTGCAGCCAAGCTGGAAGGCTTTGCGGTGCGGATTGCGCAATCGGTCGGCGTGGATGGCCGATTGTTTGGTTCGGTCACCAATGCGGATATTGCAGAAGCGCTAACCGCGGCAGGCGTCGAAGTAGCCAAAGCGGAAGTCCGTTTACCGGATGGTCCGTTAAAGGCTATTGGCGATTACTCGATAGTGATCGGGCTGTATCACGACATTACCGCCACGGTAACGGTCACGGTTGTAGGCCAGAGTTAATCGAGAAGTATCTGTATCTCGAATCGGGAAAGCAGTGAAAAAAGGGGGCCCAAGTGGCCCCTTTTTGTTATCCCGTGTTTGTCATAACTTTATCCACAAGCTTATGCCTTGTCTGATTTCAGGCGGGGGCTAAAATCCTGCCATGGCTACTGTTCATCCTTTCGCACCCGCAAACTCCGATCCACAACTCGCGCACATGCGACTGCCGCCCCACTCGCTTGAGGCGGAACAGTCGGTGCTGGGCGGATTGCTGCTGGAGAACAGCGCGTGGGACCGCATCGGCGACGTGGTCTCGGAAAAAGATTTTTATCGCCAGGATCACCGGCAGATCTTGCGCGCGATCGTCAAGCAGATTAGCAATAACCACCCCGCCGATGCAGTGACGGTGTCCGAGACGCTGCAATCGCTGGGTGAACTCGAAGCGGTCGGTGGTCTGTCGTACATCGTTGCGCTCGCCAGCAACACGCCGTCCGCCGCGAATATCCGCCGCTACGCCGAAATCGTGCGCGAACGCTCGGTGATGCGCCGTCTGGCCGAAGTCGCCACCGGCATCGCCGACTCCGCGTATGCCCCGGCGGGACGCAGCGCGTCGCAATTACTCGACGAAGCCGAAGCGCGCGTGTTCGAGATTGCCGAATCCGGCAGCCGCGGCCAAGCCGGATTCTGCGAAATTAAGCCGCTATTGAAGCAAGTCGTCGAACGCATCGACGAGCTGTATCACAGCGACAACGATTCCGGCGTGACTGGCGTGCCGACCGGCTTTCACGATCTGGATCAAAAAACCTCGGGCTTCCAGCCCGGCGACCTGATCATCGTCGCAGGCCGCCCGTCGATGGGTAAAACCGCGTTCTCGCTCAACATCGGCGAAAACGTCGCGCTCGAAACCGGCTTACCGGTCGCGGTGTTTTCGATGGAAATGGGCGGCCAGCAACTGGTGATGCGGATGATCGGATCGGTCGGCAAGCTCGATCAGCACCGGCTGCGCACCGGCAAGCTTGGCGAAGACGACTGGCAGCGGCTGACCTACGCGCTGGGCAAGTTGAACGACGCGCCGGTATTCATCGACGAAACTCCCGGCCTCAATGTGTTGGAACTGCGCGCCCGCGCACGTCGCCTGCAGCGCCAGTGCGGCAAGCTCGGCATGATCATCATCGACTACATCCAGTTGATGTCGGCTTCGAGTTCGGGTGAAAACCGCGCGACTGAAATCTCCGAAATCTCGCGCGCACTGAAGGGCCTCGCGAAAGAGTTGCAAGTCCCGGTGGTCGCGCTGTCGCAGCTGAATCGCGGCCTGGAACAGCGCCCCAACAAGCGCCCGGTGATGTCCGACCTACGCGAGTCCGGCGCGATCGAGCAGGACGCCGACGTGATTCTGTTCATATACCGCGACGAGGTCTACAACCCCGATACTTCGGACAAAGGCACCGCCGAAATCATTATCAGCAAGCAGCGTAACGGGCCCATCGGCACCGTGCGCCTGGCATGGCTTGGCGAGTACACGCGCTTCGAGTCGTTGGCCCAACCCGGCGCGTATTAGGCGGATAAATGCGGCCGATCAAAGCGCTCATTTCGCTGGATGCGATGGCGCATAACCTGCGCGTCGCGCGGCGGGTTGCGGGCGCAACCAAACTGATGGCGGTCGTCAAGGCCAACGCCTATGGGCACGGCCTCTCGCGTGCGATACGCGCGCTGCAAGCGGCCGATGGTTTTGCGGTATTAACCGTCGAAGAAGCCGCCAACCTGCGCCAGATGGGCGTGCAGCATCCCATCCTGTTACTTGAAGGCGTGTTTACCCCAGACGAAGTGCATCTCTGCGCCGAACTGAACGTGTGGCCGATGATTCATTGCACTCAGCAACTCGACTGGCTGATGCAGCCGCGCGCGAAACCGCTCCATGTTTTTATCAAATTTGACAGCGGCATGCACCGCCTGGGATTTTCGCTCGCCGAACTCGATACCGTGCTCAGCCGCGTGAACGCCACTCCCCATATTGCAGGGATCACACTGATGACGCATTTTGCCCAGGCCGACGAGGCCGTCGGCATCGCCCAGCCGCTGCAGGCGTTTCAGTCCCGCATTGCGCATACAAAACTGCCCTGGAGCACTGCCAACTCAGCAGCCTTACTACGCTATCCCGCCGCGCACGGGAACTGGGCGCGCCCCGGCATCATGCTCTATGGCGCATCGCCGTTTGCCGACACCAGCGCCGCCGAACTCGATCTCAAACCGGCCATGACGCTGATGTCAAAAATCATCGCCGTGCAAACGTTGCAAGCAGGCGACGGCGTGGGGTATGGCTTGTCGTATCGCGCACCGCACGCAATGCGCATCGGCACCGTCGCGTGCGGCTATGGCGACGGCTACCCGCGTCATGCCCCCACGGGCACCCCTGTGCTGGTCAATGGCCAACGCACCCGCACATTAGGACGCGTATCGATGGATATGCTATGCGTAGACCTGAGCGACATGCCGGAAGCCCGCACCGGCAGCCCCGTCGTGTTATGGGGCGTGGACCTATCAGTGGAAGAAGTGGCGCACGCTGCAGAAACGATCAGCTATGAATTGCTGTGCGCGCTCACAGCGCGGGTGCCGGTGGAAGAAGTTTGAATAGTCTGAGCACTCATGCAACAGCCAGACCTGAAAGCGCGAATTGGGTATGAATTATTACGACGGGCCGTTCTTTGGTCAAAGCCGCCAGTTTGCTATCCTAGCGTAATCGCTTTCCGCTCGCTAAGTGGCTGACGCAAAATGATTGTTAACTCGCTTCGCCTACAAAATTACGGATACGCCATACTGAAACGCTGACATAAACAAACTCTTACCCCGGGTCAAACGGGTAGAAACAGAAAATCTGCTCGAGGAATACCGCGACAAACTGGACAAGCAAAAACTTATTAACCCCCGGTGGTTGAAACTGGTTGGGTGCGTACCGGTTAAACGGTTGCATGATGGTTCAGTGGGCCGCTATTATGTCACCTGCATCTGGGTCATGGTGTAAGGTTAGGTAAACCTATGATTCTGGATCACTGCTTTACAGCCTGGTTGCAATAGGGGTGTGTCAGGTGGCAATTCCCAGAATGGCCTAAACCTCCTTCACGGGCACGTACAACATGGTCGTAGGAAACGGATTTCTCGGTATCTAAGTACCCATTACAAAGTGGGCATTTCATGGATGTGCTAAGTGCTATAGCAATGAAAGCACCACTTTTTACTTCTTCTGAAAATTCTTTTGGAATATCAGCACTGCCTCCTACAACAACTTTTCCATCCAATCCCGACATTTTTACAATTTCTAATTCGGACGGAACCTCATTCGTCAAAAGATGTTTTATTAGTTCATCTAGAAAGTCGGCGTATTTATCAACTCGTTTTGGACTTACATGTTTTTGTAGAATGGTAGCTATTAAATCCTTATTCTTGACTAGAACCTCTTCTAACTTGGAACGGACCGCTGTGAATTTTTGAAAAAAAGCTTTGTCATTATTTGACAGCTTCCTTCCCACAAGCGCCATCGTACCCATAAACATAGGGCCAGAATGACGGCCAGTAGGACCGTAGAAATATACCGCCGGATGTAAACCTAAGCTACCCCCGTCGTTCCCGGTCACGCGTTTAGCCAAGGCTAATGTCTTGGCGAGAACTGCGATTGTTTCGGTACCATCCAAATCATCCGCCGTATCGTATATACCTTTGGGAGCCCCTTGCTGGTTTCTTGTACCGATCAAAGCTAAATCAATCAAAACTTGGAGCGCCGTTCTAACTCCCTTGGGGCCACCCAGTGGAAGGTCGAGCGTCTTAATTGGCCTCTTTATCTCGGGGTCAAAAAGTATAGAGTGAAGTCCTCTTGCAAGTTCCTCAATTTCAGCTGCGGAATTTTTGTCAAATGAGGACCAATATCTATGTCCTCTTCCTGATCTTATTATTGCGCGTGCGGCTATAGATATCGGCTTCTTTCTGCTCTTAAGTAGAAGCTCTTCAATGTCATCAAGTGGCGTTCCTTTTGTGTTGATCTTGAAAAATGAACTTTCAGCTTTGTCAGCATCACCCTTTACCCATTGAATTGGGAGACCGCGAGTAATTAGAGCATTGAGCTTTTTGCGCTCAGAAGGGTCTAGATTTTGATCCTCCGCTTTAGCTTGATAGTGCAGCCAGCTGCCGATCTTTTTATTAACCAAGGTACGTACTTTGTCAGCATTCTTCTTTTGTTCATCGGAAATTTGATAGCCAAAAAAAGGTTGTGAAGTTGGGCCATCGCCATAGTCGTCATCTATCCAAGCTCTCAGTACGCTTAAGCGATGACCACCGTCAATGACGAACAGATATGTCGGTGATTGCCATAAGATCACTGATGGAATCAAGTCTCCATTTACGAAACACTCGAGTAGAGAAACAACTTGATCAGGAGACCAATGATTTGTTTCTCTCTGGAAGTCGGGTTTTCTCAAACTCGGCCCAATCAATCCGCCTTTGGTAAAATCCCGGAGAGAAATTGTCGACACATTTTCAAATGACGATGACTCCGCATCTGATGCTGCGAAATCTTCTCTTTTGATCATGGCGTCAAGATTTACAAGGTTAGATCTCAGGGCCATCGATTAATTTCCTATGGGGTTGCACATGCATAACGCAAATTAATTCCGTTCATCAGCTAAAAAGGCTCCGCTGGGAGCCTTTTTTATCTGAAATTATTTGCTACTAGGCGGAACATACCCCGCCGCTTCATCCACCGAGCCCCCACCAAAAAAGTAACGCTCCATTTGCTCCATTAGGTATTTGCGCGCCTGTACGTCGGCCAGGTTCAGGCGGTTTTCGTTGATCAGCATGGTCTGATGGCCCTGCCAGCCTTTCCAGGCTTCTTTGGATACGCTCTCGAAAACCCGTTTTCCCATTTCACCGGGAACGGGTTGATAGTCCAAGCCTTCTGCTTCACGCCCCAGTTTTACGCAATTCACCATACGTGCCATTTATCTGCTCCTGCAAATTTTGAGTGGGCAGATTTTAGTCTAATTCGGGATTGAGTTGTTTCTCAATGCGCTTGGCAAACACTGCCATTTCTTTGGCGGCTTGTTTGTCGCCGCGTGCTTCGGCGACGGCGATGCCTTGTTGATAAGCGCTAAGCGCTTCGGGTAATGCGCTGGAATCAGCAAGCGCTTTGCCTAGCAGCTTCCAGGCAGCAGAATAGTTGGGGTCGAGCGCGACGGCGTGGCGCAAATGTTCAGCGGCGGCGGCGGGTTCGTTCAGCTTCATGTATTCGTTGCCCAGCGAAAAACGCAGCAAAGGCGCATCGCGCCCTTTGTCGAGCATGGCAAGAAAGTTTTCAAGCGGGGTAGACATGTGCGAGCGCCTTACAGCTCTTCATCCAGTCGACGCCCGTGACGGATATTGAGTTGCTTCAGTTTGCGGTACAGGTGCGTGCGTTCTAGGCCGGATTTATCGGCGACGCGTGTCATGCTGCCGCCTTCTTGCTGGATCAGATGCTCGAAGTACATGCGCTCGAACGCATCGCGTGCTTCACGCAATGGGATATCCAGCGAGATCGCCTGTGCTACCGCCGGCGCCGCGGCTTGTTTCATGGGCAATACCACGCGGCCCACGTCGGGTGCATCAATTTCGCTGGCAAGTGCGGTAACCGCTAGCGTGCGCACTGCGTTATTCAACTGAGGCAAGTTGCCCGGCCAATCAAAGTTGCGCAGCTGGTTAAGCGCGGCTGTGGTCAAACGGCGCAGTGGGCAAACGCCTGCCTCGATTAATTGCGCCAGCATGAAGTTGGCAATATCCGGCACGTCTTCGCGATGCTCGCGCAGCGAAGGAATACGCACGTTGACGCTAGATAAGCGATAAAACAAACGCGCATCGAATTCACCCGCAGCCATCAGCGGCTCAAGGCTGCGGCTGGTCGCACATACCAGCCGCGCCCCGGTGCCTTCGAGTTTGTCGAGAATCAGCGCGAGGCCTTTTTGTTCCAATCGCGCCAGTTCACTAACCTCAGACAAAAATAGCGTGCCGTTACCGACCTGCTCGATAAAGCTGGTGGGCTCAGAAACCAGCAACGCGCGATCCAGTATCTCGACCCAGGGACTGGCGGGTTGATGCAGAAAATGCGCGCAGAGGTGGAAACCACAGCCGGCTTCGCCGGTCAGCAATACGGGAGAGGTGTTCGCGGCAATCTGGGTTAGACGCTTTTTAAGCTCTAAAATCATTGAGCTGCGACCAAGCGCGGATAACTCTAGAGACGGTGTACGGCGCGGCGGAGAGACGCCGCGTTTGATCGCCTTGTTGACGGTATCTATCAGCTTGGCAAGGCTGACTGGTTTTTCCAGAAAGTCGGCAGCGCCGAGTTTGGTCGCTTCGACGGCGGTATCAATTGTGCCGTGCCCCGACATCATCACTACCGGCATCGTGAGTTTGCCGCCCGCCGCCCATTCCTTAAGCAGCGTAACGCCATCGGTATCGGGCATCCAGATATCCAGCAGCACCAGATCCGGGCGCATTTTGGTCCGGAATGCTCGGGCGCTCTCTGCGTTTTCTGCCAGATGCACGTCGTAGCCTTCTTCGGTCAAAATTTCGGCGAGTAATTCACGGATACCTACTTCGTCGTCGACGATAAGAATATGTCCGCTCACTGTGTCCGCTCCCTGTCCGCAACGTAAATTGGCAACGCAATCCGGATCGACGCACCTTGTGGTTTGATGTTTTCTATATGAATTTTTCCGTGGTGTTCTTCAACGATTTTTTTCACGATGGCAAGACCCAAGCCGGTGCCCTTGGCCTTGGTTGTTGCGTAAGGTTCGAATAGACGCGCCATCAAATTTTCCGGAAACCCTGCTCCGTTATCTTTTACCGTTAAACAAACTGTCTGATTCTCATACTGGGTGTGCAAAATCACGTGGGGCGAAACATGGTCTGCCAACGCGTCTTGTGCATTCTGCAACAGATTATGTATCACTTGACGCAACAATGTGGAGTCGCCTGCAATCAACGGTAAATTTTCCTGGAGTTCCAGTTGCACACCCATGGATTTCGCATCGTACAACCGCAGAATATCCCGCACCAGCTCGTTCAAATCCAGAGCCGTTAACACCGCTTTTGGCATTCGTGCGTATGTGGCGAACGCATCCACCATACTCTTCATCGCCGCCACTTGATTCACGATCGTTTGCGTTGAGCGCGACAAAAATTCGGCATCCGCCGTATCCAGTCGATTACTCAGCTTGTGCGCGAGCCGCTCGGCCGATAACTGGATGGGCGTAAGAGGATTACGAATCTCGTGCGCCAGCCGCTTCGCCACTTCGCTCCAGGCGGCATTGCGCTCGGCAATGATGAGCTTGCTGACATCATCAAACACCAGCACGTAACCGCGCTCAACGCCGGTCGGCAAGCGGGTGCCGCGCGCGAGTAAAGTCTGGCTGCCACTTAATCCCGCATAGTCGATTTGTTGTTGCCACTCTTCTGCGTAATGCTGAAAATGCGCCGCCGCACCCACGCTAAAATCGTGCAGCGCTTCGCCGGACTGACCAATTTCGGTTAGCACCCGCCCCAGCAAATCGCCCGGGTAGATGCCCAGAATAATGGCCGCCGCATCATTCACGATACGTACCCGCAAGTCTTCATCCAGCACGACCACGCCTGACGACAAATTTGCCAGCACGCGCTCAAGAAAAGCTTTGGCCTGCTCGGTTTCCTGCGTGTGTTGCGCAACTTGTCTGCGGGCTTCGGATAGCTGGCGTGTCATGCGATTGAATTTCAAAATCAACATGCCTAGCTCATCTCTGCCCGCGACCGGCATCTGCGAGAAATCGCCTTTGGCAACGGCGCGCGTGCCACGTGCCAGCGTACGCAACGGGGCGCCAAGTCGTTCAGATAACAGATAGGCCATCACGATGGTCATCAGCAAGGTCAACAGCAAAGTGAGCGTGAGCGCGGCGCCGTAAATGCGTTTGAGACCCAGGCGCGAGACGGCTATTTGCTGATACTCCTGATACGCCGTTTGCACTGCCTGTGCGTCGCGCGCAAGACTGGTGGGCACCGGCTGCACCAGTTGCAATACACGCGTCTCACCCGCCAGCGTAGTGGTGTAGACCGGCACTAGCACACGCATCACTAGCCCACGCTCCGGCAGGTCTTCCAGGCGACTATAAGGCTGCTGCTGACGCACTTGCCACAACAAGGCTTTATCCGGCAGCGCGGGCACCAGGCCACCGCGCTCGCTACCGGCATGCGCGACTACGCCGCCCCGCTCGTTAAACAAGCTGAGTTCTTGCACCCCGCTCTGCTCGCGCAAAGTTGAGAGCAAGGTAATGGTCGAACCCGCGCCTTCTCCGGATAAAGTCAGCGCCATGCGCTGCGCTTTTTTGTTTAAGTCAGCGAGTAAATCATCAATGGCAGCCCGCCCCAGATTCACCCCCGCGGCCAGCGCATTGTCGACGCGCACATCAAACCAGGTTTCGATGGAACGATTCAGGAAAAAAACCGAGGCGCTGTAAACCACGAGGCCCGGTGCGGTAGCCACCGCGCCAAACATTAATAGCAGCTTCAGTGTGAGACGAGCACCGAATACGCCGCGCTGTATGCGCTTGCGTAACAGCCAGAGTTGCCACACAACCAGCAGCAGCAACGCGAGCGCAACGCCCCCGCCCGCCAGAAAAAGAATGGGCAAATTCTCTGAAAATAACCCGCTATCGCCGCTGGCAGAGAAAAGCAACGCCAACAAAATCGCGGCAAATACCACCGCAACCAGAATCAGTCTACGCATAAATCAGGGCAAGGTCGCCGGGGGTTTACCCGGCAGAGGAGTGTCGAATTTCCACGTAAACCACGCGGACTGCATATCCCATTTATCGCTGGTTAGTGCACCGATTTGCAAGGGCTTGGCCAACTGTGACGCATCCATGCGCCAGCGTAGCCGCGCCTGGTAACGCTGCCCAGCTTTGAGCGCGCCGCGCTCGAGGACCTGCCAGCGCTCCACCCGGCCGAGCATTACCAAAGCTTCTTCGAACGTGGTGGCGGTCTGGGTGGTATACCCTGCGTCGACCACATAACGTCTCAGCAGCAGGTTGTAGTAAATGCGCATGCGCCGCGTGGCTTCGCCGATACTTTCGTTAAACCACCAATTGCGCGGACGGGTGACTTCCAGCTCGGTTATAAAGTGCAATGCCACGCCTTTTTCCAGCGCGTCTTCGAGCGTGTGGCTCAGATTGAGCACAAATTGTGCATCCAGTTCGTATCCCTCGTTAACCGCTCGGATTTCGGCAAATTTAATCCCGACACTGTCCGCGGCCAGTACGCTTTGTGGCAGCACCAGCATGGCCAGAACACTGACCACCAGCCAGCGAACGAGCCGCTTACGACTTCTGCAGCAGTGCGTAATAAAAGCCGTCATGAGTTGCATCGGGAAGGATTTGTCCATGATTTAGCGGCAGCGGGCAGCGTTCAACTGCGGCTCCGCCAAGTTTTTGATGGCTAGGGTTATTTTGACGGTCAATAAAGGCTTGCACTTGAATCTCATTTTCTTCCGGGAAAATCGAGCAGGTGGCATATAGCAATTTACCACCTGGCGCGAGTAATGGCCAAAGCGCATCGAGCATCGCCGCCTGCTGGCGTGCAAAACCGGCGATATCTTCCGGCCGGCGCAACCATTTAATGTCGGGATTGCGACGCACTACGCCAGACGCGCTACACGGTACGTCGGCGAGAATACGATCAAAGGGCTCGCCATCCCACCATGTCGCGGGGTTGAGCGCATCGCCTTGCACTAGCTTGGCGTGCTGACCCAGGCGATCCAGATTCTGCTGTACGCGAAGCAGGCGGGTGTCATCTATGTCCATCGCGGTCAGCGCCAGGTCGGCACACTCCAGCAAATGGCAGGTCTTGCCGCCCGGCGCAGCACACGCATCGAGCACGCGTTGCCCGGCTTGCACCTCCAGCAGCACCGCCGCCCACTGCGCGCCCGCGTCCTGTACCGATATATCGCCTTCGGCAAACCCCGGCAGTTGGTGTACCGGGATTGCTTTCTCCAGAGTTATTGCAAGCGGGCCCACCTGCTGCGCGGGTAGGCCCGCTTCGGTCAGCCGCTGCAAGTAACTTTCTGTCGTGCCGCGCTGAGTATTCACGCGTAACGTAAACGGCGGGTGCGTCACACCGGCCTGCAATATCGACTGCCATTGCTCGGGATATTCGGCTTGCACTTTGTGTATCCACCACAGCGGATGTGACCAGCGCCCGGTGAGGGAGGCATCAGCGAGCGTTTCCAATTCGGCGCGGCGGCGCTGAAAATTACGCAATATCGCATTCGCCAGTCCGCCCCGCCAGCCCTCGCCTGCTGCGGTAACGGCGTTATGCACCACCGCGTGAGCAGGCGCGCGCGTGAACGCAAGCTGATACAAGGCGACGCGGAGCAGCAGTCCCAATTGCGAATCAGTCAGCGGGCGCTGCAATAATGCGTCGAGCCATACATCCAGCCGACCCAGATGGCGCAGACTGCCATAGACGATATCCTGCAGCGCGCCCCGTTCGCCGGGCGTGCCCAAGGTTTGCAAACGCGGTGGTAACACCTGATGCAAAGCCGTCCCGGCCAGCACCTCTTCGAGCGCGCTGGCGGCGAGCTTTTGCAAATTACGCATTGCAGGTTTTCATGGTTGCGCTCATTTTTGGCTGCCCCTATTTCTAACTGATGTAGTGCCTGGTCGCCATTGTAAGGGGTGTCATCAGGCTCCGGCATTGCGCAGGTAAAATAGTCGGCTTACTTTAAAGGAGTTAGTGCTCGTGAATACCCCGAAGGAAATTTTCAAGGCCTATGACATACGCGGCATTGTTGGAAGCACCCTGACGCCGGAAATCGTCGAGGCCATTGGCCACGCTATCGGTTCCGAAGCTGTGGCGCGCTCGCAAAAAGAAATTTGCATTGGTCGCGATGGCCGTTTGTCAGGCGAGGAACTGGCGGGCGCACTGTCGCGGGGGATTCGTAAATCAGGAATTGGCGTGGTTGATCTGGGGATGGTCGCCACGCCGATGACGTATTTTGCCGCGTATCAACTCCACACCGATAGCGCAGTGATGGTGACTGGCAGCCATAACCCACCCGATTACAACGGCCTGAAAATGGTGCTGGGTGGCGAAACGCTATCGGGAGAAACCATCCAGAAATTACGCGCTCGATTGGAAAGCAATGACCTGACCCATGGCGAGGGCAGCTATCGACAATACGATATCGCCCCGGAATATTTGGCCCGTATTGTGGGGGATGTGAAACTTGCGCGCCCAATGAAAATCATTGTCGACTGTGGTAACGGCGTGCCGGGCGCGTTTGCGCCGCAGCTCTATCGCGACATGGGTTGCACGGTAGAAGAACTGTTTTGCGAGGTGGACGGCAACTTCCCCAACCATCATCCTGACCCTTCACAACCCGACAACCTGGTGGACTTAATCGCCAAGCTCAAAACCTCGGATGCCGAAATCGGCCTGGCGTTTGACGGCGATGGCGACCGGTTGGGTGTCGTCACTAAGGACGGCAGCATTATTTATCCGGACCGGCAGTTGATGCTGTTTGCGGATGACGTATTGAGTCGCAATCCCGGTGCAGAAATTATTTTTGACGTGAAATCCACGCGCAATCTATTCACCTGGATACGCGCGCGCGGGGGGCGACCCTTGCTATGGAAAACCGGCCACAGCTTTATTAAAGCCAAAATGCGCGAAACCGGCGCATTGCTCGCGGGTGAAATGTCCGGCCATGTGTTTTTTAAGGAACGCTGGTATGGGTTTGACGATGGCATGTATGCCGGCGCTCGGCTGCTGGAATATTTGAGCAAGCAGCCCGACATCAACGCCACGTTGCATGGACTGCCGGACACAATCAACACGCCCGAACTGAATATCAAAATGGCCGAAGGCGAGCATTTCGCGTTAATGGATCGGCTGCAAAAAACTGCGCATTTTCCCGATGCAAAAGAGATCATCACGCTCGATGGTTTACGCGTGGAATATGCGGATGGTTTTGGCTTGGCCCGCCCGTCCAATACCACGCCGGTCATTGTGCTGCGATTCGAAGCCGATAACACCGACGCACTCAAACGTATCCAGAATGATTTCCGGCGAGTGATCGGGCAAGCTGCACCCACACTCACATTGCCCTTTTAAGTAGACGGTACTGCTAACGATGAGGTCAAGCCACTGCAGACAGGGGTGATATTGCCGGTCGAAGGTCGGGATAAACCATCCCATCTCCCATCGGAATAGGCTCGGGCGTATGTAATAAATACCCCTGCACAAAATCTACACCCAAGCGTTTGATGCACGCCAGCTCGGTTTCGGTTTCGACCTGCTCGGCAATCGTGAGCTTGTCCAATTCGTGTGCCAGCGTATGGATCGCTTTGGTGATCGCAAAGTTTTCGGGCTTGTGATCGATTCCCCGCACAAACTCGCCGTCTATTTTTAGATATTTCACCGGCAAGCGTTGCAGATAGCCAAATGAAGACTGACCTTTGCCAAAGTCATCCAGCGCAAAATAAATCCCGCGCGATTTCAAGCTCAAAATCAGACGCTCACATTCCGCCAGATTATCGATCGCCGCAGTTTCGGTAATTTCAAAACACAATCGCGCTGGATCGACAGTGTGTTGATTCAAGGTATCCAGAATGAAATCGGTGAATGCGGGATCACTCAGGCTGCGCCCCGAAAGATTGATCGCGTAACAAGCGGTGTCGTTAGGATGCGTGTCCAGATACGCGAGCAGATTGCGAATCACCCAACGGTCAAATGACGGGGCCAAGCCGTAACGTTCAGCTGCTGGCAATAATTCACCGGGAGCGACAGTCTCGCCGTCTTCACCGCGCATGCGCAGCAACACTTCGTAATGCTGCGTGAAAATGGCCGGGTTCAAGCTGACGACCTTTTGGCGATAAAGGACGAAACGCTGTTCTTCAAATGCGCGGGTAATCACCACTACCCACTGCATTTCATCGGTGATTTTGCGCAGCGCCGGATGCGTATGCTCATATACCTGGATCGCGTTGCCGCCTTGTGACTTGGCGTGATAACAGGCAGTATCGGCTTGCGATAAAATTTCACCGATGTCGCGCATCGCAGCTTGAATTTCGGTCACGCCAAAGCTCACGCCCAACCGGAATATCTGACCTTCCCACTCAAAGCGGAAACGCACGATTTCATCTCGTATGCCTTGTACTACAGTGATGGCGTCGGACAAGCTGGTATCCGCAAACAGAATGCCAAACTCATCTCCGCCCAAACGCGCGAGATGGTGCTGAGGCGCATTGACACGGTCCATTAAGATCGCTGCCAGCCGTTGCAGCAGCGCATCTCCGGCGCGATGTCCCGAGGTATCGTTCACCAGCTTGAACTGGTCCAAATCCATATAACAAAAAATGAACTGCCTCGCCTGATCATGCACCGCATGCAGCGCGGCGGTCATTAAATTCTCCATCTCCCGGCGATTGCAAAGCCCGGTGAGATGATCGCGTTCGGCTTGCCAGGCGAGGCGCTGCATCAGTTTGCGGCGTTCGGTCTCATCCTGAAATACCAATACCCCACCCTGCACCTGACCTGTCGGGGAGCGAATCGGCGCCGCCGTATCGCGTATGGATACGCGAGAACCGTCTGCTCGCGCGATCGCGGTGTGGTTATCGATCGCAATTACGGTGTTGCGGCGCAACGCCAATTCAATCGGACTGGTGACCGCTGCCCCGCTATCCTCGTTGACCATCGGAATGGCATCGGCTACCTGACGACCCAAAGCCTCGTCTAGTTCAAGGCCGACCAGTTCGAGGGCACGTGGATTGATAAACTCAATGCAACCTTGAGCATCTGTCACCACTACCGCATCCCCGATGGATTCGATGGTGACGCGCAGGCGTTCCTTTTCGTTGTATAAATCTTCTTGTTTGCGCTCCAGCGTGGTCAACAAGTTACCCAGCTTATCGGCCATGTGATTGAAGGCCAGTTTGGTTTCCTGGATTTCGGGGGGCGAATTTTCGGTGACACGTAAACGAGCGGTGAAGTCTGCACCTTCGAAGGCATGCGCGGCACGCTGCAAGTCATACAAGCCCCCGAGATTAGCTTTCAATACCCGACGTAATAAAAAGCTCACCAATACCATTCCAAATACAATCAGCACGGTGAACTTGACCACCAGTGTCCACAGATTTTCAATCGCCGAATGCGCCCCTTGTACCAATGACACGGTACCGTAATTGACGCCGCCTAAATGTATTTCTGTTCGCACTTCGAGCGGCGCAATAGCGATCACGCGGGCAAACCAATCGGGGTAATGAGGCTTTTTTTGGGGGGCCATTTTGTCCAGCTGAACACTCCCCATCTTGAAACTGACACGCTGGATATTGGAACGACTCACTCGCTGCGACAACATTTGTTCGATAGCGGGATAGTCCCGTAACAAAGCGTGATCTTGAAGCGCGGCGGCTAACGCGCTGACTTCGCGATCTGCCTCACCGTAGAGGCTGCGCACGGTCATCTCGCGCAAAGGCAGCCCAATCAGGATTAAACCAATCAAGTAGGAACTCAGGGTGAGCGTAAACACCGTCGCCTGAATACGCTTACTTAAACTAATTCCCATAATCGACCGTAAGCCCGCGTCACTCATTGATAGGCACCCGGGTCAGCCTGAAAAATTGTTGATAGCTCGCGTAATCGCGATTACTGGCGGGTACAAAACCCCGCCATTTATTCCAATTCAGCCGTTGCGCCGCCTGTTGCAGAATGCGTTGTCCGGCAGACTCGTGAGCCATGTTGATAAAGGTTTGCGCAATTACTTTTCCGTCAGCCCGGCTCACACGCGGTGAGGCCATAATAGCCAAATCGAAATAGGGCACCGACTCCGACAACACGCGATAAGTGATGTTTTGGCGACGAGCAAAATCAGCCATGATTTGATTACTGACCCCTGCTGCCGCGACCTGGCCCGACAATAATTGGCCCATAGCCGCTTCCTGATTGCCTGAAAATAGCGGGATTACCTTGGTGCCCGAGCGCATCAGGGCATCCATCGGCAGATAGTAGCCGGTAAATCCATACGGGTTAGCAAACGCGACGGGGCGGCCATTGAGTTCACGCAATGTTTTTACACTGGAGTGGTCGAGTACCACGACTTGGCCACGTATGCCTTTGCTATCCTGCCGTGCGAGAACACGCCAGCCGAGACGCGCACGCTTGGGCGTGAACAAATGGTTGGTGAATGCCAGATCAAGTTGGCCTGCAATTGCTTTGTCGGTTGTTTCGTTGGCGGTGCGCCCGATGTGTAGCTCCAGCGGTATACCGGATCGAGCCGAGACATACTTCAGGATAGGATTCCAATAGGCGGCAGTCAATTGCAGACTGCGTTGATTCAGCACGCCAAAAGCGTAGGGCTTGCGCTCGGCTGCATGACACGCAGATCCCCATGCAAATATAAGAACAAAACATAAAAAACGCATCCCACCATACTCCATTCTTCATTAAGTCCGCAGCCTAAAATGGTCTGTGCGCTGGACATTCCGCGCCTCTGTTTAAGCGGGGTTTTGATTCAAAACGATCAGACGTGAATCTGATACATAACAGACATTAGTGTCTAAATTTCAACGGTAGCCAGATGACGTGTTCATCTATCTGGCTAAGACTCGATGCGCGCTATTAGTAATGCTGGTGTGGCTAGGTCCGCTAAACTCAAAGTAGGGTGCTGAGTTTCGAGCAAATCCCATACCAGCAGGTTTTACTAGCTGGACTTATGCTTGATCTGTGGTGAGCATCCGAGTGTGACTCGGACCGAGGCAGTACGTTTCAGAGAAGATTTATTTGGACCCGGCCCAATCACGTGCAAATTGCCACGCCACCCGGCCGTTGCGTGCACTACGCGCGAGCGCCCATTGCAGTGCAGCACGCTCAAAATTATCGTTTGGAGGCACGCCAAGTTGTTCTGCCCAATGCCGTGCAATGGCGATATAGGTTTGCTGGTCCATCGCGTGGAACGACACCCAGAGACCAAAGCGATCAGACAGCGAGATTTTTTCTTCGGTGGCTTCGCCCGGATGCACTTCGCCGCCCACATGGCGGGTTTCCAGATTCTCAGCCATATATTCGGGCATCAGATGGCGGCGATTGCTGGTGGCATAAATCAACACATTGTCGGTGGGGCTCGCAAGTGATCCATCGAGCGCGGCTTTGAGCGTGGCATACCCCGCTTCGTGTTCTGCAAAGCTCAGGTCATCGATAAAAATGATAAAGCGATATTCCGTATCGGCTACCAGATCAAACAGGTCGGGCAAGTGGGCGAGCCCGGGCTTATCGACTTCAATCAAACGCAAACCGCGACTTGCGTATTTAGCGTGTATTGCTTTCACCAGCGAAGATTTTCCACTGCCGCGTGCACCGGTGAGCAGCACGTTATTGGCGGGTTTGCCCGCCACAAATTGCCGTGTATTCGCATCGACCCGCGCCTTTTGTTCGTCGATTGCGAGTAGATTTTTTACGTTCACTCGCTGGGGATGCAATACGGGCTTCAGCGCGGCTGTATGCGCTGACCAGCGCGCGGCTTGGACTTTTTTCCAGTTCAGATTAACGGCTTGAGGCGCGCGTGCGTCGAGCTTGTCGAGCAGGCGTTCGAGTAAAGCTTCAAGAGCGGTATTCGGCATTTATTTTCACGTAGTCGTAAGAAAAATCACAGGTCCAAACGGTGGCAGCAGCGTCGCCCCGATGCAATACCACGCGCACCTCAATATCGGTTTCGCGCATTACTGCAGCGCCAGCTGCTTCGGTATAGCTTTTTGCTCGGCCACCCTTTTCTGCGACCAGTAAATCGCCGAGATACACCTGCAAACTATTGGCATCCAGATCCACTACCCCGGCATTGCCTATAGCAGCAAGGATGCGGCCCAGATTGGGGTCGGAGGCAAAAAACGCAGTTTTGATCAAAGGAGAATGTGCAATGGCGAACGCAATTTGTTTGCATTCTGCATAACTGCGCCCTGATTCGATTTTTACCGTAATGAATTTGGTGGCGCCTTCGCCGTCGCGTGCCATGGCTTGCGCCAGTAGCGTGGCCACTTCAACTAAAGCTGATTTGAGTACTGCGTAATCGATAGAAGTAGCGTCGGTAATTTCCGCGTTACGGGCTTGGGCAGTCGCGATCAAAATAAAGGAATCGTTAGTGGAGGTATCGCCATCCACAGTCACGCAATTGAAACTCACGTCGGCAAGATCCTTCACCAACTGATCCATCAAGGCCTGCGCAATGACGACATCGGTCGCGAGAAAACTCAACATCGTGGCCATGTTGGGATGGATCATGCCGGAGCCTTTGGCTATGCCGGTGACAGTGATGGGTTTACCGCCTATCTGAATCCGACGCGACACGGCTTTGACCACAATATCTGTGGTCATGATCGCATGCGCGGCGTCAAACCAGCGATCCGACGCGAGGTCCGCGTGCGCTTGGGGCAATGCGGCGAGCAGCTTTTCCAGCGGCAGCGGTTCCAAAATCACGCCCGTCGAAAATGGCAATACTTGCTCAGCTTCGCATCCGAGCATGCTCCCCACTTCGGCACAACTACGACGCGCATGCGCCAGCCCTGATTCCCCCGTACCCGCATTGGCATTGCCGGTGTTGATAATTAGCGCGCGAATGGCCTTACCCCCGGCAAGATGCGCCCGGCACACCGTTACCGGCGCAGCGCAAAAGCGGTTTTGCGTAAACACGCCCGCTACCCGGCTGCCGGGGGCCAATTCGATCAGCGTGAAGTCGCGGTGATGGGGCTTCTTGATGCCTGCTTCAGCAATGCCCAGGCGCACACCGGCAACGGGGAAAAGATCAGCAGGATTAGGGGTATTGAGATTGACGGGCATGATGAGTTTGCGCAAAGCAAAACCACCATTTTAAGCGTGGTTCAGCGGACACGTCCCATTAGTCTTTGAAGCACACGGCGAAACTCGGGACGCCATGGCCACACTGGATCAAACTCTATCGAACGCGCCAGTAAAGCCAGCGCAAGCAGCGTGAACATGGAAAATAGCAACTGCGAAATTAATTGTCGCATCGTCAGCATTCCCAGCGGAATGTCCAGGAAGTGAGGCACAAAAAACAGACTGGCAAATGCTGCAAATAAAAAGGTGGGAGCAAGATACATGGTAGCCATTTTTGAAAGCTTGAATACTTCACGTTAAGCAACGTGTATGCCATGCATTCTGCGTTAAGCGTAGTATGAAGATCAGGGGGAATGGCGTGGTATTCGCCCCCTAATTGTAAGCTCCCCCGACAGCAGAAAAATTATTCCCTACGGGGTGGATTTAGCTTGCGCAAAATCTCGTGCGAGAGCGAATAAAATTGCGGCGTAGGGCCCAGGTCTTCATATATCGGATCGCCATAATCATCCTCCGCGATCACTCGATCCCCCGGTACATAAGGCATCGCTACTTCCAACTCATCCAGCCCGGCGCGAATTAAATCCGCCATGATTTGCGAGTCGCTGCAATTGGGATACATCATGCGCAGAGCTTCAATTCTGGCAGCGTCACGCAATGGCAGCGCCAATTCATAGTTGCGTATAGGGGTGCTGGATGACTTTTCTTCCTGCCAACGCTGGATCAATTCGGCAATTCTCATGTTTGCTCCCATCGGGGGATGTTTTGTTATAGCAAACCTAAGGGGAAGGCAAAGCCTGGCGGTCTTTGATCCAGACCAATGTACGGTTATTGGCTGGCATGAGGCAGTCCTGCTGCAAGCTTAATCCCTGATTCCGGGCCAGCTTGTCTAACGCTTCAAAATCCCTTACCCCTGAGGCGGGATTACGGGCTTTTAGCCATTGGTCGAAGCGGGCGTTGCTCTCTGAGGTGAATTGACCGTTGTAATTGAAGGGCCCATACACCACGAGCACGCCTTGAGGCTCAAGTACCTGCCCCACGCCTATAAAAAACTTTTCGACTTCCTGCACGCTCATGATGTGGAGCGTATTCGCCGAAAACACGGCATCGTAGCGTCCCGCGTGCCAAGCGTTTTGATTCACATCCAGTTCCAGCGGGCGGATTACATTCGGCAAGCCTGCCTCTGTAAGCCATGCGATTATCCCCGGATGGTATTGAACTACGTCGGCAGTCTGCCAGCGTAAATGGGGTAAGGCTTCGCCAAAATACACCGCATGTTGCCCGGTGCCGCTGCCGATTTCGAGTACATGGCTGCGGTCTGCGAATACCTCGCGCAAAATCGCCAATATCGGCGCCTGGTTCTGCTCGCAGGATTCGGAATAGGGTTTATCACTCAAGGCAATAACTTTCATGTTTTACTGGAATCACTCGGCCATCGACCAATACGAGTGCCGCGTGGATGGGTTTGTCGGGATGCAATTGCGCCAGGAGCCGGGCATAACGTGCAAGTTGATCACCATGAAGCTGCTGTAGCATCGCGTCTGTCTTCATTAGCGCATCTTTTCCGGTTTTATAGTCCAGCACCCATACTTCAGCGTCAAACTCTATCACTCTATCCAAGCGCTGAGTTTGCCCTTCGCTGTCGAGGATAATCATCTCATTGCGCGCGCGCAAAAAATGTTGTGGCTGAAAAAAACGCACCAGATGGGGCGACTCGACTAATGCGTGAGCTTGACGCTCTATACGGATGTGACAAGCGGGAGTAAGCCCTAACTGCTTAGCGATGGCAGCCAAATCATGTGCGGCGCCAGGATGCGCATATTGCTCCAGGCAGACGTGGAACAACTCACCTGCAGCCGTCTCTTCGGTGCGCATTGTGGGTACCACGCGCAGCCCTACATCCGGTGCTTTCATACGTTGCTGCGGGAGGGCAGAATTTAGAAGTACGACCTCGCCCGCCACCGGCAAGTCAGAGGGGTGATTAGCACCGTGCCAAGCGCTGACTATCCGTTCCAGCCATACGTTTTTTTTGCTATCGCCACTTACGATTAATGCCTGTTTGGCGCGCGTTAACGCCACGTATAGCAAGTTGACCGACTCACGCGCATTCAATGCTTCTTCCGTGTCGAACATCGCGCGACGAAATGCGCCGCGATCTTCCTGTTTGCCGTATAACGAAAAATGCTGCGGCGCCCCATCATCTGGCAGCCATGGCGCAAGCACCGAATAACTGCCCGGAATGGAATGGTCACTCCCCGCCAATAGCCACACGATAGGCGCCTCCAAGCCTTTTGCGCCGTGGATGGTTAAGAGGCGCACGGCATTTTCGCCTTCCGCGCTGCCGCCTTCATCCGGCGCTGAATCCATGTCATTAATCTGTTGCTTCAACTCTCGGATAAAGCCGGTGAGCGTCGGGAAACGCCCTGCATCCTGCGTCAGTGCCAGCTGCATAAATGCGCGTAAATTAGCCATAATTTGGGGCCGCATCGCGGGTGGAGCCGCTGCCGCATAACGCGCTTCCACGTCGCCTTCGAAGTAAATGCGGTCCAATAAATCGTGGACCGGCAAGTGCCCTGCCTGCCTGCGCCAGGCATTTAACAATCGCCAAGCGCATTGCAAAGTCTCAGCCCCTTGCGCCGCATCCGTTACGGCGGCAAGCTTTGCCCACCAATGCGCTCCGTCAGCACCACTTAGAGATAGCAAGTCGTCGTCGGAACAACCAAAAACCGGGCATTTAAGGCTATGCGCCAACTTCAAATTGTCGTGGGGCATCACCAAGGTTTCCAGCAGCGCAGTTAAATCCTGAGCTTCCAGCGCATGCAATAACCCGCCGCGCCGCGAGGTGATATACGGAATGCTCCTCGCCTCCAGCGCACGCTCATAAGTCTGCAAATGCGTGCGTTTGCGCACCAAAGCCATCACATCTCCCGGCCTCGCAGCGCACATCCCGTGGGCAGTCCGGATCTGCCATTTGCCGAGTATTTCTTCATGCAGTGTCTGGGCAAATTGCGTGGCTTCCAGATGCACGGCGCGGTCAGCCACTTCGGGATAGGGAGTAGTGAGAGGATTGCGCAACGCGCTTGTATCGGGCGGCTCGGGCTTTTCCGCTTGCACCGGGAAACAACGCAACGCGGCGGGCAATGCGGTCTTTTCCGGCGCGTAACTATGGGCATCGAACCCCGTTTCGGCTGCAAAAATTTGATTAATACCCGTCACTAGCGGTGGCGCCAGACGGCGCGTCATATTATTGGTTAAGCGTTGCGCGCCAAACACCTGCTGCAAAAAAATCCCCGCCGCATCAAACACGCGCGCCTCACCGCGACGAAAGCGGTAGATAGCCTGTTTGGGATCTCCGACCATAAACACCGTCATTGCGGAATCCGCTGCACGGCTTTCGATTAGCCATGCCGACAGCGCTTGCCACTGCAAGGGATTGGTATCCTGAAACTCATCGAGCAATAGATGTCGGTAACGCGCATCGAGTTTAAGATTCAAGCTCGGCGCGTGTTCCTCGCTTTGCAATAACGTGCAGCCCAGCCACTCTGCATCGGCAAAATCGATAACACCCTGCTGGGTTTTAGCGCGCTGGTAGGCTTCGAGCAGCGCGTGGCCCAACAACAGGCCGTGACAGTTAAGATGCCAGGTGCGAATTTCGGCTTGATGATCCGCCACTGCCTCCAGCGCGGTTTCGAGCGTATCCATATCGTGCATGAAAGCATCAAGCTTCTCACCCAAGTTTCTTTCCATATCCTTGTTGGCTTTTTTCTTGCGCCGTGCGCCTGCCGTCATCACGCATTTCATCAGCACCGCATGCCGGGCCAAGGGCTCGCAGCTGAAACACGCGAGGATTTCAGATGCCCGGGCGCACTCGGTTTTAGACCCTTTTTCGAGCGCTTGGCCCACGCGTTTGACGCGTTGTACCATGAGGTCATCGTCCCAGAACCCGGCGATGGGGTCGGCCTCAGGATCAAAGCGCAGGTCGGCGCGGATGGCGTCCAGCGCAAACGCTACCGGGTCGGGTTGGCCTCGCGTGTAGGCCCACCATTCCAGCCGCGCTGCTACAAAATTGAACAGTAATTTTTCCAGATTGTGTCTGCCTGGCGTTTGTAGCAGCGCGATCAACGCTCGCGCATGGAGCGTGTTTTGCTCACCCGCCCATTGGGTCGCGAGCGTTTCCCACACTTCGCGCTGTAAGCGCTTTTCTTGATCCAGCAGGGGAGCGCCCCACGGTAACCCCGCCTCTAACGGTGCACGCTTGAGCAAATCGAGGAACCAGCCATGAAAAGTGGTCACGGTGGGCCCCGGTTGGGCAGTGAGCACGGCTTCCAACAAGCCGCGTGCGCGCGGCAACATCGTCTCAATTTCCGCCTCGGGCACTTCGCGGGCGCGCAAAAAATCCCGGACTTCGACATCGCTGCCCAATGCTAGCGTTTGCAGCCACGCATGCAGCCTGTCCGTCATCTCCTGCGCGGCTTTGCGGGTAAAGGTGATGGCGAGTAATTCGGACGGCGCCGCTCCCGCCAGCAACAGCCGTATCATGCGCGACACTAACAGCCAGGTTTTGCCGCTACCCGCGCAGGCCTCAACTACGACTGAGCTGCCCGGATTTAGCGCGGTGGCGGTATCGAGTGAAGTTTGAGGGATCGGCACGGCTTCCTACACGTTTCGAGTGCAGAAACGCACTCATACCAGACTGTTTTGGCTAATTAGGCCGCTGTATCTGCACGACATCGCCAATAGCCAAACCAAAGCTTTGTGCTGCGCTGCCCCGATTAACTGCGAGTTCAAGTAAACCTACGCTGTTCACAAACCAAAAGCCTTCACCACGTCCAACAAAGCCGAAACTTTCGCTGTAGGTGAAGCTTGTCTCTTTCGCCGTGACTCGCACATTGTGGGATAGGCCTGCCCCCCGAATACCGGTCCATGCATTGCCGAAATGATCCAGATAAATGACTCGCGCCAGATCATCTGCATCAAATTCAACATTGAGTTTGGCAACTTCGTTGAGTTTATGGGTAGGAAAATTACCGCTCGCGATTTCTGCAGCGATGACCACAAACAAATCGCGTCCGTGAAAAGTGGCGGATAAGGTCTCAGGCTGCCACACAATGCGCCACAGTTTGGCATCCCCATTGCGTGCCGCCACAATGGACAGCAGGCCGTTATCTGGCGCTACATACCAGTGCCCACCGCTTAGCATGACAACTGCATCGCGCAATGTGCCTACACCCGGGTCCACCACAGTTAAGAAGACGGTTCCAAAGGGAAATGTGTGCACAAAAGCCGCCAACAAATGCGCACTGGCATGTGCATTGAAGGCGGGCGCTTCATGCAACAAATCTACAACCTGTTGGGCAGGGGCCAGTTCCAGTAAGCGCGCTTTGACCTGGCCTACATACGGATCCCGGATACTAAAATCAGTGAAGAGAACTATCACGCAAATACCGTTAAATATTGGGATATGGCTAATATGTCAGGGGTGATGGCGCGGTGCAAGGCCAAAATAAATAAAGCCGGTTCAACCGGCTTTATTTACAATTTCATTGAGTCTCATCCAAGCAGACTAATCAACTTCAATAGCAGCGGCATCTGAGTCAGGACGATCAACCATCTCAATCAGTGCCATAGGCGCGTTATCACCTACACGGAAGCCGTATTTTAGAATACGTAGATAGCCGCCTGGACGAGCCTTATAGCGGGGGCCTAATACGCCAAATAGTTTCATAACCATTTCACGGTCACGCAGACGATCAAAGGCCAAACGATGGTGCGCAAGACTCGGGGTTTTACCCAGCGTGATCAGCGGTTCAACAAAGCGACGTAGTTCTTTAGCTTTAGGCAGAGTTGTCTTGATGACCTCATGCTTAAGCAAAGAATTGCTCATATTACGAAACATCGCCAGCCGATGGCTGGTGGTGCGATTTAGTTTTCTATTCGATTGACGATGGCGCATGGCGATTCCTTTAAAGTTTATTCTTGGGCTAGGGCATCGGCCAAGATACCCCGCACTTTATTATGGTTGAGTAATAATTACGTTAAGGTTTTTCAAGGCCAGCAGGCGGCCAGTTATCCAATTTCATGCCGAGCGAAAGGCCTTTGTTAACCAGCACATCCTTAATTTCGTTCAAAGATTTGCGCCCTAAATTAGGCGTGCGCAGCAACTCAGTCTCTGAACGCTGGATCAAGTCGCCGATAAAATAAATATTCTCGGCTTTCAGGCAATTAGCGGAACGCACCGTCAACTCAAGATCATCTACTGGACGCATAAGCATTGGGTCAACTTGCGGCGAGCGAGGAGCTTCCGACTCGGTAGGCGTGCCTTCCAAGTCCGCAAATACAGACAACTGATTAACAAGAATACGCGCAGCGGTCCGGACCGCTTCTTCAGGTTCGACGACACCATTGGTTTCGATGTCTATTACCAGGCGATCAAGATCGGTGCGCTGTTCTACACGTGCGCTCTCGACCGCATACGATACGCGACGCACTGGACTGAATGACGCATCCACCAGAATCGAGCCCACCCCGCGTGTCTCTTCAGAGACTTTACGCATTGTAGAAGGCTGGTAACCACGTCCGCTTTCAATCTTGATTTCCATATCCAGCTTGCCACCTTTCGTCAGGTGGGCAATAACATGATCTGGGTTCAATACTTCGATATCGTGACCAATCTCGATATCCCCAGCGGTGACAACTCCCTCACCCGACTTGGACACTTTGAGGACCGCTTCGGATTTATTGTGCATCTTGAATGCCACACCTTTGAGGTTAAGCAAGATATCAACGACATCTTCCTGCACGCCCTCAATCGTGGAGTATTCATGCACTACCCCGCTAATCGTTACTTCTGTTGGCGCGTACCCCACCATGGAGGACAGCAAAATACGACGCAGTGCATTACCAAGTGTATGACCGTAGCCGCGTTCGAACGGCTCCATAATGACTTTGGCATGAAGCGGAGAAGTGCGATCAACTTCAACAATACGCGGCTTGAGAAATTCCGTAGCGCTTTGCATAGCAGGCTATTCCTTAGGGCTGACAGGCGGACTTACGACGCGCTCGTGATGAACGCGTCACAAAATTATTTGGAGTACAGCTCAACCACTAACGATTCGTTAATCGTGGGCGGCAAATCTGAACGTAACGGTGCCGATTTATAAGTACCTTTAAGAGCCTGAGCATCTACCTCGACCCAATCGGAATACCCACGCACAGCAGCAGCTTGAGCCGCAGCCTTGATCCGCAAATGCGTTTTCGCGGCATCCGCTACTTCAACTACATCCCCTGGACGCACTTGGTAGGAAGGAATGTTCACGCGATGACCATTAATTTTGATACCGTTATGACGAACGATCTGGCGGGCTTCAGTACGCGACGCACCAAAACCCATGCGATAACACACCGAATCCAGGCGTGACTCCAACATGATCAGCAAATTTTCACCCGTCACACCACGTCGCGCATCGGCTTTTTTGTAGGTCAATCGGAATTGACCTTCCAGAACACCATAGATGCGGCGAATTTTCTGTTTTTCGCGTAATTGCACGCCGTAACCGGACAAGCGTGCACCACTCTTCTGTCCATGCTGGCCTGGCGCGTAGTTTCGGCGCTCAATCGCGCATTTATCGGTAAAGCATTTCTCGCCTTTTAGAAAAAGCTTTTCGCCTTCGCGGCGGCACTGACGACATTTGGGGTCAAGATTACGAGCCATGGTTCAGCCTTGGTTTGAGATGTAACTGATTAAATACGACGTTTTTTGGAGGGACGACAGCCGTTGTGCGGGATAGGCGTGACATCAGAAATCGTCAGTATCTTAAAGCCCAAACCATTCAACGCACGAACAGTGGATTCACGGCCTGGGCCGGGACCCTTAATACGCACCTCTAGATTCTTCACACCACACTCCTGGGCCATTTTGCCTGCATTTTCTGCAGCAACCTGAGCCGCAAATGGAGTGGATTTCCGCGAGCCCTTAAAGCCCGCTCCACCGGCAGTCGCCCACGATAAGGCATTACCCTGACGGTCTGTGATAGTCACAATCGTGTTGTTAAAAGAAGCATGAATGTGAGCGATACCTTCGACCACATTTTTTTTAACTTTTTTGCGAACCCGCGTTGCTGGTTTTGTAGCCATGGTTAACCTTTATTATTTCCTGATAGCCTTACGCGGACCTTTACGGGTACGCGCATTGGTGCGAGTACGCTGACCCCGTGTAGGTAGCCCTTTGCGATGACGAAAACCACGGTAACAGCCCAAATCCATCAAACGTTTGATGTTCATGGTGATATCACGGCGCAGATCGCCTTCGACCGTGAATTGAGCCACACCTTCACGCAAACGCTCCATCTCGGAATCCGAGACGTCTTTGATCTTAGTAGACTGCGCAATCCCTGCCGCGTCACAAATTTTGCCTGACGTGGCACGGCCAATGCCATAAATGGCGGTTAGCGCGATTACCGCGTGTTGATGATTAGGGATATTCACCCCAGCAATACGTGCCATTCGCAATACTCCGAACGGAAACCAACAATTATAACACGCTAGCCCACACCTCAGCTAGCCACGAATTCGAATTTAACCTTGGCGCTGCTTATGACGAGGATCTTCACAAATCACTCGAATCACGCCTTTGCGTCGCACTACCTTGCATTTGCGACACATCTTTTTTACTGACGCCTGCACTCTCATTGGTTCTCTCCACTTACATATCGGCTTAAAGGCCGATTAAAATCGTAGCGCAATAACTACTTCGCCCTGAAGACGATCCGACCCTTGGTCAAATCATACGGCGTCAACTCCACTGTCACTTTGTCACCAGGTAGAATGCGGATGTAATGCATCCGCATTTTTCCGGAGATATGTCCCAGAAGTACATGGCCATTTTCAAGTTTGACGCGGAAAGTTGCATTCGGCAGGTTTTCAACGACTTCACCCTGCATCTGTATTACATCTTCCTTCGACATCAGCGCCTCACCAGTCCGCTCTTGAAGTTCGCCTTTTTCAACAAACCCTCATACTGATGAGACATAGCATAAGCCTGCACCTGTGCCATGAAATCCATGGTCACTACAACAATAATCAGCAACGATGTACCGCCAAAATAAAATGGTACATTCCATTTTAAGATCATGAACTCGGGTAATAAACATACCAAAGTAATGTAAATAGCCCCTATTAATGTCAATCGGGTTAAGACTTTGTCGATATAACGAGCGGTCTGATCACCAGGACGAATCCCGGGCACAAATGCACCACTCTTTTTTAAGTTATCTGCCGTTTCCTTAGGATTAAAAACCAGCGCAGTATAGAAGAAGCAAAAAAACAAGATCGCCAACGCGTAAAGCAATACGTAAATTGGCTGACCTGGAGACAGACTAGAACCAATATCCTTAAGCCAACCCATATTGGGGTTGCTACCAAACCAGCCCGCTAGTGTTGCGGGGAACAAAATGATACTTGAGGCAAAAATCGGTGGGATTACTCCCGCCATATTCAACTTCAATGGTAAATGCGAACTTTGTCCACCTACAACCATTTTCCCCACTTGGCGTTTTGCATAATTCACCAGGATTTTACGTTGCCCCCGCTCGACAAACACCACCAAGGCAGTCACTAAAAGCACGCTCACGAACAGCATTAGCACCAGTGGAATCGAAAACGCTCCGGTTCGGGTTAACTCCAAAGTGCCACCTATCGCATGAGGTAGAC
This sequence comes from Nitrosomonadales bacterium, assembly GCA_043779595.1. Lineage (GTDB taxonomy): Bacteria > Pseudomonadota > Gammaproteobacteria > Burkholderiales > Thiobacillaceae > Thiobacillus. The sequence goes on from JAYWDZ010000171.1 coordinate 28,356, forward strand.
CTGCCGCAATGCCAGCAAAGATTATGATCGAAATTCCATTTCCCAGTCCGCGCTCAGTAATCTGTTCGCCCAACCACATCAAAAACATTGTGCCCGCGGTTAAGGTCATTACCGCCACCAATCGAAATTGCAAGCCTGCTTCTATCACTAAACCCGCCTGAGATTCCAATGCAATGGAAATCCCTAGGGCCTGGAAAAGCGCCAGGAACAGCGTTCCATACCGGGTGTATTGCGTAATCTTGCGGCGGCCAGACTCGCCTTCTTTTTTCAGCGCTTCCAATTGCGGTGAGACAGTCGATAATAATTGAACAATAATCGATGCGGAAATGTAAGGCATGATTCCCAGAGCAAAGACACTGAAACGCGACAAAGCCCCCCCTGAAAACATGTTAAACATTCCAAGAATGCCGTGCTGTTGAGTTTTAAACATCTCTTCCAGCACCAAGGGATCAATACCCGGTACGGGAATAAAGGTACCAATGCGGTACACAATTAACGCGCCCAGCAGAAACCAGAGCCGACGTTTGAGATCGTCGTACTTGCCTGCGGTGGACTTAGGCAATGCCAAAATACGTCCTTACTCTGCGATGCTGCCGCCGGCAGCCTCGATGGCAGCACGCGCGCCTTTAGTGACGGCAATGCCATTCAATTTCAACACTTTATTTATTTCGCCCGAGAGAAATATTTTGGCCGAGCGGGCTGCGCTAGGGATAATTCCGGCTTGTTTTAATACTAACAAATCAATTTCGTCGACGCCTATAGCCTCCAATTCGTACAAGCGGACTTCAGCAGTATCACCCTTTGTCAATGACACAAAACCACGTTTTGGTAAACGACGATGCATAGGCATCTGCCCGCCTTCAAAACCCACTTTGTGGTAACCACCTTTACGCGATTTTTGACCTTTGTGACCGCGACCTGCGGTCTTGCCCAAACCAGAACCAATGCCGCGACCCACACGGCGTTTATTCTTTTTAGCGCCCTCAGCAGGCTTAATAGTATTGAGTTCCATCTCAACCCTCGCACTTCACGAGATAGGCAACACGTGTCATCATGCCGCGATTCGACGGTGTATCCATCACTTCAACAGTTTGATGCATACGACGGAGCCCTAAACCCCGCACGCAGGCGCGGTGTGCGGCTTTGGTGCCGATCAGACTTTTAATCTGCGTGACTTTGATCATTTTTGTGTCGCTCATCACTTAGCCCTGAATCTCTTCAACTGTTTTGCCGCGCTTGGCCGCAATCTCAGAAGGCGCAGACATTCTCTGCAAACCGTCGATCGTCGCACGCACGACGTTATAAGGATTGGTTGAGCCCAGGCATTTCGCCAGCACGTTCTGCACGCCCATCACCTCAAATACCGCACGCATCGCACCACCGGCAATAATCCCGGTACCTTCGGAAGCGGGCTGGATCAACACGCGTGACGCGCCATGCTGGCCGATTACGGTGTGATGGAATGTGCCGTTTTTCATGTTCACTTTAATCAGATTGCGGCGACCTTCTTCCATCGCTTTTTGCACGGCGACCGGCACTTCGCGGGACTTGCCCTTGCCCATGCCAATGCCGCCGTCGCCATCACCGACTACGGTGAGCGCAGCAAAACTCATGATCCGGCCGCCCTTCACCACTTTGGTGACACGGTTGACCGAAATCATTTTCTCGCGCATGCCGTCGCCGCGATCTTCATCTTTTCCAGGTGCTGTACGGGCCATCTAAATTCGCCTCGTTAAAAAACCAAACCGTTTTCGCGTGCCGCTTCAGCCAGGGCCTTGACGCGGCCATGAAAACTGAAACCGGAACGATCGAAAGCTATTTTTTCGATACCTAAACCCTTGGCTTTTTCAGCCAGGCGCTTGCCCACCATGCTCGCCGCGTTGACGTTGCCGCCGTTGCTCAATTCCGCGCGCAGATCTTTGTCGTTGGACGAAGCACTGGCTAACACCATGCCGCCGTCCGCAGAAATCAGCTGCGCATAAATATGCGTATTGGTGCGATTCACCGCCAGCCGAATGGCTTTGACCGCGGCTATTTTGGCGCGGGTTTTACGCGACCGGCGCATCCGTGAGAGTTTGGTATTCATGCTCTGTCCTTAAACCTTATTTCTTCTTGGTTTCTTTCTTGATCACTACTTCGTCGGAGTAACGCACACCCTTGCCCTTGTAAGGCTCAGGCGGACGATACGACCGCACATCAGCAGCGACCTGACCCACAACTTGGCGATCAATGCCCTTAATCACAATCTCAGTCTGCGTTGGTGTTTCGCACTTAACCCCTTGAGGCATTTTATGAACTACCGGATGCGAAAAACCGAGCGTTAAGTTCAACGCATCGCCCTGGGCCTGCGCGCGGTAACCCACGCCAACCAAATTAAGCTTTTTCTCAAAGCCTTTAGATACACCCTGCACCATGTTATTCACCAACGCACGCATCGTTCCCGACATCGCGTTCGCCTGGATACTGGTGTTGGTCGGCACAAAGCTCAGGACGCCATCGTTCATGGAGATTTCCACATCGTTGGATGCGCGTTGTGTCAAGTTACCCAGCGGGCCTTTTACAGAAATCGTCGAACCCAATGTGACATCCACACCCCTGGGCACCGTGATCGGATTTTTAGCTACACGTGACATATCCGCTCTCCCTTAGGCCACCACACACAGCACTTCACCACCCACACCCTGGGCGCGCGCTTTGCGGTCAGTCATCACACCGCTGG
>JAYWDZ010000172.1:0-1821 GCA_043779595.1 Nitrosomonadales bacterium
GGCGGAGCCCAGCCACGCGGACCAGTTATTGACCCGGCGGCTTCAGGAGGCGCTAGGACTGGTGGATATCCGTGTGCTCGATCACTTGGTGATCGGTGATGGGGAAATCGTTTCGTTTTGTGACCGTGGCTTAATGTAGGGTTTTTACGTGCCTTCTGAGGCGCCATGGAGTTTAACTTTCGGCCCTTATAGTGAAGGCAAACCTCACGTTCGCAGTAAATAGTCAGCAAGCTGTTCGAACGTGCCGCCGTAGCCCTGCGCAAGCGACGAGTGCAATTCCTCAAAATATTTGCGTTCGGCATCTGCCTCGCCGAATGGTTCTGCACGCAAGGTGACCGTTGTTTGTCCAGCATGCTCGGCGAAGGTCACGGAATTTTGGATTTCGAGTGGGCAGATTTCGCTAAAGGGTGCGCGCGTGATGCCGCAGCGTTCGTTCGAAAAGGAATTCAGCCATACCATGCGCTCCAGTGGGACAATTTCTCGATAGTTAAAGCGCCCCCACATCGTGGGCGCGCTTTCGAAATTCATCACGTAATGAAAGAAGCCTCCCGGCCTGAATTCAAAGCGATGAATGTCGATTGAACAGCCCTTCGGTCCCCACCACTGTTTAAGCTGATCGGGTTCGCTCCAGGCCTTCCATACGACGGCACGTGGTAGCTTGAACCGGCGCGTGATGACGAATGCAGTCTTGTCATTATTTACGGGCATTTTTCTTTCCTTTCTTGGGCGGTAGTTGGGTTGACTGCAAGAATGCATCGAGCCGCTCGAAACTCTCTTCCCAGAGATTGCGATACACCTCCACCCATTGTGCGATGTCTTTCAGCCGGGCCGTTTCTAAACGACATGGCCGCGTCTGCGCGGCCCGACCGCGAGAGATGAGACCCGCGTGCTCCAATACTTTCAGGTGCTTGGAGATGGAGGGTTGCGTCATCTCAAACGGCTTGGCCAGTTCGTTAACCGTGGCGACACCAGAGGCTAGCCGCGCGACGATTGCGCGACGGGTCGGGTCGGCGAGCGCAGCGAACGCGCGGTTGAGTTCATCAGAGTGCATCACATAGCCTTTCTGTTATATAACTAATAAGGAATATAATACAAGCATTGCCCGCGTGTCCACCTCCTTCCTTCCTGGCTAATCCGGCGGTTTTTCAAGACGCGCTAGGACGGGTAGATATCCGGATGCCCGATCATTGGGTAATTGGCGATGGGGAAATCGCCTCTTTAGTTGTGACCGCGGCTTCATGTAGCGCTTTCAGGGCCGCGCCCTGCTTAAAAAGCGCTTATTTCGGGGCTACCCATTTGCCCCGGTTTCTGGTATAAAAGCGCGCTTCCTGCTGCAGGCAGGTGCATGAATGTGCAGTGCTCTGCCTAAGAGCCCTTATTGGAGAGTAGAACATGTCGAGAGTATGTCAGGTCACAGGCAAGCGCCCCATGAGCGGGAACAATGTTTCGCACGCCAACAACAAGACCAAGCGCCGCTTTTTGCCTAATTTGCACTATCGCCGCCTATGGGTCGAAAGCGAGAAGCGTTGGGTGAGCCTGCGCGTATCGAGTAACGGACTGCGTACCATCGACAAGAAGGGCATCGATACCGTACTCGCGGAAATGCGTGGCCGTGGCGAGAAGGTTTAAGGCTCTAAATGCTGTTATCAATGTGCAGTGCCCGGCCTAGAGGCATTATTGAGGACTAAATCATGGCAAAATCCGCACGCGACAAAATCAAGCTGGTTTCCAGCGCCAATACCGGTCATTACTACACCACGACCAAGAATAAACGCACCATGCCTGACAAGATGGAAATCAAAAAGTACGATCCCGTCGTGC
>JAYWDZ010000173.1:0-1820 GCA_043779595.1 Nitrosomonadales bacterium
ATACAGACAAAAGAAAGATCGACGTCATGCTCAGAACTCGCGGTCAATGAACTTACGAGTGAGGGATTTTTTTGGGGTGTTCTGTGGCGTTCTAGCGGAAACACCCGGTGGAACAACGTCACGATACGAGGCTTATCTTACGGGTGGTTTGACTTCGACTGCCCTGCAAATACCCGCGGCAAGCATTATATTTTCTCTAGCCGCATTATTTCCACAGGTGGCGCTTTGGGTAATCCTACAAGCAAGGGCTATGGCAGCAATTGTGGGGAGAACTGGTTTTTTGGCTCCGAAATAGTCGCCACTGGACTCAGCGAAAATGGTGCTAAGGGCTTGTATCTCAACAATAGTGAAGCACATGTATATGGCGGCGTTATTCGTGTGATCGCTAGCCCGGGTCTTTCGTATGTTAACGCCGGAACATCCTCAAATAATCCTTCGCAGCAAGAAGGGAAAGGTTTGTTTGCAGTGCTTTCCGCTAACAATTCAGAAATTCATATTCACGGGACGGGGATAGATGTCATCGGGAACGCTCTACCCAATAACATTGCAGCGCTTATTGCCACCAGCGGTGGGTCGATTCATGCCAACGAAACGGCATACAACCTTAAAACCGGAGCAGGCGGCGTCATTTCCCGCATCATCGACGAGAATGAACCTCTCCAACATAAAGTTCACGCCCCCTTCCTTTGGGCACCCCATGTCACGCCACCTAATGTGGTTTCAACGGATGGCTCGGACCTTGCAGTAGTAAATGAAGTGACAGCCCAAGGAAGCCCAAGTCCAAAATTCGTGATTTATAACAATGCCTGTACCAGCCGATGGTTTGATGTGGGCACCAATGCCTGTCGACCATAATATATTTAGCAGTGTTAGCCACCCGCCTAGGCGGGTGTTTTTTTGGCAAAGCACTGCGTATTTTTATCGAGGGGAGTTCCTGACACCGCGTCGATGTTCCTAGATGCGTACAGACTAGAGGGTCAGCCTCACCATAAAAATGAATGCGGAATCAGAAACACCCCTAATCTATGTACGTTTTTCCGAGATACGCTTCTGGCTGCTTTTCCGTCTTGCCTGAGTTTCATAGTGCAGCGCTATGTTTCCATAGTCAGCGGCTATGATAAACACATGGATTTCCTTGTTTTAGCCAAAGCCGCGCTCGCCCTTTTTGCCATCGTCGATCCGGTTGGCGTCATTCCGATCTTTCTGACCGCCACAATGGGGTTCAACGAAACGCAACGCTGCGTCGCGGCCCGGCTCGCTGCTATGACCGTGATCGCGGTTTTGGCGGTATTCACTTTCATTGGCGAGCCACTGCTGGCTTTTTTCAATATTCGCATTGCCGCATTCTCGGTCGCGGGCGGTATGCTGTTGCTGCTACTGGCCTTGTCGATGGTGCAGGCACATGTCAGTTCGCAGCGCCAAACACGGGAAGAGGCAGAAGAAGCGGTGGAAAAAGACGCAGTCGGCGTGGTGCCGCTTGGTGTTCCGCTGCTGGCGGGCCCCGGTGCGATCACGCACGTGATCGTGGCTTCCGGTGCCGCACCCGGCGACATCCTGCATCAAAGCGCGTTGCTAATCCCGATCATGCTGGTAGGGCTCTCGGTATGGTTATCTTTCCGGCTGGCTCCGGTCATTGCGCGCAGAATGGGCGCGACCGGCATCCATGTCGTGACGCGTCTCATGGGATTGATTATTGCAGCGATCTCAGTCGAGATGATTGCCAGTGGCCTAGGCAAGTTATTCCCGGGTTTGCTGGGTTGATGCTGGTGCATGCACGGCTCGAATGAGCTGTTTCAGTGCGCATGGTTGATACATTCAGG
>JAYWDZ010000174.1:0-4643 GCA_043779595.1 Nitrosomonadales bacterium
ATCCCGGTTACGGTGCGGGCACGATCGACACGGCGCTGGGCTACGGCGCGCTCCGCAGCGCCGGGGTGAGTTACACGAACGACACCACCGACCTGACGATCACAGTGCTGTGCAATATTTTGCCCGCGCAGCTTGCAAGCGCGCCCTGGAGCGGCGGGTGGCCGCACGCACTGCCGCAAAACGGTCAGCCGTCGCATGCTTCCGCCGGATCGCTGGCCGCCACCGCGATCATGCTGTTTGAGCTCAAGAAGCAACGCCAGGCCGGGCGCTTTCTGTCTGGCGGTGTCTGCGGCAAAAACTCCCCTGGCGATATCGACACCGCCATGACCAGCGCCAAGACCTGGCTTATCGCCCAGGTCAACGCCGACGGCGGCTTCGCTGAACGTAACCCGCAGACCAGCGCGCTGGAAGTCTCCGCGCCGGTGGCCAGCGCGCTGGCCGTGCGTGCGCTCGCGCTCTTTGCAGCCGAGGGCGATAGCGTCGCCACCAGCGCCGTTACCAACGCCCGCACCTGGCTCGTGACCCAGCAAAACGCCGACGGCAGCTGGCGCGGCGATCCCTTCGTCACCGCCCGCGTCGTGGCCGTGCTGCCTGTCGCCACAGGCGCGCAGCTCACCGACAGCGACCAGGACGGCTTGACCGACGTGGTTGAGCAACAACTGGGCACCCAGGTGCTGGTCGCCGATGCGCAGGGTCAGCTTAATCCGAGTGGTCATGCCGTACCGGGGCTGACCGCCACCTCGTTTAACGTGACCGGCATTCTTAACCAAGCCTTCAGCTACACCCTGTCCGCATCGGGTAGCAACGGCCCATTTACCTACGCGCGGGTCAATGGCAGCTTGCCGCCCGGCCTTGCGCTGGCCGCCAACGGTCAGATTACCGGCGCGCCCTCGGCGCAGGGCAGCTATGCCTTCGATTACCAGATCACTGACGCCGTCAACGCTAAAACCCTGGTCATCGGCCGTATCGACGTGGTGGCGGCATCGGATGGCGACGTGCCTTTGCCCGCGTGGGCCTTGGTGACGCTGGGCGCAGGTCTGCTTGGCGCCATGCGCCGGCACGGCGCACGTACAGCGGAACAGCGCCGACACGCCGCGCGCGTCGGCTGAGTTTCGATTCACCGAACCGCACAAGCAAAAAAAGTCATCAAGGGAGAATTCCAATGTATGGTCACACTCTGTACCGTCTGATTCTGGCTGCCCTCATGAGCCTTGCGCCGCTGTTCGCCGGTACTGCCGCCGCCGCGCACCAGGACGTCGCTCCCCTGTCGGTCGAAGTGGTACAAGCCGTGCGCGCTGCCCAGCAGGGTCGCCCCGATGCAATGTCCGAGGCGCTCGACCGCCACCTGCACGAAGGACTGGAACTGAGTGAGCGCAGCGAGCGCGCCGCCGCGCGGATGAACCGCAAAGCCCTGAAAGGCCAGAAACCCCTTACCGCCCCCGAGATACAAACCACTCTTGCACCCCACCAGGGTGAAGCCGCAGCCAAACGCCAGCAGATGCTTGGTCTGCGCGACGAGGTTCTGACTCGTCTCGACAAGGAGGCGGACCTCCTGAAAGCACGCGGACAAACCGCCGATGCCGAACAAACCCTGGCACTGAAACAGAAACTCAGCACGCGCTTTAACGCCATCGCCCAGGACATGGACGACCTGTCTCGCGCCGATCAATCCAACCTGAATGCGCGCGCTCGCCGCGCCGCCAATCGCATCCAGAGCTGGCTCGCCGCGCGCCCGGTCGCCCCTTTGCCTCAGCCCAACTGGCGTCGCGCCGAAGAGACGCCGCCACTCAAGCTGCCGCCCGCTAAAACCGTGCCACGCTTCGTCTCCGACGCATACTGGCTGATGCAGCAGCGGTTCGCCAGCAATGGCTTCATCCAGGTCCCCAGCCGCGACGGTTTCATCCATGCCGCGCTACGCGCCACCCCCGCCGAAGCTACCGCCTGCGGCTACACCGCAGGCGATCTGGCCGACTCCCTGGAGGCCCCCAAGACCCATCCCGACATCGTCACACTCGCCAAACAGCTCGACTACAACCCGGTGCGCATGTTCGCGTGGGTCAATCAGAACATCAAGTTCGAGCCCTACTACGGTTCGATGAAAGGGGCCTTGGGCGCGTTGTGGAGCAAATCCGGTGGCGCCACCGACCAGGCCAGTCTGCTGGCGGCGTTGCTGCGCGCGTCCAATATCCCGGTGCGCTATGTACGCGGCAACATCTCGGTGCTCGACAATACGCCCCTGGGCGCCGCCGGGCGCGGCCCGCGCTGGATCGGCGCGAAATCCTACGACGCCGCCCGGGCGGTATTGTCGTTGAACGGCAACCCGTCGGCCAGCGTGCAGAACAACAGCGCCGCGCAGGCCGTCGGGGTGAATCTCGCGCACGTCTGGCTCGAAGCCTGCCTGCCGTACGCGGCGTATCGCGGCGCCGCACTCGACGACTCCGGCCACCGCTGGGTGCCGCTCGATCCGGCATACAAGGACGCGCGTTACCAGGCCGGCATCGATGTCGACCCCAGCTTCGACTTCAATTACACCGGCTGGCTCGCGAGCCGGCTGGACGCCGCTGGCAATTACCGCCTGCCGCAGGAGGCCTTCGAGAACGAAGTCGAAGCCCACGTCAAGACCAAAGCGCCCAACTACGCCAACACCACGCTGGACGACGTGCCCTACCGATCCGACATCAATCGACAGCACTTCGATATATTGCCCATCGTGCCGCCGTATGAGGTGCTGCAATACACCAGCTGGAGCGGGGTGGCCAATGACTCCGCCGAGACCGCCGCGCTGCCGGACCGGCACAAATACCGCCTGCTGGTCGCCGCCAAGACCTCGACCGATGCCTTGCTTGCACAAAAGACCCTCAACCTCGCCGAACTGGCCAGTCAACGTTTAACGCTTGCGTTCAAGGGTACGACCCCCACCGATCAAACCGCGTTCGACACCTGGTTCAACGCCGTCGATCCGGCAGCCAATCCGACTTGCGCCGCGACCGCCAACATGGTGCCATCGATCAAGCTCGAAGGCGTCGAGCAGACCAGTGAAGCAGGCAGCGGCAGCACGACCTTATGCTCCACCAATAACAAGCTGACGCTGACCGTCACACTGGCCGAACTGGGTGCCAGCGCCACACGCACCAACGTCACCTATGCCAACATTGGCGCGGCCAACCTGCACGCGCTGCACGCCTACGCCTGGCACACCTCCGACACGTATCTGGCCAAGCGTTCAGAGATATTACTGAATGCGGTGCGCGCCAACAGCGGCAACCCCAACGCCGACCGCGACGGTATCGAAGGCGAATTCCTCAATATCGCAGCAAGCAAATACAGCCGTTATGTCGCCGACGCCACGAAACGCGCGGGCGAGCTGTTCGGCGAATCCGGCAGCGTCGGCGTGAGCCTCGGTCTGACCTCCGCCCAGGTCCGTGTCAACTATCTGTTTGACCTGCCGTATGGCTTGTTCCGCAAAGGCTTCCTGATCGACTGGCCGGGCGGCATCTACACCGGCTCGCGGCTCGACACGCCCAACAGCGCGGATCGCCGCGCGTTCAAGCTGGCCGGTTTCGCCGGCTCGGCCTTTGAAGCCTACATCTGGCACGAAGTTGCCGGTCTCGAAGCCGTCTCGACCACGCGTGGTTTGCAGTTCGCCAAAGAACAAGCCATCGACATCCTGCAAATCAACAACGCCACCGACTGGGCCAATAACAAGTGCCGCCTCAGCAACAGCTGTGCCGATGCCACGCTCAACACCAACCCGGCGGGCACCAGCTACAGCGCCTCGCACGTCAGCCAGATCGAAACAAGTTATGTGAACGCGGGCTTCAAGCTGACGATTCCGCGCCGCCTGATCCAGTATCCCGATGCCACCGGCTGGCTCGGCGCAACCTTTTACGCAGAAAACTTCACCAGCAATCCGGCCCAGGCGGCTTTCCCGATCAACACCTATTCGGGCGGCGTCACCATCGAGCCCGCCCCGGCATCCGGCAGCGTAGATTCCGGTTCAGGCACGCCTGGCTCAGGCACCCCCGTCGGCAGCGCCGCCGGGGGCTATCCGGTAGGCACCCCAGTAGGCACCAGTTATGCACCCGCCGCGTCCTCCACCACGCTCGCCAACGGCAGCCTGTTTGGTTTAACCACCCTCAACGGCGACCCCGTCAACATGGTCACCGGCAACCTCGTCCATTCCGAGCGCGACATCGCCATCAAAGGCCGCGGCGGTTTGCCCATCGTGTTCGAGCGCTGGTACAACAGCAAAGACGCCAAAGACGGCCCCTTGGGCTTTGGCTGGACCCACAGCTTCAACCACCAGTTGCGCTTCTACGGCGTCGTCGCGGGTCTGGCCAAAGTCGCGTGGGTTGACGGCACCGGCGGCGAGCGTTTCTTCACCACCGCCAACCACGTCAGCGGCAACATCAATGTGGGTGCGGTGTTTACCGGCACCGCCGGCATCTACGCCACGCTCGAACGCCTGAGTGACGGCAGCTACCGCATCACCGAACGCTCCGGCATGAAATACGCGTTCGAGAACGTCAACGCCACCGCCACCGACACCAACCAGAAAGCCCGCGCCCTGTCGCTCACCGACCGCAACGCCAACACCCTCACACTCGCCTACGGCAGCGCCTGCGGCAACAACCTGTGCACCG
>JAYWDZ010000175.1:0-11568 GCA_043779595.1 Nitrosomonadales bacterium
CGCCTACGAAGAAGTATTCTCCGTTGTAGCCCAAGGGCTAGGCTGGCAGCGCGGCACAGCCGTAGCCCCCACCATCGCCAAATCGTCCATCAGTGCGGCGCGGCGCAAACTCGGTGCCGCGCCTTTACAGGCATTGCATCGGCGCGCCTGCGTGCCCCTGGCTGATCCAGTGCACCACCCCGATGCCTTCTATGCGGGCTTGCGCGTAGTCGCCATCGACGGCAGCAACTTCGAAGTAGCCGACGAAGCGGGCAACGTGGCTGAGTTTGGTTATCCCGGCAGCCGTACCGGGCACGCCGCCTACCCGCAGGCACAGTGTGCAGTGCTGATCGAGTGCGCGAGCCACGCCATCCTCGGCGCCAGTCTGGGCGCGTATCGGAAATCTGAATGGGCGATCTGCGAGCCCCTGCTGGCGCAGCTGGACGCGACGATGTTGCTGTTGGCGGATCGCGGTTTTAACGGCTACGCACACTGGAAAGCGGCCAGCGATACCGGTGCGCAATTATTGTGGTGTTGCGCCAACAACCGGCAATTGCCAGTGGTCAAAGTCCTGCCCGACGGGTCGTATTTGTCCGTTATTTACCCTGACACGAAGTCGCGCCGCAGTCGCTATGGCGAGATTACGCTGCGCATCATCGAATACAGCCTGCCCGACAAACAGGGTGAGGCGGTGCGCTACCGTCTGGTGACGACGCTGCTGGATCCGGAAAGGGCACCGGCCCTGGAACTGGCGACGCTCTACCATGAGCGCTGGGAAGTGGAAGGGGTGTTCGATGAATTAAAGACTCACTTGCTTTGCCGCCGTCGCGTACTGCGCAGTAAGACAGCGGAAGGCGTGCGCCAGGAATTCTATGGCTGGGTACTGACGCACTACGCGGTTTGTTGGCTGATGCAACACGCAGCCGATGCACGCAATCTCGCGCTACGAAGGCTGTCCTTTACCGGGCATGTGAACCTGTTGCGCCGCAGCCAGCCCCGTTCCGGAGCCTTTCCTCCCAGCGCGCCCGCGATTGCGAAAACGCTGGTTCGCCGATCTGCTATGTGAGGCTGCCGCGCTGCACCGCGTCAGCAGCCGCAATCAATCGCGACCGCGCATGGTCAAGCGAAGGCATTCGCCCTACCCGGGATTTGTCCGCCCCCGACCTCAAAACCCTGCGCGTGATTACATGCCATCGATGCTCGATCCAATGCCGTTAACTACGTGTGAACCCTTTGCGGTTCTCCGTTAAAACGAACAGTATTTGGTCAGGACGCATCGTTTGGGGTTGGCACACCTTGGCCGGAACCGCGATTTGAGGTGCTCAACGACGCGGTCGTGGATCAGCTAACTGGTTTAATCTGGTGCCGAAACGCCAATCTCGCAGAATTCCCGCTCACCTGGCAGGAAGCCCCGGATTTCGTCGCGGACATGAATCGCGAACAGCGTTTCGGCCAACGCGACTGGCGCATGCCCAATCGCCGCGAATTGCGCAGTCTGCTCAGCCTGCAAACCAAATTGCCTGCCTTGCCCGAGCGACACCCGTTCGTCAATGTGTTCAATGGCTGGTATTGGAGCGCGACCACGGCGGCCATCAGCCCGGCGCACGCGTGGTACGTAGCACTCGACGGCGCGCGCATGTTTTACGGCGGCAATGATCAATCCTTCATGCTTTGGCCGGTACGCGGCGAAGGTCTGAATGTGATTCCGCGCACCGGCCAAAACCTGTGCTATGACGTCGCAGGCAAAGTCATTGCCTGCACCGGCCCGGTCAGGATGGCGAATGGCGCAGCGGCGCGCCGTGGCCTGAACCACGCTTCGGGATGCTGGAAGACGGCGTACTGGATCGTCTCACCGGCCTGCTCTGGCGCCGCAGCGCGAACCTCACGCCCCAACCCGTGCGCTGGCACGAGGCATTGGCAGCGGTGGACGCGCTGAACCAGGCAGGCGCAAGAACTGACTGGCGGCTGCCCACGATCAACGAACTGGAATCGCTGGTGGATTGCGCCGCTCACAGCCCGGCCTTACCAATCGGCCATCCCTTCACCGACGTGCAAGACATTTACTGGTCATCCACCACCAGCCTATTCGAGCCCGACTGGGCTTGGGCGCTGTACCTGGAAAAAGGCGCGACCGGCATCGGGCTAAAGCGTTACGCAGAATTCTCGGTGTGGGCTGTGGCTACATTCGATTAATCGTTATCCGGGTTTTACTTGCTTGGCTTGCAGATAGTGATTCGGTTTCGATCAATGTCGAGTGTGCCGTCAGCCTGCAGCCGCCGTAAAGTTCGGTATAGCGCTTCGTGGGTCAGCCCCAGTTCAGTTGCCCATGCGCTGCGCGGTTGATTCAGCGTGATGGAACCCTCAACGCCCTCGGCTTCGAGATAGTGGATGATGCGCTCGGCCGCGGCGTTTAAATTTAATCGTTCACATTGTGCACGCAGCTTTTTAAGCTCACGGGCGAGGTGTGTGCTCCATGCCTGATGAAATGTGATGTCGTCAGCGAGCGTGGCTTTAAATGCTTGAATTGGAAAACACCACACCGCACCGGCAACTGCGGCAACCGCATCGCAGTGGTACGCCTGCACGTCGAGACTTGCCTCGGCGATAAAGCCTTCACGTGAACGTTGCAGGATGATCTCCTGCCCGTTGCGCGCGCGACGACGCAGTTGCACTTCCCCCGCGACGACGTAAAAAATATTTCGTGGCCGTGCTCCAAGCCGGAACAATATTTCGCCTGCCTTGATTTCCCGGTACTTGGCGACTTCCTTCAATGTGTTGGGCACGGGCGCCCGACCCAGCTGAGATTCGATGAGTGTCTGACTATCCATAGGAAAACTATCGTTTAGTAAATATGATCCAGATCATATTCTGTTAGACGTGAAGCTTTTAGCATGATCGCTTCTCAAATCAAGAAAGCGGAGTTAGCTATGAAATTAAAACTTGTTCTCCCAATGACGGCATTATGCGGACTGACCCTCTTCATCAACGCTTCGTTAGCCAGCGCCACCGATCCCAGTCGGCAAGCCGAAGTATCGGCGCGAGGTACGCACGTAATGCCTTTTGATTTGAAGGCTACGACGCATCTTTTTTCCAAAAACAAGGCGGGCGGGGTGCAGCAGGTTATCGCCAAGAACCCTCAGGACAGTACGCAAATTCGCTTGATTCGCGAGCATTTGCGAGATATCGCCGACCAGTTTACAACAGGGAATTTCTCAGGGCCGACACATATTCATGGCGCATCGATGCCAGGACTGAATGAACTTAAAAATGCCAAACCCGGGGAGGTCAGCATTAACTATCAGGATCTACCGGGCGGCGGACAAATACGCTATTCAACTGCAAGCGCACCCTTGGTCGCTGCGCTGCAGCGGTGGTTTGATGCGCAACTGTCCGATCATGGTACGGACGCAAAAGAGGGCCACGCTCATCATGGTGGGATGCATGAATAACTGAACATAAGGCTTCGTCCACCGTGATTGAGCCACCCCACAGCCCGGCCTTACCGTCTGATCCTTTTGCGGTATGGGCCGTACTCACTTTCGATTAAATCAAGCCATCATTTTTTACGCATCAAAACGACAATGACCACAACGACTAGCACTACGACCAATATCGTCACTAGCCCACCCGACCCACCCATACCCGATCCCCAGTTTCCCCAATTACCTTGCATCATCGTCGTCACCTATTGATGTGGATTGCCGACTATCGTTACGGCAGCTCACGACAATTATTTCCCATCCCCGCAAAATACGCTGTGCGCTAACGCACACAAGGCAGAAAAAATCGCTATCCTTTCGGTCGTTGTTAAGGCACTGTCAGCGCCTCAAAGCCGGAAACAACGTCGAACAATTCCTCGTCGATAGCGCTTTGGCGCAGACGGTGAAACGTCCGGTTCAAGTCTTCCAGCAGTTCGTCGATGTTTTTTTCAGCGCGTTGCATCGCAACCAGGCGGCTAGCGTTTTCACTTGCAAGGGATTCAGCGCACGCCCTGAACAGCGAGACAAAAAGATATTCGCGAACCAACGCCAGCAGCGTCTGCTGTTCGCTCCCTATGACCTGGGGCAAATTGCCGGTCGGCCAACGGAGGGTCGCCAGATCGCGCCGCCACACATCGTCCAGCGGTAGCAGCCGTTGACTCACGGGGGTATAAACCGCCCCCGACTGGGGGCGGTTATGAAACAGGTAAACCTGCGAGATTTCGCCCTTTTCACGCTGCGTTTCCATCTCGATCAGTATCTGCCCCACCAGCGGCGTAATCGCATTAATGGAATTCGGCAGAATAAAATGTTCCCCCAGCAGCAGGCCGGTGTCCGCGAGGCGCGACTGAATACGTTCGCCGACCGCCCAGACTGTCTTTTTACCCGGCAGATTTCCCAGCGTATTCACCACAAACTCCGCCATCACATCGTTGAATTGGCCAACCAGTCCCTGGTCGGAACCAAACACGACTGCGCCAATTCCCCCGGTTTCCTTCTGCGCTGCTCGTGTTGTGGCAGGGGCAGGTTCGCCCTGCCGGAAACACGCGACCAGGCCGAGCTGCACCGTTCGATAATACTCATCCAGCGAGCGCACCGCGTTCTCGTATTGCCCAATGCTGGCCGCGGCCATGGCCTTCATCGTGCGCACCACGGCTTCGAGCTCTCCGGCGCTGGCGAGCTTGTGGCGCAGGCTTGCGGCGGTATCGCTCACTTTGTTTCCTGGCGTTCCGGCTGGGGTTGAAAGCGCGCGAGGGCATTGCGGGCGATCTGGGTAATCGTTGCACTATCTTCGTCGCTCAGTTTTTCGGCGCTATCGAATCGCGCGCGCACCTCGGTCGGGATGTCCGCCGCCGCCTCGCGCACGGCATGCTCGGCATCCGTCATCTGATCAAGTGGCACGCTGTCGAAGCGTTCTGCGGTCAATGCCAGCAGCACGGCGATTTGTGCGGCCACGGACACCGGCGCGAATGCCGGCTGCTTGAGGCAGGCTCGGATGCGTCGTCCGTGCTCGATGATTTTGCGTGTGTTTTCATCCAGCCGGGCGCCAAACCGGGCAAACGTTTCCAACTCCTCGAACTGGGCATAGGCAAGCTTGAGATCGCCCGCCACAGCACGGTAGGCCGCGCGTTGCGCCTTGCCGCCGACGCGCGAGACGGATTTGCCGACATCGACTGCGGGCAGCACGCCCAATTCGAACAGCGACGGCGACAGGTAAATCTGCCCGTCGGTGATGGAAATCAGGTTGGTCGGAATATAGGCGGAAATGTCCTGCGCTTCGGTTTCGATAACCGGCAGCGCCGTCAGCGATCCGCCACCGAGTTCCGCGCGCAGGTGCGTTGCGCGTTCCAGCAGCCGCGAGTGGATGTAAAAAATGTCGCCGGGAAAAGCTTCCCGTCCGGGCGGGCGGCGCAGCAGCAGAGACAGCTCGCGATAGGCGCGCGCATGATGCGTGAGGTCGTCGTAAACCACCAGCACGTCGCGGCCTTGCGCCATGAAATGCTCGGCGATGCTGGTCGCGGCATAGGGTGCGATATAGGTAAGGCCGGGCGGATCGTTGCCTTCGGTGACGACCACGATGGTGTATTCCATCGCGCCTTTTTCACGTAGGGTATCGACCACTTTGGCCACGTCGGACGCGCGCTGGCCGATGGCGCAATAAACGCACAGCACATTTTGCCCGCGTTGATTGAGTATCGTGTCGAGCGCGATCGCGGTCTTGCCGGTCTGCCGGTCGCCGATGATCAGTTCGCGCTGGCCGCGCCCGATGGGGATGAGCGCATCGATAACCTTGATACCGGTTTGCAACGGCACGGTGACGGGCGCGCGGTCCATGATGTGCGGTGCCATGCGTTCGATGGGCAGGCGCGCGCTGGAAACCACCGGTCCCATGCCGTCCAGCGGGTGGCCCATTGGATTGATAATGCGTCCGATCAATCCGTCCCCCACCGGCACGTCCATCACGTGCCCCCTGCGCTCGACTTCATCGCCCGCATGCAGCAGCCAGTAATCGCCCAGCAGAACGACGCCGATTTCGTCTTCATCGACGTTGAAAGCTATGCCATATACATCGCCGGGGAATTTCAGCACCTCCTCAAAGCCCACGCCGGGGAGGCCGGATACTTTTGCGATGCCTGTCGCAATGCTGGTGATCGTGCCCACTTCCCGTGGCGCCAGTCGCGGCGCAAAGGTCTCCCGCGCCTGGCGCATTCCCGCGAACGCGCTATTGAATACCTGCTGCAGGCTTTCAGGCTGGCTGTTCATTGGCGCTTGGCCCGGTCTTTATTTCAGGTTGGGGTTGCGCTTTCAGCAGGTCGTCGACAGCCTTTCCCAGCGACGCGAGATAATCTTCGATGCTCCACGCCAGCTTGTGTCCATCGGTGCCGATCTCAATGCCGCTGACCCGATCCGGCGCGGTCTCGAACTGCACTTGCATCTCCTTGCCCAGTGTTTCCTTGAGCGCAGTTTCAATGGCGCTGCATTGTTCTGGCGGTAAAGTGAAGGCGGTACGAACCAGCAGCGGGCTGGACGACGCCGTAAAGGCCGACTTCAGCCCGGTCAGCGCCGCATCGTCCAGCTCACGCAAACGGCGCAGGAACACGTCAGCCATGCGCGCTTCCAAAGTTGCCCCAGCGAGATCGGCCAGCGTCTTGCGTGCAATGGCAAACACCTCCTCCCGTGCGCGACGGGTGAGCGCTTCGCTCAAACTCTGCTGTTCGCTGATCAGCGCTTCCTGCCGCTTGGCGCGCAAGCTGTCGGACTCCTGCCGCGCTGCATCGAGCAGCTGCAGCCGTTCGGCTTTCGCCTCGTCCATTGCCTGGCTCAACAGCGCGGCGCGCTGCTGGTCGAATGCCTCGTTCTTGTGCTGGAACGCGTCGCGCTCCTGTTCGGCTTCGGTTTTTTTCGCATCAGCGTCTGCCAGGGCCGAAGCAATTCGCTTTTCGCGCGCGTCGATGGCGTTGAGAATGGGCCGGTAAAGGAAGCGCTTCAACAACCACACCAGAATGAGGAAGTTGATGACTTGTGCGATGACGGTAAACCAGTCAATCAGCATCGGTTACTTCCCTGTGGCCTGGGCGATGGCATGGCTCCAGAACGGGTTGGCAAAAATGAGAATCATCGATACCACGAAACAGTAGATCGCGATCGACTCGATCATTGCCAGGCCCACAAACAGGGTGCGGGTGATCGTCGCCGCGGCATCGGGCTGCTGCGCCAGCGAACTCAATGCCGTGGCGACCGCACGCCCTTCGCCGAGCGCAGGTCCGATACTTCCCAGCGCGATGGTCAGACCGGCGGTGACAATTGAAGCGATTGCGATGAGCGTCATGCTATCCATGGCGTGTCCTTTCTTGGTTGGCGTAGCGGTTTCATGATTCGGTCCCTGGCTCCGGCTTGCGGGCACGCGTGGCGGCCGCGATGTAAACCGTGGCCAGAATACTGAAGATGTAGGCTTGCACCATGCCGGTCAGCAGTCCGAGCGCACTCATGGCGATCGGGAAGATGAACGGCGTGATGGTCAGCAGAATGGCGAGAATCATCGTCCCGCTCATCATGTTGCCGAACAAACGAACGGCCAGGGCCAGCGTGCGCGAGAGTTCGCTGATGATGTTGAACGGCAGCATGATGACCGTCGGCTTCAGGTAATCGCCAAGATATCCGCCCAGCCCCTGATCCGCGATGCCGAACAGCGGCACCGCCACAAACACACAGATCGCCAGCGCCGTGGTGGTCGAGAGCGAGCCGGTCGGTGGCGCATAACCGGGCACGAGGGTGAACAGGCTCGCCATCGCGACGAACAGGAACAGGGTACCCAGAAAGCCGAGATATTTCTCCGGCCGCCGCAGGCCGACCTCGCTGATTTGCTGATTGATGCCGGTGACGATGATTTCCAGCAGATTCTGCCAGCGCGAACGCTGCAGCCCCGTGGAAAGCTTGCGCGTCACGAGTTTTGAACCGACCGCCAGCACGAACATCAGTCCCCACGTGTAAGCGATCGTGGCGTTGAGTTTGAAAACCCCATGCTGCCAGTAAATGATCTCGTCCGGGCTAAGGTGCATGACTGGCTTTCTGCGCCAACTGGCCTGGCTGTTGCACTACCCGGGTAAGCCGCGTCACGATCAGGCGCGCGATGATGAACCCGAGCAGGCTCGCCAGCAATCGCTTCCAGTCGCCCCCCGAGACAAAATAAAACCCGGACAGAACAATGCCGGTGCGCAGCAGCATGCTGCCGAAAAACCAGAGCGCCGGCTGTTTGGATGAAACGGCTTTACGAACCGTCCACCAAAGGCCGCCGAAAAAAAACGCTCCGAGCAAAACGCCGGCGACCAGAGCGGACGCCAGGCTCAACGCTTCATTCATGATGATTATTCTCCTCTTGCTCGCGTATTTCCCTGCCTTCCTTAGCCACCCAATGCCACGCATTAAAGCAACCGAGACCCAGACCGATGGCCAGCAGCATGAGCGTCCAGGAGCGGCTGCCTGGATAGTGCTGGTCCAGCCAGACGCCGAGCGCCGCGCCGAGCAGCGTTGGCACCGCCACCGACCAGCCGACCAGGCCCATCATGCCCAGGCCGGACCAGACGGTCTGCGTGACATGGCGTTGCACCTTGAGCTTGCGCGCCGCCTTCTCGCCCACCTGCTGGCTGAATTCGGTCTCGCTCGCCGCGGATTTCACTTTCGGCTTTTCACTCATGATGAAACGCCGCGAAGCGATGAATAAAGCCGCTTTCCAGTTTCGCCAGCACCGAACGCACGCTCTTCTCCTGTTCGTCCAGCTTCAGAAATTCCTGCTCGACCGCCGCGCGCAGTTTACCGAGGTCGGTTCCGCCAATCGCATTGCGCACGGAAACCAGCACGTCGGCGCCGGTTTTGACCAGCACACCTTCATCGACGGCCACGTAAACCTCGCCTTCCGCCTCGGTCTCGAAAACCAGTATCCCCGGCGCGAGCGCCGCCACGCAGTCGAGCCGGTGGGGCAAGAGTCCGAACGAGCCTGCGCGCGTCCCCGCGACAATGCGCACTACGCCGGTGTTCTCGGCGAAGATTTTGAAAGGCAGGAGAATTTTAAGATTCATGCGCGCTGGCTGCATGTTCCGCCTCAGCTTGAGGGTCAGGTTCGCGTTTGGCTTTTGCTTCGGCTATCGCCCCGATCATGTACAGCGCACTCTCCGGGACATCCTTGAACTCGTCGCGCAAGATGCGCTCACAGCCGTCCAGCGCGTCCTTGAGGCTGACGAGCCTGCCGCTTAGGCCGGTAAACTGCTCGGTGGTGAAAAACGGCTGGGTGAGAAAACGCTCCAGCCGCCGGGCGCGGCCAACCACGTTGCGGTCCTCCGGCGACAGTTGTTCCATGCCCAGCATCGCGATGATATCTTTCAGGTCGGCATATTGCGCGAGCGTATGGCGGATTTCCTGCGCGAGGGCATAATGCCGCTCGCCGATGACGCCGGGCGTGGCCATTTTGGAACTGGACTGCAACGGGTCGATGGCCGGATAAAGCCCCTCGCTCGCCCGTTTGCGCGACAGCACGATGGACGCAGAAAGATGCGAGAAAGTGTGCACCGCCGCCGGATCGGTGAAATCGTCCGTCGGCACATATACCGCCTGGATCGAGGTAATCGCGCCGGTATCGGTATTGGCGATGCGCTCTTCCAGTTGCGACAGCTCGGTGCCCATGGTCGGCTGATAACCCAGGCGCGACGGCATCTGCCCCATCAGGCCGGACACCTCCATGCCCGCCTGGATAAAACGAAAAATATTATCGATGAGCAGCAGCACATCGCGATGCTCGTCGTCGCGAAAATACTCGGCCATGGTCAGCGCGGCATGACCGACGCGAAAACGCGCGCCAGGCGGTTCGTTCATCTGGCCGAATACCATCACCATGTTCGGCAGCACGCCTGCTGCTTTCATGTCGCGGTAGAGTTCCTCGCCTTCGCGGCAGCGCTCGCCGATACCGCAAAAAATACTCACGCCTTCGTGTTGCCCGACCATGTTGTGAATCATCTCGGTGAGCAGCACCGTCTTGCCCACGCCCGCTCCGCCAAACAAGCCCGCCTTGCCGCCGCGTTCCAGCGGCATCAGCACATCAATGACCTTGATGCCGGTCTCGAACAGCTCGGATTTGGTGGAACGCCGCGCCAGGGGCGGTGGCGCGCGATGGACTGAGCGCCACTGCATATTCGACAGCGCTGGCTGGCGGTCGATGGCGTTGCCGAAAACGTCGAACATGCGCGCAAGAATTTCCTTGCCGACCGGTGCCAGCAACGGCCCGCCGGTATCTTCAACCCCCATGCCACGCGCGAGACCTTGCGTGGGGGTCAGCGCAATCCCGCGCACGCGATGGGCATCGAGCTGGGACAGCACCTCGATAGCGATTTGGCCCTCCATCGCATGCAGCAAGGTGTAAATCGGCGGCAAACGCTCGTCGAAGCGTATATCCACGACGCTGCCGCGCACCGAGACAACCGTGCCGAAATTCGGAGAGCGGGGTTTACTACTCATGTTTTCCGCCATTTATTTCCGCCATCTGCAATCTTGCACGCGCAACTCATTGCGTAGACGCATCGTTTTTTAGACTTGCATCTCCGACCCATTTCCACTCGCGAATTTCTGGCATGTCCTCGCCGTGTTGGCGGATGTAGTGCGCGTGCTCGATTAGCTTGTCGCGGATGAGCTGGCTAAGATACGCGGCCCGCGACCCCAGGCCCGGCACCCGATCAATCACGTCTTGAGCCAGATGGAAGCGGTCGATGTCGTTCAGCACCGCCATGTCGAACGGCGTGGTGGTGGTGCCTTCTTCTTTATAGCCGCGCACATGCAGATTGGCGTGGTTGGTGCGTCGGTACGTCAACTGATGGATCAACGAGGGATAACCGTGATAGGCGAAGACGATGGGCTTATCCGGGGAAAATAGCCCGTCAAAATCGGGGTCGCTGAACCCATGCGGATGCTCGCTCTGCGGTTGCAGCGTCATCAAGTCCACCACGTTGATCACGCGTATTTTGAGCTCCGGTAAATGCTGTCGCAGCAGCGCCACTGCGGCTAAGGTTTCCTGCGTCGGCACGTCGCCCGCACACGCCATCACCACATCTGGCTCACTGTCCGCGTCGTTGCTCGCCCATTGCCAGATGCTCATCCCAGCGTTGCAATGCTTGATCGCGGCATCCATGTCCAGCCATTGCAACGCGGGCTGCTTGCCCGCCACGATCACGTTGACGTAATGGCGGCTGCGCAAACAATGATCGACGACCGAGAGCAAAGTGTTGGCGTCTGGCGGCAGATATACACGAATCACGTCGGATTTTTTGTTCACGACATGGTCGATAAAGCCGGGGTCTTGATGACTAAAGCCATTGTTATCCTGTTGCCACACGTGCGACGTCAGCAGATAGGTCAACGACGCGACGGGTCGCCGCCACGGAATTTGGCGCGAAACCTTGAGCCACTTCGCGTGTTGATTGAACATCGAATCGATGACGTGGATAAAGGCTTCGTAGCAGGAAAAAAATCCGTGACGACCGGTGAGCAGATAGCCTTCCAGCCAGCCTTGGCATAGATGCTCGCTCAAGACTTCCATCACGCGGCCGTCGGGGCCGAGTTGGACATC
>JAYWDZ010000176.1:0-30742 GCA_043779595.1 Nitrosomonadales bacterium
GG
This sequence comes from Nitrosomonadales bacterium, assembly GCA_043779595.1. GTDB lineage: Bacteria > Pseudomonadota > Gammaproteobacteria > Burkholderiales > Thiobacillaceae > Thiobacillus. The sequence goes on from JAYWDZ010000176.1 coordinate 3, forward strand.
CGTTGGAAAAGTCGCCTGAACGAGTGAAAAAGTTCTTCCAGGATGCACGCGTAAAGTATGCAGCCTGAATCACGGATAAATCAGGCCGGATCAATAATGCCGAATTAAAATTCCCCCGGCTGGCGGGGGGAATGCATACAAGTGTAGCCTCATCACAGACCATTAATCGTCGTCATCGTCATCATGATGCCCGCGGTCGTGGCCACGCCATTCATGGTGGTCTTCCCGGTAGTCCCCCCATCCCCTGTGATGACCGTTGTCTCCCCGATAGCCTCCACCGTGGTGTCCCATATCGCCCGGGTAATAGTAGTTTTGCACTGGCTGAATATAAACCGGACGGGGAACATAGATGACATCATGGGGGCGGTAATCGCTGTGGGTCCAATAGCGCTCTCCCCCCGTTTCGTATAACACCCGATAACCATTTTGATGACGGTGACCACCAATTGAAATGTTGATACTGGGTTCGACGTTAATCACACGCCCGTACACATAACCATCATTGGCCCAAGCACCACTGGAGGCGAAAAGCAGCGTGGCTGACATTAAAATTTTACGTAACATAATCATGCTCCTTTAAATAAAATCAGACGGTTCAATTGTCATTCCACTCATCGTTGTTGCGAAAACGTCCGCCGCGCTGGTTTTCGGCTACCGTGAAATTGACTTTCAACGTTACCCATTCACCAGGATCATAGGGGAGGCGGGTATTGAACTCACGCCCTTGGTAGCGATAGCGAACATCGTATCCGTTCACAACCTGGCGAATATTGTCAGTAGTTTGGCAACGCTCCTCCTGCTGCGGATAGTTGTTATAGCGGTCGCCGTTATTCCAACGCCCCCCAACTACTGCACCGGTAGCCGCGCCCACCGCAGCAGCAGCCACTCTGCCATTACCCTTACCGACGGCTGAGCCTAGTAAGCCTCCCGCTAGCGCGCCAATAATCGACCCCCCAGTATTGTTGCTGTTGCGATAACTGTGCCTTTCGTAACCGGTAGATTCGTTCCAGCACTCCTTGCGGGGCGTATTAACTGATTCGTAAATCGGGCGGGATGACACCACTCGGGCACGGACCAAAAAATCATCGTTATCTGGGTGACTAGCCTGCGCAGTACTGGCGACGAACAGACTGGCGGTTAGTAACGATATTTTAAATTTCTGAATATTCATGCTGACTCTCCTTTAATAAATTTAGTATTAACTTAAAGCGCTTAATGGCGGCTGCGATCAGCGTCATCACGCGGGGCAGATTGCTGTTGACGTCGTTCATAGCCATAGCCGTAACCCTGGGATTCGGAAGCACGATCGACGTCACGGGTCGGTTGTTTTTTATTGCTTTTGCCGCGCTGGTCTTCACGCGATTCGCGGCGAGGCGCAGATGCGCTGTCGTTATCATCCTGTCGTGCCAGCACAAAACCGCCTTCCTTAATCTCTGCGCTAAAAGGATCTCGCGCAGCACTCTGAAAAAAATTGATATTGCTGCCTGAAGTGGCGTGTGCTGGCAAAGCCAGAACAAATCCCAATCCTGCGAGTCCGAGTAGCAAGGTGTGTCTGGTCTTGATCATTTGTTTCTCCTGTTCCGTGGTCACTCTTCCTTCCACGCTTTGCATTCTGGTAGATGAAAGTAAGCGCTCTGTTTCACGCAAGCGCAATTTTGTAACGATGTGTAACCGTGGCTTTAACTTTAAGCGCGCTGCTATAGTTGCGCAATGAACACAGTCACTATCTACGTGACCGATGACGATCCCGGGATTCGGGAGTTGTTGGCGGAATATCTCCACATACAAGGCTACGACGTACACACAGCAGAAAACGCCGTCGCGCTGGATGCATTGCTCGCGCACAAACTGCCAGATCTGGTCGTGCTGGACTGGATGATGCCGGGAGAAGATGGTTTGTCGGTGGCACGGCGGCTACGCGCGCAACCTGGCTTTCCGCCCATCATCATGCTTTCAGCCAAAGGCGAGGATATCGATCGCATCATCGGGCTTGAAGTCGGCGCAGACGATTACTTGCCCAAGCCGTTCAACCCGCGTGAACTCCTGGCGCGGGTACGCGCAGTATTACGCCGTCAGCAGCCCACGACGATCGAAGTCGCCAGTGCACGGGTGATTAACTTCGGACCTTTTACCGTCAATCTCGACTCGCGTAATCTAAGCCGGGATAGCAGTGAAATCACCCTAACCGGGGGAGAGTACGAGTTGCTGGAAATTTTTGTCACGCACGCCAACCGCGCGTTGTCGCGTGACTGGCTGATGGACCAATTACGCGGCTTTGAGCGCGATCCGTTTGATCGCAGTATTGACGTTCGCGTGAATCGGCTGCGCAAAAAAATCGAAGACGACCCGGCCAATCCAGCTTATATCCGCACGCAACGCGGGCAAGGTTATTTGTTTGTACCGCAAGGTAGGGGTGAGACATGAGCAGGATGACCTCGTCTTTATTCGCGCGCACCGCGACTACACTTGCGTTGGCTTTTATCGTATTTCAGGCCAGCGCGTTTTGGGTGGTTTACCGCACGCTGATTGTGCCGGTGGCCGAGCGCTCAGCCGATGATTTGGCGGGCCTGATTGTGTTGTCGGCACAGACTTGGGTGGAATTGCCGCCTGAAACGCGTGCGGCATTCGAGGACGAATTGGCGCGGCGTCATGGTTTGCGTTTGACCACCGCCAATTTCATCACCGATATGCGCGCGCCCAATTTTCCGTTTCGTTCCCAAATTGAAGCCGCGTTGAGTCGCCGTATGGGTGAACCCATCGAATTACGAGGGGCGCATGGAACAGCCGCTGCCTGGTTAAATTTACCCGTCGGGGGGCACCGATTGCGGGCCGGATTTTTCCCGGATCGTTATGCAGTCAAACTGCCGCTCGCCGCCGCCGCATTAGTGACTGTAGGTGCTTTTCTCACCTTGCTCACTGCTTTGTTAATGGTGAGGCGGATCACCGTGCCACTGGCCCGCGCCGCGATTGCGGCCGGCCAAGTGGGCGCCGGAGAAGTGCCCGAACCCCTGCCGGAAACCGGCCCGGCAGAACTCGCAGAGCTTGCGCGGCGCTTTAATCGCATGGCGCGTGAGGTGAAAGCGCTGCTGGAAAATCGCACGACTTTACTCGCGGGAATCTCGCACGACTTACGTACCCCCATGACGCGGTTGCAACTTAACCTTGAACTGTTGCGCGAATCTCCGAACGCGCAACGCATCGATAAAGCCGTTGCCGACTTGGCCGATATGAATCGCCTTATCAGCGGCTACCTGGAATTGGCACGTACTACGCTGGTTGAGCCCCGTGTACGTTTTGATGTATGTGCGATGCTGGAACAAATCGCGGTCGAGTCGAACCTGGTTTGGTCGGGCGCCCTCACTCACTTTATAGAAGCGGGGCCTTTAACCGTGCGTCAGATCATGACTAACCTTATCCAGAATGCGCAACGTTATAGCGACGATGGGCCGGTAGAAATATCGCTTGAGTCAGATGGGTTGAGCACGCGAATTGTGGTGCGTGATCGAGGGCCGGGGATTCCTGAAGATCAGCTGGAACAAGTCTTCCGGCCCTTTTTTCGACTGGAAAATTCGCGCTCGCAAACCACCGGCGGAACGGGTCTGGGGCTGGCAATAGTGCGCCAGTTAGTCGAGAGCAATGGTTGGAAAATACATCTGAGCAACCGCGCAGGTGGCGGGCTTGTGGCGGTACTGGAAATCCCGGTTAAACCGCGACCTGAAGCTAATACAGTCGCGTGCGTATCAGCACGCGCAGCTCTATAAAAAACAACGTCAAACTTATTAATGACATGCGACGCGTGCTGCCACTGAAAAAGGCCAGTGGCACGGAAGACAATCCCAAACTCACGTTCGTCCCTTTACCGAGTTGCATGGAAAACCTGCACTCAAGCCAGTTCCGGTTGACGGGCGAACAATGAGAACTGCACAAATAGCACCGACAAACTCGTCAAGCTCATGCGCTGAGTATGGCCATGAAACCAGGCAAAGGCGGAAGGGCTGAGTTCGATAACCAGTTGACACTCTCCGAATTGAAATTTCATGATGCGCTCCTTGTACTTTGAAAGTATCCGCAACGTTTTTTGCGGCTTGCCCATACTGATGCAAGCCATATGCCATGCTTCCCACCCACTTTAGGTCAAATAATTGGGTTATATAACAAGTAGTTGGGAATCGCCTTTAGAAACGTACAAATGCCAACTGCGGGAAATTCATCAACCGCTGTCGATCCCACAAACGACACAGTGGATTGCCGACCGTTAATCCAGTCAGGGTAAAATAGCGCCCGGCTCATCGAATAATGATCGAGCACTCTTCTTTCTCCCAGCGCCGCCGGTAAACCTCAGCATGATCATCCTTAAAAATCTCAGCCTGCGCCGCAGCGCCAAAGTGCTGCTTGACCGCGCCTCCGTCTCACTCAATCCCGGAGAGAAAGTCGGCTTGGTGGGGCGCAATGGGGCGGGCAAGTCCTCGCTGTTTGCGTTGCTGAATGGCACTTTGCATGAGGACAAGGGAGATTTTTCCATCCCGTCGCAGTGGCGCATGGCGCAAGTGGCGCAGGATATGCCGGAGACCGACGCCAGCGCGACCGACTTTGTGATTGAGGGCGACACAGTGTTAGCCGCAGCGCAAGCCGAGGTGGAGGCAGCCGAAGCGAGCGACGACGGCGAGCGCATGGCGCATGCCTATATGGAGCTGCATGATGCGGGCGCGCACGATGCGCAGTCGCGTGCGCAGGCGCTCATTCTGGGTTTGGGTTTTAAAACCAGCGAACTCAATAACCCGGTGAATAGCTTTTCCGGCGGTTGGCGCATGCGGCTACAACTGGCGCGCGCGCTGATGTGTCCTTCCGAATTGTTGCTGCTGGACGAGCCGACCAACCACCTCGACCTCGACGCGTTGGTGTGGCTGGAAGCCTGGCTCAAGCGCTATCCCGGCACGATGGTAGTGATCAGCCACGACCGCGAATTTCTCGACGCGGTGACGACCGTAACGCTACACATCGAGAACGCGCAGCTCACCCGCTACGGCGGCAACTACAGCACTTTTGAAGACATGCGCGCCGAGCAAATGTTGTTGCAACAGGCGGCGTTTACCAAGCAGCAGGACAAGATCGAACACCTGCAAAAATTCATCGACCGCTTCAAGGCCAAGGCGAGCAAGGCCAAGCAGGCGCAGAGCCGGGTCAAAGCGTTGGACCGCATGGAGCGTTTGGCGCCGCTACTGGCGAATGCGGATTTCACGTTCGAATTTAAAGAGCCGATTAATCTGCCCAATCCCATGTTGACTTTGGACGGTGCAAGCTTTGGTTATCCTCCGGCCGCCGATGCGCCGCCCGGGACGCCGCCCACCGTGATTGTGCAAAACGTCAGCCGTTCGGTTTTCGCCGGGCAACGTATCGGCATTTTGGGCGCCAACGGTCAGGGCAAATCAACACTGGTCAAAACCATCGCGCGCACGCTCGCTGCCACGGGGGGCGAAGTGGTCGAAGGGCGTGGCCTAAATATCGGTTATTTCGCGCAGCAGGAACTCGATGTATTGCGACCGCTTGATACGCCGCTGGAACACATGATTCGTCTGGCCCGCGACACACTCGCGAATGGCGGGGCGGGACAGTTCAGTTCGCGTGAGCAAGATTTGCGTACCTTCCTAGGCAGCTTCAACTTCAACGGCGATATGGTGAAGCAAGCGGTCGGCACGATGAGCGGCGGCGAAAAGGCCCGGCTGGTGCTGTGCATGATCGTGTGGCAGCGGCCCAATCTGCTACTGCTGGACGAGCCGACCAATCACCTGGATCTCGCCACGCGCGAGGCGCTGTCGATGGCGCTGAACGAGTTCGAAGGCACGGTGATGCTGGTGAGTCATGACCGCGCGTTGTTGCGCGCGGTGTGCGACGAATTCTGGCTAGTCACGCGTGGCGGCGTAGAACCGTTTGACGGTGACCTGGACGATTACCAGCGCTATCTGCTGGAAGAAGGCAAACGCCTGCGTGATAGCTTGAAAGACGCAGGCAAGGAAGTTAAGCGCGCCGTGCCCCTTGAGATGCCCGCCCCGCCTTCAACCAAACGCCCGGTGTCGGGCAAAGCCAAACCGCTGAAGCAGGCGTTGGGTAAAATCGACCTGGCACTGGCTGAACTACAAGTCCAAAAAACTCAGCTGGAAACGCATCTAAGCTCAGCAACAACCCCCAATGAGATTGCCACTGCCAGCGAACAACTGCAGCGCGTCCACGTAGAGCTCGCACGACTTGAAGAAGAATGGCTCGTGCTGTCTGACGAACTCGAAGCGATCAGCTAGGTTTGATCAACGAAGGCGTTGCCGGATCGTTGGGGGTGTTGATATTGTCGAAACTTCCGTCCGGAAATAAAGCTTGGGCCGGATGAAAGGCTTGTTGCCAGCGGTGTACCGCGCGGCCACCCGAGTTTAAATAGTCGCGTAGCGTAGGGGCCAATTTAGTCTGAACCAGCATGATGGTGTAATGCGGGCGAACCCCATCTGCTGCAACGGCGATGGGCACCTCGGCGGCTTGCGCCGCCTGCCACAAACCCTCAACCAGATTGGCGGGCAAGTGAGGCGTATCGCAGGGCACGACCAGTAGCCACTCCGTAGTCACCGCGTCCATCGCTGTCAGCACGCCCGCCAGGGGGCCTGGATAATTGGGTAAAGTATCTGCGAGAACCCGACACGTATAAGCCGCATACGCATCAAGATTGCGATTGGCGCTGATGAGTATTTCATCCACTTGAGGACGTAGCGCTTGCAACGCCCATTCGATCAAGGGTCGCTGCTGATAGACGACCAAGCCTTTATCCACGCCTCCCATGCGGCTCCCCTGCCCTCCCGCGAGGATGACGGCGGAGATATCAGTGACGCCGGGCATATAACAAAAAATAGTCTTCGCGATCTCCCTGGCGCCGCATCTGCTTTTTGAATACCCAGTGCGTAGCCAGCGATTTTTCAGGTTTGTCGCGTTTACTTTGCACCAGCAGCCAATCACACTTTGCCGAGGGTGCAGTGCGCAATTCCCGCGCGCTTTGATAGGCCAACAACGCACGCGGCTGCGCATAGACGCCGCGTGCGTTGATACACGCGTTGGGAGGCACTAAGTTCGTCAGTGTCTGACTCACCTGCACATAACTTAAACGTGGGTTAAATACTCCCAAAAATAGCGTAATCAACAGCGCCCATACAAAGGTGATGCCCGCACTCCACACCAACAGAGGGCGTAACGGCGTGCGTTTTAAACGCGCCACAAAAACCACCCAAACTATCGTGGCAATGACGCCCAGGACCGTGGGCAGAATACGTAAATGACCGACGTCTTCGACGCCGAGTTTGATCAAGCGTCGCGCCAAACGCGCGGGCAGCGCCAGATCGTGCGCACTCCAATATACCCAGAACACGATCCCTAAAAATCCAAACAACATTACGCCAAACCACAAAAACGCATACGCCGCACCCCGCCGTAGTGTCATCACTCCGGCCGATGCGAGAACCGCTGTGGGTGCGGTCAGCGCGATTAATTTGTCTTCGCCCGAGCTGATGCTGATCGAAAAGAGCATGAACAGGGTGAGTAGCACCAATAGCGGCATAAAAGTGGCTGACTCGCGCAAGCTGTGACGTGATCGGTATAAGGCCCACGCCGCAAGCGGCCAGGTCGGCCACAAAAACCAGGACAGTAAACCGAGCACATAGAAAGGCTTGGAGGTATAGGCCGTTTGAGCCCACAAGGGCCAGCGCTGCATTTGCAAAGCAGGAATGAGTGGCTCGTGCAGAAACCACAAGAGTGCGACCCATGCCAGGCCCAATAAGATTGCCGTCAACAGCCCCCAAACCAATCCGCGCCTGGCCTCGGGCGTGCGGTAGACCGGACTGTACGCCGGTAAAACCGCGGCCAGTATGACCAACACCAGCGGCTCGATCACACCGGTGGCTAGTAGCATCACTAATAAGCCCGCGCTTAAGGTTCCCGCGCTGCGTGCACTTTTTGGCAGACGGGCCAATCCGTCCAACACCATCGCTACCCCTGCCAGTTGTGCGGTGTAGGCGTTCATTTCGTGTCCACGCAATAGCAGCCCTACACTGCCCAGCACTGCCAACGCCGCGGGCCAGCGATGGTCCTCCCCAAAGAGGGCATCTGCAGCGCGTGCGGTAAACAATAGCGCCAACGCGATGAACAAACCCGAAGCTAGACGCGCGCCATCGTATAGGGCTAACAAGGGAGCACTTATCCAGGCAGTGGCAGCGGCGACCCAGGAATACAGCGGCGGATAGACCTCCATTGCCGAGCCCGGCGCTAACCAATCACCTTGTTGCCACAGCGCCAGAAAGCGGATGAAATTGCTGGCGTCGCCGCCTTTCCAAGGCGCATGACCTATCAAACCCGGCAAAAGCCAGGCCAGGCATAACACGATCAGCGCGGGATGGAGGGGGCGTGACAACGTTGGCTTACTGAATAACTTTCAACACTTGTCCCGGCTGGGGTTCACCGCTGGGATACAGCCCATTCATCAAACGCAGTTGAGATGTGCCGCCGACTCCCAATGGTGACTGAGCCGCGAGCCGCGCCAGGGTGGTGCCTGACCGGGCGGTGACCAGGCGAATGCGATAAGGGCGGGCGGCTTTGCGTTCCGCTGGAGTTAACGCATGAAAACTGTTAATCGCCGCCTTCAAGCTGTCGCGATGTTGATTGTAGGCGTTGGCATCACGGCTCAATCCTGCGATCAGGTACTGGGTGCCGCCAAAAAACACGGCGCCGACTAACACAGGCTTTTTCTGCAATGCGCCGGCCGCAAAGCTCGCCGGATAACCATTGATATTGCCCTTCACAAAACGCGCGCCGGCATCAAGCTTAAGATTGTTTTGCAGCGTTTCCATCGAACGGTCGCTTTTAGGTCCTTGTCGTATTTCGACCAGCGCATCATTTTGCGGGCTGATCGCCACCACTCGACTTAACTGATGCTGCACTTGCCAAGCCTGCGGGAACTGTATCCCCATCCCCAACTTTTCATACAGTAGCGCATTGCCGCGAAACACTCCTTGTTCTGGACTGTCGCCGAAATACATCCCCACGATTTTTTGCAAATAAAGGGTACGGCCTTCGCGCGGAGTTTTCACGAGGTCCTTATCAGCTTCATGCACTATCTGTTTTAACCGGGCGTCATTGCTTGGATGCATGGCAAACGTGCCGTGATAACGTCGCGGCTCACGCCTTTCTTTTTTTGCCAGTTCGGCATCAGCCCCTTCCTGATTCTTTAAGGCGCCGATCACGTCAATCATGGCTTGTGGCGCATACCCTGCCTGCGCAAGATATTCCGCGCCGAGACGATCCGCTTGCAGCTCGTGATCACGCCCATAACCCGCGGTCCAGGTTTGCGCCAGGGTCTGCAGCAGCGTTCCGCCACTCTGACTATTCAAGCTCGGTACCAGAATCGAACCGAGCATGGCACTCGGGTCCGCTGCGGGAGACGCGCTAGGCAGCCGCACCCCATGTCCCGCTGTAACGTGCCCCATCTCATGCGCGATTACAGCCGCCAATTCCGCTTCGGAATCGAGGTACGGCATGATCCCGCGCGTGATATAGACATAGCCACCGGGCAACGCAAATGCGTTGACTTCAGGACTATCGACCACCGTGAAATGCCATTGCAAATGAGGCCCGCGGGTCTGCTTTGCCAACCGCTGACCAATTTCGGTGACGTAAGCTTGCAACTCGGTATTTTCCAGCACCGGGTATTTCTGCAACACCTCCTGGTGCAGACGCGCACCCATCTGTATTTCTTGCTGCTCTGGGATCAGCACACCTTCTTTGCTCCTTGTTACGGGGCTTTGCGCGCAGTTACTCAACAGTACCGCTCCGGCTAAGGCGGCCATCATCCGCAGAAAAAAAGGTGATTTCATAAGCGTTCTGGATTGAGGAATATTGGTGCAATCATAGTTTTAACGGTCTGAAGCAAAAAATATCACGGTTAACAGTTTGCCGATGACGATTGGCAGGGGCCAAATAAAAAAGCAGCCAAAGCTGCTTTTTTATTTGGCCAGCTTGCGACTACGCTGCTGTGCTGTCTGACTTCATACCATAGCGCTGACGGAATTTCTCAACCCGGCCTGCGGTGTCGACAATCTTCTGTTTGCCTGTGTAGAAAGGATGACACTGCGAGCAAACCTCTACGCTCAGCGTATCTTTGCCCATAGTCGAATTGGTTTTAAACGTGCTGCCACAGGAGCAGGTTACGGTAATTTCGTGGTAATTCGGGTGAATGCCGACTTTCATGGCAATTCCTTTAGCAGTTGCGAAGAGCGCGTGATTATAAATGAAATACCGAGGGAAGCAAGTTAGCGCTAGCCACGCCGCATCGAATCAAAGAAATCCGCATTGTTTTTGGCGGCGCGTACTTTGTCGATCAAAAACTCCATCGCTTCCATATCGTCCATCGGATAGAGCAGCTTGCGCAGCACCCAGATTTTTTGCAAAACTTCCTGAGGGATCAATAACTCCTCGCGGCGCGTGCCGGAACGGTTAACGTTGATCGCCGGATATAAACGTTTCTCGGCCATTTTGCGGTCGAGATGAATTTCCATATTGCCAGTGCCCTTGAATTCTTCGTAGATCACGTCGTCCATGCGGCTGCCGGTTTCGACCAAGGCGGTGGCGATAATCGTCAGGCTGCCGCCCTCTTCGATGTTGCGTGCCGCGCCGAAAAAGCGTTTGGGTTTTTGCAGCGCGCTGGCGTCCACGCCGCCGGTCAGCACCTTGCCGGAAGTCGGCTGCACGGTGTTGTAGGCGCGTGCGAGTCGCGTAATCGAGTCGAGCAAAATCACCACGTCTTTTTTGTGTTCGACCAGACGCTTGGCGCGCGCGATCACCATTTCGGCGACCTGCACGTGGCGGCTGGCGGGTTCGTCAAAAGTAGAAGCAATCACTTCGCCGCGCACAGTGCGGCTCATCTCGGTGACTTCTTCCGGGCGCTCGTCGATCAGCAGCACGAACAGCACGACGTCCGGGTGGTTGGCGGTGATCGCGTGCGCGATGTGTTGCAGCATCACCGTCTTGCCGGATTTGGGCGACGCCACCAGCAAGCCGCGCTGGCCTTTGCCGATCGGCGCGACGATGTCGATGATGCGTGAGGTGAGGTTTTCTTCGGCCTTGATATCGCGCTCGAGAATCAGCGGCTTATCGGGGTGCAGCGGGGTAAGATTTTCGAACAGGATTTTGTTTTTGCTAGCTTCGGGTGCTTCGCCGTTGATCTTGTCGAGCTTGGTCATTGCCGAATAACGCTCGCCGTCCTTCGGCGTGCGAATCTCGCCTTCGATGCTATCGCCGGTGTGCAGGTTAAAGCGGCGAATCTGCGACGGCGACACATACACATCGTCAGTATTCGCAAGATACGATGTCTCCGGCGAGCGCAGGAAGCCAAATCCGTCCGGCAGCACTTCCAACACCCCATCCCCGTAAATACTCTCGCCCCGTTTTGCCAGGGCTTTCAGAATTGCAAAGATCAATTCCTGTTTGCGAAACCGGTTGGCGTTATCGATGCCGTTTTCAGCAGCAATACCCAGAAGTTCGGTGATGGGCTTAAGTTTGAGTTCGGAGAGATGCATGGGGGTGGCCTGAGGTGGCTCGCTTGAAAAAGCCGGGAGTGGGTCGGGACGGACGGGAAGCGCGGGCATAGTGTATGCAGCCTCAGCGTCCGGTAAACAAACGCTCGATTAAAGTTGGAAATTAGATATTGCTATCGACAAAAGCGGTGAGTTGCGATTTGGATAGTGCGCCGACCTTAGTGGCTTCGATGTTGCCATTTTTAAAGATCATAAGCGTGGGAATCCCACGGATGCCAAATTTGGGCGGCGTGCCTTGATTCTCGTCGATATTGAGTTTGCAGACTTTGAGCTTGCCTGCGTATTCTTTGGCGACCTCGTCCAGAATCGGTGAAATCATTTTGCACGGGCCGCACCAGTCGGCCCAATAATCAACCAGTACCGGCACGCCGGCTTGCAGGACTTCCTGCTCGAAAGAATCGTCAGATACGTAATGGATGTGTTCACTCATCAGTGAGGCTCCCAAGGACTAATGAAAGTGGCCGAAATGGCCTGTGTGATTTTGGATAGGTGGATGCAGCTGGAAAATTTGCTGGAAAATACGTCGTCCTGCCGATATGCTACAGCAAAACTGGCGTCCTAATGCAAGTCCAATCGTTAACCTCTACAAGAGTGCCCAAGAATGACCTATGTCGTCACCGATTCCTGTATCAAGTGCAAGTACACAGACTGTGTGGATGTCTGCCCGGTTGATTGCTTCCACGAGGGTCCCAATTTTTTGGTCATCGACCCTGAAGAGTGCATTGACTGCACCTTATGCGTAGCGGAATGCCCGGTCGAAGCCATTTACGCAGAAGACGATGTCCCAGACGATCAGCGGGCATTCATCGCGCTAAATGCCGAACTCGCCCGCGGCTGGAAAGTGATTATCCAGCGTAAAGAAGCCCCCGCAGATGCGGACGAATGGGCTGGAGTTAAAAACAAACTTCCGCATTTGGAGCGTTAGCACCCGGTGGGAGTCACCACGGTTCCCGCAACATCGGGGCGGCTCATCGAGTCGCTAGCGCAGCACCTACTACAAAATCATTCAGACGCATTACCCGATCTGTCGGGTGTGATCGTGCTGGTGCCTAACCACCGCGCAGGTCAGGATTTTGCACTGGTGCTGGCGCATGAACACGGTGCGCGCGCGCTGATCCCCCCGCAGATTACCCCGCTGAAAGCCTGGGCTGAAAGCGTAGCGGTGGGCACGCCTGAACCGCAATCGCAGCGTCTCGCAAGTTTGCACGGCGTATTGCGCCGCGAACGCTGGCTTGGCAATGTCGACAAATGGACGCTCAGTCAGGAGCTGCTGAGCCTGGCTGACGAGCTCTCAGCCGCGCGCTTGGGTGGCGAAATCGCCGGGCGCATCGGTGCATTGCACGGGAACAACGGCAGTCTTAATCGGACCGCGCTTAATCGTGAAACGGCATTGATCGAAGCCGTCTGGCGCACGCTCAATCAAGATGATGCCAACCCGCAAACCCGCTATGCGCGGGCGTTGCAAGCACTAGCGCAATCAGCCTGCGCGCCGATTTATGCCGCCGCGCTAGGACCGCTGAGCGCAACTGAAAAACGTTTTTTTGAAAGCTATGCTGAACGCGCGCCCGTGCGATTTTTTGTGTCCGCGCCCAGCCCCACTCACGCTATCGCCGCCACCTTACATGCTGCTTGGCAAACCGCTGAGCCGCCTATCCGCGCCCGTGCAGAAGCCCTGGCACAAACTCACCCCGAATCGCCCTTACACGGGCAAATCAAAATTTGCCCCGCCGCGCATCTGGAAGCCGAGGCCCGCGCAGTCGCCACCTGGGTTGCCGAGCAGTTAAACGCCGGGCACCGCAGCATTGCGCTCATTGCGCTCGACCGTGAAACCAGTCGCCGCACGCGCGCGTTATTGGAACGCATGAACGTATTGGTCGCCGATGAAACGGGCTGGACGCTGTCTACCACCACCGCCGCAGCGGTGATTGACCGCTGGCTCAGCTGCGTGGCGCAGGACTTTCCACATACCGAATTGCTGGATTTATTGAAATCGCCCTTCCTGTCGGGTGAGGTTGAAGACCGCCAGGAGGCGGTGCTGGCGCTGGAATTGGCGGCGCGCAAATTCGGCATCGCGCGCGGCATCGTCGAGCTACGCAAATTAGCGCGTAGAGAAATAGCTTGTACCCAAGTGCTACCCTGGATTGAGCTATTAGCCCAGGCCGCTCGCGCTTTTACGCAAACACGCGCGACTCTTAGCACCTGGCTCGCGCGGCTGACCACTAGCCTTGAGCAGCTGGGCGCGCTTACTGCGCTAAAAGCAGATGCAGCGGGCGAGGCGGTACTGACAGTACTCGACCAATTCCGTAACGAGCTGGGCAGTGACCGCGAAACCTATACCTTTAACGAGTGGCGACGCTGGCTCAACATGGCGCTTGAAGACGCGAGCTTTATGGATACGGGCGTCGTCAGCCCCGTCGTGCTCACCTCACTGCCCGCAGCGCGCGGCCGCCTGTTCGAAGCGGTCGCGGTGATCGGTGCCGATGCGCAGCATTTGCCCGCGCGACCTGCGCCGGGGCTCTTCAGCCAGTCTACCCGGGCGCAACTCGGCTTATTTACCGTGGCCGATCATGCTGCACAGGCGACCGATGACTTGATTCATTTGCTGACTCAAGGCCCCGCGCTCTTGAGCTGGCAAGCGTGGAAGGAAGACGAGCCCAATCCTGCTTCGCCGCTCGTTGTGCGGTTGCAGGTGTTGCATCAGGCTGCTTGGAAACAAGCCATTGAAACCCAGCTGATCGCCGAGCCTCCCACGCAACCTAGCGCGCTTCCCGAGCCCGCGCGTCAGCCGCTCCCCGTCGTTCCCCTTGAGCGTCTGCCGCGGCGTTATTCACCCACCGTGTACCAAACACTGCTCGATTGCCCCTACCGTTTTTTTGCGCGCAGCGTGCTGGGGCTGCGTGAATTGGACGAAGCCGACGACGTGCTCGACAAAAGCGATTACGGCAACGCGCTGCATCATATTTTGCAGCGGTTTCATGACGCCGATCCGCCAGTCGAGCGTGAAGCGGCGCTGGCCTTGTTGGGCAGCCTGTCCGAAGCCGAGTTTGCGCCGCTGCCCGCTTATACCGCTGCTGCGTGGCGCATTCAATGGTCGGCTCTCCAGCCGGTCTACATTGATGCCTGGCTGGCTGCGGTACAGGCAGGCTGGCATTATCAATCCGGCGAAACCACCCACGAGATGGAACTCGACGTGACCGCACTGGGCAAAATTACACTGCATGGACGGCTCGACCGCATCGACCAGCACGGCGATGCGCTGCAAGTCATCGATTACAAAACCAGCACGCGCAAAAGCCTGGAGAAAAAACGAGACGCACCCGGTGAAAATATCCAGCTGCCTTTTTATGCCTATCTTTGCAATGCGGCGGCGGCATATTTACCGATTAACGAAGCGTCCATCGCGCCCTTGCAACTGGACGGCGAAACCGATATCGAGGCCATCATGCTGCGCCTGCCGATGCTGCTGGAAGCGCTTGCTAAAGGTGAAGGCCTGACTGCCCATGGCGTCGACGCGGTCTGCAAATATTGCGAAGTGCGCGGTTTGTGCCGTAAAGGAATGTGGTCATAAGCATCGACACACCAGAGCCGATGGCACCCTGCTAAAATCTGCACGATATCCCGGCAGCACTGCCATAGCTGGAAACAATAATATTCAAAGGGGGACCGAATGGGGAGTGAAGGCAAAATACCAGGCGAGCGCCGCTTGCAAATACTGCAAACGCTCGCTGCCATACTAGAAGAACCCCAGGCAGAAAAAATCACCACCGCGTCACTCGCGGCCCGCGTAGGCGTCTCAGAAGCCGCGCTGTATCGCCACTTCGCCAGCAAGGCGCAGATGTACGAAGGCCTTATAGAATTCATCGAACAAACCCTGTTTGGGCTGATCGCCAAAGTCACTGCAGGCACAACAAAGTCCACTGATCAGGCCAGCGCCATCGTCACACTGTTGCTCAATTTTGCGGGCAAAAACCCCGGCATGACGCGCGTGTTGATCGGCGATGCGCTGGTCAACGAAAACGTCCGTCTGCAAAAACGTATCAACCAACTGCACGACCGCATCGAAGCCGAGCTGCGGCAGTGCCTGCGATTAAGTCTGGACAAACAAGCCGAATTGGCGGGGCCGCTGGCTAACTTGATGCTATGTTTTGTAGTCGGACGCTGGCATCAGTTTGCTAAAAGCGGGTTTAGCCGCGCGCCTAATGCGGATGTGGAAGTTATGTTGAATTTGTTGATGCAAAAACCATGATTACCTTAGCGGCAGGGGACAGCCCTGCCGAAAATTAATCGTCGTCGCCGAGTTCAGGATCCCAGCCTTTTTCGCGCGCGCGTTCCACTGCCATTTTGTAAAGGGCTGCATGACGCTCGCGTAATTCGGTCGGCAAATTGCTGGGCAAACTCTTGTACTTGTCCCACTCGGCTTCGATCTTATCCATCAACACCTGCATCCGGCCCAAGTCCCAGCCCGCACAGTCTTCGGTTTCAGGCAGAAACCCGAATAGCCAAGCATCAAGTACCACACGCCCCATCATGGTGATGCCATGCTTGTCATGGTGGAATCCGGTGTAGGTCATCTTATTGTTCATGGCTGTGAATCAATACTCTTGGTGGATTATGTCGAAGGGAAAACAGCGAGGCAAACGTGCGTTAAAGTCAGTGCGCGTCGTTACGTCATAGGCTAGAAGCGCGGGTTTCAGGGCAGGTGCAATCAGGCTGAAAGGATACACCAAGCCTGTCATGAGCAGCGCTGAATGGCGCAGATGTACGAGGGGCAGATCAAATTCATCGAATCAACCCTATTTGGCCTTATTGCCAAAGTCGCTGCAGGCACACGCCATTCCAGCGTTCCGCCACCAGAATCGTCCCCCAAAAATGCTCAATCTTCCCGGCAAAAGTCCCACATGAAGCGCGTGTTGATCGGCGATGCACGAGTCAACGAAAACAGCACTGCAGAAACGCATCAGTTCGTTACACTATCGTATCGTCGCTTCTAGGAGTTCCCCTTCGAGCGAGGGCTGAAGCGCCCCTTATATTTGAACGTTTCTACGTTAGAAAGAGCTGAGTATATAAGTCATGGAATTTCCGGGTGAAAAGCTCGTCATCAAGCTCTGGGAGACGATCGCTGATAAAGGTATTGGCAGCCTCTTAAAGCCGTGGCAAATTCGGCGAGAGGGCCGAGCTTTCTTGGATGTCAGGCGTGACGAAATGTTGGCGCTTGCGCAAGCTGAAGTTGACATCGCGTGCATACGAGGCGGCCATAAACTTCTCAAGGAAACTGGCGAGTTTGTCGACAAACTAATTCTTCCAGCCTCTGAGGAGCTAGTTTCGCGCTCGGAGGAGTCGCCCCTTCGCCTTCCCTACGTGGTAGAGGTTGCAGACCGAAATGCAAAAGCCGAGGCGATAAGACAAGAGATATCACTCGCTAAAGCAGTCATATACGCGGAGAAGGAGTTACAGACCGACCCTTCTGACCCCCCACAGGATGAACCGCAAGACGATTGGCTCCTTAGGTGGCGTGAGTGTGCTGCGGGTGTTTCCTCCGAAGAGTTGCAGCAAATATGGGGCCAAGTACTTGCAGGCGAAGTGAAGTCGCCGGGGCGATTCTCGTTACGAACATTGGAGTTTCTTCGCAATCTGTCTCAAGCAGAAGCACAGGCCATTGAAAGGATTTCTCCGTTCGTCATTAACGACGTTATCTATCGCGGTGATAACTCGGCGTTGGAAGCGGAAGGTGTTAAGTTTTCTGATTTGCTTGCGATGCAAGAGTTGGGCGTGCTAATGGGGGTAGATGGGCTTGGTCTTCAATGGACTTGGAATTCATCTGTCTCCACCTCTTTTCTGAGAGCCCTCACTTGTCATGGTGCTCTGATTCTTGTTTTAGGGCCAGATGCAACCAAAGTCATCACCCTAAATGCATGCATGGTAACTGCGATCGGCAAACAAGTACTCCGCTTGGGCAATTTTTCGCCCAACCATAAAATGATCGAATCTGTAGCACAGGCTATAAAGGCTCTCGGGTTTGAAGTTCTAGTAGGTTCATATGTAGCCGCTGGTGACGATCAGATTAAACCTTTCAATCTTCAGCCCGTATGAGCGTTAACTTCGCATCCCCTTCTTCTGGCAATAGCTGGGTGCAGGGCATACAGTCCGTTGCGCCGTATTTAGGATGAATACGACTCTCTACTATAGGGGGTTCATTAAGAACCCAGAATGGACTTAACTCGTAACGCGCTGCGTCGTTCCCAGTGCATCTAAACCAACAGTGCGGCGCTGATCCCGGTTCATCGAGTGACGGAACATAAACACTAGCATCGCCACAACGACTAATACGCCCAAACCTACAATAGTGGGCAGCAACGGCGCATTGACGTACAGCAAGCCTCCGTAGACCGCCAGCAACACGAGCGACGCCAAGCTTTCATTGAAGTTTTGCACGGCGACCGATTGACCGCTATGCATCAGCAATTGACCGCGACTTTGCAAAAGTGCGTTCATCGGCACGAGCAACAATCCCGAGAGCGCGCCCATCGCAAACAACAACGCAATCGCGACCCAGACTTGGGAGACCCATGTGAGGAGCAATAGCGTGAGCCCTATGACGAGACCTATCGGCAGCACAGTGAGCGCATGTCGCATGGGAACCCAGCGCGCCGCTGCAACTGCGCCTGCCGCCATGCCCAGCGCCACCGCCACTTGTAGCAAGGCTGCCTGCGCGAGCGGCAACTGCAATGCGTGGGCTGCCCAGCGCAGGATGATGAATTGGAGCGCGGCTGCTACGGCCCAAAATAAGCTGGTGACTGCGAGTGAAATTTGACCTTCCGGGTCGTGCCACAGCACCTTGAATGCGCCGTAAAAATTACGAACTAATGCGCGCGGATGGGCGAGCGCGACGGTGTTGCTAGCTGCATGTTTGGGTATTGCAGCCGCGCACAGTACTGCAATGAAATACACCACGCCAATCAGTGCAATCGCATGGGTGGCGGGTGTGTTGCCCAGCTGCGACAGCATACTGGTGGCACCTAATAAGACGCTGCCCAGCCACACGCCGAGCAGGATCGAAAATAGCGTTGACACTTCCATCCAGGCGTTGGCTTTGACCAACTCTGTTGGCGGCAACAGTTCGGGCAAGATGCCGTATTTGGCTGGAGAATAAGCCGCAGCCCCCAAGCCTATCAGTGCATAAGCGAGCAGCGGATGAACCTGCACCAGCAGCAAACCACAGCCACCGAGTTTGACCAGATTGGTGATAAATATCACGCGCCCTTTGGGCAACGCATCGGTCACTGCGCCTGCAAACACCGCCAGTAACACGAAGGATAAATAAAATAACAGGCGCAGCGTAGGTGTCATCCAGGCGGCTGCATGTCGCTCCATGAGTAAGCCTATGGCCGCGATCAACAAGGCGTTGTCGGCCAGCGAGCTAAAAAACTGCGCCGCAATGACGGCGAAAAAGG
Source organism: Nitrosomonadales bacterium (assembly GCA_043779595.1). Taxonomy (GTDB): domain Bacteria; phylum Pseudomonadota; class Gammaproteobacteria; order Burkholderiales; family Thiobacillaceae; genus Thiobacillus. The sequence continues at coordinate 19,069 of JAYWDZ010000176.1, forward strand.
CGCGTCGTTGGGCCGCGGGGAAGGGCGCTGCGCTTAGCACGACTCACTCCCAAAAAAATGCTTACGATAGCGCGGGGCCAAATGCTCAAGCTGCAACATCATCGGCAGATCAGCGACATTGAAGGCAACGTCAAGCGCCGGGGGGCCTAGCAAACGCGCGCCGCAGCGCAGGTAACCTTTAATTAAAGGCGGGGTGTCGGCCAGGTGATGGGCGGCCGTGCGCGCTAACGGGTCTTTCTCCAACAGGGGCAATGCGATATGCGGGCGCACTTGCCATTGCGGCGCTACTAAATGATCGACGTGTAGACGGTGCCACAAATTATTGGCAGTTTGGCCACCATCGCTGAGCCCTACGCTGGCACAGCCTATCATCGTGTCGAGCTGGTGCGCGCGCATGTAATCGCATAGCGCCGTCCACAGCGCCATGATCACCCCCCCAGAACGCCACGAAGGATGTATGCAGGAACGGCCTAGCTCGACGGCGCGCGCACGCAATCGGGAGAGTGGCGTGAGGTCGAATTCGGTATCGGTGTAATAGCCCCCGGTCCGCCGCGCAGCAGACGGCGTCAACACACGATAAGTGCCGACAAGGGTCTTGCGCGGCTGCTGTCCAGGGCTAATTGCTCGCACCAGCAGATGGTCACAAAATGGATCGAAGCGATCAATATCATGCCCAAGAGGGGCGTCCGCAGGGGACGATAACTGTGCACCCATTTCGTCGGCAAATATGCGATAGCGCAAACGTTGCGCTTCGCGTACGTCTTCTTCGCTACTGGCCCAGCGCACATTGAGTTTCGGCGTGGTGCGCGGCATGAACGTCGGCGTAGGCGCGCCGACTAACGCCGGTTTTACACGGGTTGGGGAGTAAGTGGCGGTTTCCATGGCTAGGCTCTGCTAGTTGGATGGCGGGTACAGCGCGATGAGCCGCTGCTGTCGCCAGTTGAGCCGCGCCAGTGCCAGCAGGCCGATAGGCGCCACGCCGTTGCGACGTCTGGCGTTGCCAATTGCAAACACCAGGCGTTGTTTTGCAAAAATCATTCGGAACGCTTTGATCAGACCGATACTCGGATCCCAAGCTTGAATCGCTTCTGAACCGGCGCCATTGATTTCCATAATCGTGAAACCCTTGCCTGCGCTTAGTGCTTGCAGGGTATCGAAGCGCACGTCGAAGCGGCCGCAATAAAAATCGGGCATATCGCGGGCGATTGCATCGATGGCTGCGGTGAGTTGCGGGGTGATATGACTGCCGCCATCGCGGTATAAGCCACCGACCCGTGTCGAACCCACGGTCGATAACCGCACCACTTCACCGTCGTTAGGAACGCGCGCGTGGGTAAGCAGGCATTCATGTTTAACCGAGCCCAGCACCCGGCGGGCGCGCACATCGGCGTCGACAAGTTCGGCCACGCTGCTGTGGCCGTCCCCCATCACCCGTGGAAAATAACGCAACGCCAGACCGATGGTGCGGCCCTCATCGGACTGCGGATCGCGTACATAAAAAATCCCCGCTTCGCCTTCTTGCGGCAAATATTGTTGTAACACCACCGTTTCATTAACCGGGAATGCTGCGAGATAAGTGTGGAGTTCAGCCAGATTATCGATACGTCGCACGCCATAGCCGCATAAGCCAAGATCAGGCTTGGCTATCACCGGAAACGACATTCCGGCGGTGGCCATGTTTTGCAACAATGCCTGACTAGAGGGCATGGATTGCGTTGAAACCGCACAGTGTGCAGCGGTAGCAGCGCGCGCCACGGCGCCCATGCCGCGAAAATATTCCAGCTTGCCTTCGCCGACCAGCCCGCCCGAAGTAATGGCCGGATTCGCTGCGGACGGCAAGCTCGCACTGCGGTAGCGTAACGACAGCCAAATCCATTGGAAAACCAGCGGAATGCAGATCAGCCACTTGGGCATCCGCTCCAGCGTGCTACGACGATTTTCGTGCGGGGCAAAAGGAGCACCCGCCACGCATGGAGGGCTTACCGATAAATCGAGTTGGGCACGCATCAGGATTTATGACTTGCGCTGAACAACCAAACCTACCGCGGCGATGCGGTCAGCGTGGGCATAAATGGGGCGGGAAAGTTCTTCGCCAAATATATCCGGATCGATTTCTTCATACGACCATTCGTAATCTGCAGCGCTTAATAGCGGCAGCAATTCGGCGAGGAAAGGGTCAATTCCCTCCACAATCGCGACCCCGGTATACAGCAGCAAACGCCCCCCCGGTGCCAAGCGCGCCAAGGCTTGTGCAGCAATGCGCACGCTGAGGGCGCGGCCCAGGCGTGCGCCGCCATGGCGATACGTGCGCGCCGCCGCATCATCCAGATACGGAGGGTTGGAAACGATTAAATCGAATTCCCCAACCACAGCCGACAGCGCATCGCCCTGGGCGATCACTACGGGTATCGCGGCGACATGCGCATTGATCGCGGTGTAATGGAGCGCCTGCGGATTGATGTCGTTCATGGTGACAACAAGCGGCAAACCTGTGTGGCCGAATTGACGCGCCGCAACAATACCGCCGACCCCGCTGCCACAGCCCACATCAAGGATGCGTAAGCCTGCGTTTTCGCCCTCCGCATTAGTGGAGATATCCCAGTCAGCCGTCTGCAAGGCGTGACGAATAAAGCGCGCGAAGCGATAAGTATCGGGGCCAAAAAAAACCGCCGCGTCTTGTGTTGTGGGGTAAGCCGAATGCACGAACGCATCCTCATCCAGCGTGGCGATGCGCACAGCACTGCGCAACAAGGATCTGCAGGACTGCAGCACGTTGGCCTGGTTCATCGAGTCAAGCAACACCGGGCTGACTGAATTAGGGGCGAACGGCAGACTCCAGCCAAAGATATCGCGCAAGGTCACGCCCGCGCCGTCACGCTGTTCGAGCGCGCGCTGGTGCGTTAAAGGGGTGGGAGTGGTGAACTGGTAACCGCTCTGCGCCACCTGTCGCAACACTTGCACCAGAGGCGTGGCAGGGGTGGGCTGACAATGAATGTCGTCGATGTGATCAGACTCAATTTGTACGCTTAGCAATGTAGCTCCATCTCCTGAACAGCCGCAGGTCGATGCCAAGCTTGGGAATAGGCCTGTTGATCGACTTTCAGTTCCTTACTGTAGCGCTCAAAGCAGCGCTCACCACACACCAGCCGCATCAGCGCACCTTCGGCAATAAACTGCGCACACAACGGGTCGGCTTCAACCAGCGGACGAATGATTTCCTGAATCCAGGCCCGCGAGTGCGATACATCCTGAGTGGCATGCAAATCGAAGTAGGCTCGCATGCGGTTATTCATGCCGAGTCGTCGCATACCGGTAGAAACCATGCTGACGCGTTGGGGCGCGGTGAGCTCAATCACCCCGAGCGCGCCTAGTGCGTGATACGTATAGCGGCGCGTCATCGCGAGGCCCAGCATGGTGTTGCTGAGCGCCAATGCTTCCCACACGGTGGTGTCGATGGTGGGTTGCAAATCAAGTTCGCGCACCATGCGTTCGAGCATCTGTCCATGCATCGCGAGCTCTTTACCATGGCCCATTTCGTCCCAATAGTTACGCGCGCATTCCAGTTTGGCTTGAACTGGCAGCTTGACTTGGGTGTACGCGATTAAATCCTCGAAGCCCGCTTCACCGGCGGCTTCCTGCGTAAGAAACCAGCGCACCTGCGGCAAGGTGGCGTGATGGGCCAACCAGTCAAATAATGGGTGGTGTTGACCGGGGCCGATGTGGGCGAGCGATTCAAACCAGCTTACAAAATAGTCACTCTCCTTATCCTGTTTAGGGAGCATGGGCTCGACTTGTTCACGCAGGGATTCCAAATATTCTCCTTCGGCTAACCGATAAGCCAGTTCGGAGTGCAAGGTTTGTTGCCACTGCGGCGTCGGCTTAGACGGTGCCACCCGCGCGACATTAAAACGCGCCAGTTGCTGGTGGAAACGATGAGGATCAACAGAAAAATCAGGGGTCATGGCAACACCATTTAAAATGGCTCGGACAGCTACGGCATGACAACTCACATGGGCACTGTACGAGTGATTGTATAGATTCAGCCTCAATCTACCTTTCACATAGCTTGCGCGTCTGTTCGGTAACACACGTAAGCCAGTTGCAAGGACAATCGTTTACGCTGAGTTGTCTGGCTAGCAAAACGCGCTAAGCCCAAAGTAAAGGCAATGCGGGTAGTAAGATGCGCCGTCTAGCGGCCGGTCTGGGCAGTTCGGCGATGAGGGAAATACCCAGTGAAAATATGTCAGGTAGTCGCCGGGTTTGGCGAGGGCGGACTGGAAAAGCATGTTCGTGAATTGACGCAGCAATTGTCAGGCGCGGGCCACGAAGTCGTTGTATTCGGTGACCGAAGATTCGTATCCACGCTGCCCGTTGATACCGCGACTGTGCCGATCCGCTTCAATTTGAATCGCTACAATCCCTTCTTGCTACTAGAACTGCTTACCCAATTACGCGCATGCCATTGCGATGTTATTCACGCGCAGGCCAACAAAGCCGCTGGCATGATTGCTTGGTTAAAACCCTGGTTGCCGTGCCCCACGGTGGGCACGCTGCACAATATCAAACGGAATGTACGCGCATTTCATAAGCTGGATCACGTTATTGCTGTGAGTAAACAGCTCGCCCAACCGTTTGCCACAGATCAGGTTTCGGTGATTTACAACGGCATCGACATGCCGAAAATTGACCGCATCAATCTTCGATCAGTTTATGCCCTACCCGGCAACTTACCCGTGTTATGTGCTGTGGGACGACTGGTACCGGCGAAGGGTTTTGATGTGCTGCTCGAAGCGATCGATGGCTTGGCAGTGAGTCTGCTCATCGTCGGCGAGGGGGTTGATCGCGGCGCGTTGCAGCAGCGTATAGACAACTTATCCCCCCTCACTCATGTACGCCTGTTAGGGCATCAGCCCAATGCTCCTGCGCTAATGGCGTCGTCGGATGGGGTGGTGATTGCGTCACGGCGGGAAGGATTTTCCTACGTGTGTGCAGAGGCATTATTGGGCGGTGCACGCATTCTGGCTACGGATGTGCCAGTAGCAAACGAAATACTGCCCGCTGATCTGATCGTGCCAACAGACAATGCAGCCGCGTTACATGAAAAGCTACAAGCTCTGTTTAGCGATACTGGTCGTTGGGACAAGCTGATGCTCGCGCCTCGCCAGCATGCGATGGCCACGATGAGCTTGCACACTATGGGAGAACGAACACTCGCCTTGTACAACACACTTCAGCAGCGTTCCACAACCGGCAGCTGAAGCCCTAACGGAACACACCGGGATATCGCTTGTCTCTCATTCTCACCCAATCGCAACTTATGCGTCAGCTCGGTTCGCTGACACCCACCGGAAAAATTATGACGCGCTATCCCACTACCCTCATTGCGCTGCATTGGCTGACCGCTGTTGCCGTCATTACTGCTTATGTCACCAGCGGCGATCCTTCCAAAGTGAAAAATTCGCTCGACTTCATTCTGGGTCAGACTCATGTCCTCAGTGGCATTACAGTATTTGCGCTGCTTGCGCTGCGACTGCCGTTACGCGCATTGATGGGCGCACCCGCCGCCGAACCCGCACCACGCTGGCAACTACGCATCGCACAAATCACCCACTTTGCGCTGTATGCACTGATGCTGATTGTGCCGCTCGCGGGTTGGGCAGCACTGGCGGATAAGACCACTGCATTCAAACTCGTTGGCGCTTTCCAGTTGCCGCGGCTCAATGCACACATCACCGGAGTAAAGCTGTTGGGCGAGGCACACCAGACGCTCGGCAATATCTTTATCTGGCTGGCCGGTTTGCATGCGATGGCGGGGCTAGTCCACCACTATGTGATGCACGACTCGACTTTGGTGCGCATGGCACCGCTGTCTATTTTTAAGCGTGGCATCCGCTGATCGATATCACTGGAGAAACCCCATGAATACACCCATTCAGAAGGCGCTAAGCAAAGTACCTGAAGTCACCTTGATGTTCTGGATCGTAAAAGTGGCCGCAACCACATTGGGTGAAACCGGTGGTGACGCGGTCTCAATGTCTATGCAGCTTGGCTATCTCGTTGCCACTGGCATATTTGCGGTGGTATTTCTCCTCGCGGTCGCAGCCCAAATCCGCGCGAAGGGCTACCATCCCTGGTTGTACTGGACGACGATTATTGCAACCACTACCGTCGGCACCACGTTGGCGGATTTCGCAGACCGCTCACTCGGTATCGGGTACACCGGAGGTACCTCGCTGCTATTTGCATTGCTGATGGCTTCACTTGCCCTCTGGTATCGAACGCTGGGAACTGTATCGGCCGACAGTATCAACACACCGAAAGCGGAAATGTTTTACTGGATGACGATCATGTTCTCGCAGACGCTAGGCACAGCGCTGGGTGACTGGACGGCCGACACGGCAGGACTTGGTTACCGCGGTGGGGCATTGATATTTAGTGTGCTATTAGCGTTGGTGGCTGCTGCCTACTATCGCACCACTTTATCGCGCACCGCGTTGTTTTGGGCGGCGTTCATTCTTACCCGGCCCTTGGGTGCAGTCGTGGGCGACTTTCTTGATAAGCCGCTCGACGCAGGCGGCCTGGCGTTGAGCCGATATACCGCTTCCGCAGTACTACTAGTGTTTATTGCCCTCTGTCTATGGCTATTCCCGCAAAAAGCCGCCGGTCAAGCTCACTGAAACATTTTTTCAAGATTTTTTCAAGAAGGGAAACCGGCAGGCTGCGACCCCCTGCCGCGTGGTACGCAAGCGAGAAAGCGCTGTCGATACACGAAGTGATGACGGCCCGGCGGGAGGGCTTTTTTGCTGGCTGGGGATCCTGTTTACTTTGCGTTTGGCACCGCTGCGGGCGATCTTGTGGCCGAAACGCTGAAGCTCGGTTACGTGAATTCCACGTTTATATTCGCCGCAATGATCGGTGCAGTTACGTTTGTGTATTACACCTTTCGCGCCAACGCAATTTTGGCTTTTTGGATTGCTTATATTTTTACCCGCCCACTTGGCGCATCGTTTGGCGATTTGCTCTCACAACCGATACCCAACGATGGTCTCGGTTAAGGCACCGGTATCACCAGCGAAGTCTTCTTGGCGCTTCCTTCGCGTTGGTGGTGTTAAGTACCATGCCTGATTGTTTGGAGAATATTGATATGACACCAAAGTGGACCAGTAAATTTCTATCCCAGTGGCTAATCGTTTTGAGTTCCGGCTCAGTAATATTCTTCTACGGTTGTACGTATACCCCACCCAAGCCGACGAATATCACTCGCGGCGATTTCGGACCAGCCAAACAATACCTGTCGTCCGTGATTAAGCAAGACATGGCGAAACATGACGTCAAAGGGCTGAGCATCGCCCTGATCGATGACCAGAAAGTCTTGTGGGCCGAAGGCTTCGGCTATGCCGATGTCGCCAATCGGGTGCCTGCAACCGCCGATACGGTGTATCGAATCGGGTCGATTTCCAAGATCGTGACGGCCACCGAGATTATGCGACTAGCCGAACACGGCAAGGTAGAACTGGATAAGACTGTCACCGCCTATATGCCGGAGTTCTCCATCCACAATCGTTTCGCAGACAGCAAGCCCATCACCCTGCGCGCCTTGCTTGCGCACCATTCCGGATTGCCGTCGGATGTGCTCAAGGGCATGTGGGTCGACCATCCCCTATCGCTCGCGGAGTATGTCACGGCCTTGCGTGAAGAGAGTCTCGCGAGTCCGCCGCAATCGCTCTACAAGTACTCCAACATCGACTTCAGCTTGCTCGGTAGAGTGATCGAGAACGTCGAGCACCAGGAATTCTCCAGCGCCATACAGCAAAGCCTGTTGACGCCTTTGGTGATGACGGACTCTTCCTTTCAGCTCACGCCAGAAATCGAACGCCGCTATGCACGCGCGTATCGCAACGGCCGAGAAGTGACACGCTTATCGTTGCGCGACACACCAGCGGGAGGCATGTTGTCCAGCGTGAACGATATGAGCCGCTGGCTGAGATTCATCTTTGCCGATGGCAGCGCGCAAGGTAAGCAGATCATCAAGCCCGAAACACTGCACGAGATGTTCAAGCCGCAGTTCGAGGGACTCGATACGGATTTCGGCCACAAGATAGGTATGGCCTGGATGCTGAGCGGCCTGTCCGTCCCGGGCCGTCAACCAGTAGCGTGGCACAACGGCGGTTTTCCGCCCTATCAGGCGCACCTCTCGCTGCTGCCCGAACAGAAGCTCGGTGTCATCATCTTGACCAACAGCGATGAGGCGTCGCAATTCATCACGCAGCTCGGTACCCGCGTGCTCGAACTCGCTTACGAGACCAAGGTTGGCGTCCCACCGCCGCACGATTCCCCGAAGAGTGCGACCCATACGGTGCAAGTGCCACGTGACAAACTTGCCCGCTATGCTGGTCACTACGCAATGTTCGATGGCCAACTTGGGTTGATTACCGTGGACGGTGATCAACTCAAGACTTCGCTGTTTGACAGGAGCTTCACGTTGAACCCCATAAGCATCGACACCTTTGTGCCGAAGGCGAATGTGGCATTCGGCCTGATTTCCATCCCGATCGATTCGTTATCTATTCGATTCCAAACGGTGCAAGGACGGGATGTGGCCGTGCTGAGCGGTCTACCTGCGCCGTTTGCATTCGAGCAAGTGTCGCACGCTGAAATACCCGACGCTTGGCGCACCAGAATAGGCAAGTACCAAACTGACACAGTCGATGAGCGTTTCGATTTCAAGCAGGTCGAACTGGCGACCGAAACGGGGATTTTGGTATTTAAAGCCGTGCTCTCCTCCAAGGACGATGGCGAACCAGAGACCCGAGTGACGGTAGCGCTGCAGGCCGTCTCCGATCACGAAGCGATTGTTGCGGGGATCGGTGAAGGTGAGGGGGGCGTGGTGCGCGCAATAGATTCTGACAACGGCACTGAACTCTTCTATTCAGGATTTCGGTTCACTCGCACGGACAAGCACTGACGGTGCCAGGCTGCAACGTGCTTCGCACTAACCCGATCATGGGGCAGTAACTACACCGACCGACCTTGGCGGATTCAACAATCACGGACAATTTGTCGGAACAATGGTGGGTTCTATGGGACCGCCGCGAGCAACAATGTCGGGGAGAGGCGTGTAGCAAAGGGCTTTGCCGGAGGGCGTCACTATTTTTATGAGGCCGTCTGCGAATCGTGTTTCTCCCGCTTTCTGCTTCTTCAGTACTTTCGCGAGCGCAGGTAATACTGGACGATCCGGGACATCGGTTTCCTCCACTTTCGAGGGCGCCATACGCCTCGCTTCATCGCGCAAGATACCCTTTACAGAGTCGAAGACAGACTTCATAGAAGGGGGTGATGGAGAAGGCGGCAGCGGTGGCGGAGAAGAAGCGGTGACTGTGGGTTGCTGTACAGTAACAACTGTGGGAAGCATATTTCTATTCCCGGGTTGAACAAAGCTTTTTTTGGCTGCGGACCGGGGAAAGTTAGGCGGCATTTCCCGAATCAGGCGGGCATTTTTTGTCTTGGGAACCGTGACCTCTTTTAACCGCGTGACGTGGTTGTTTCCGGGTAGGATCGGGGGGGCCAAATGCACCTTGAACTCAGAAACAATGGGTTGCGTGAACGGGATTGCACGTGGCAGTGGCAAAAAAGCGATCACCATTAGGTGCAAGATGGCTGCTGCCAGCAATGCAAGCATCAGCCGCCAATTCCGACGTGTAAAAAACTTGCTCATCTCAATTAGATGCAGGTTAGAACTTAAGCCTAGCCGCGAGAGGAAGGGTTTTACAGCGGTGCTAGCAGAGGTTTTAAAATCCGGGATGGATGTTATACATCACTACCTTCTCGCTCGTGCTACTTCGTGTCGGAAAAAAAAGTTTCGGTAGCACGTAGGCCACAAATAGCGCAAGCTGGATCGCGCGGCACTTTCAGTATTCTCGTTTCAGTTGTGAGCGCATCCCACAGTAGTAATTTCCCAACCAGCGTTTGTCCTATCTGCATAAGCCATTTCAGCGCTTCTACTGCCTGCGCGGCGCCAATGATTCCCACCAATGGCGATAACACACCGGCTTCTGAGCAATTGAGTGGGGCCTCATCGTACTGTTCGGGAAACAGACATTGATAACATGGGCTATCGAACTCAGTGGGATCAAATACGGCAAGTTGCCCCGAAAAGCCGATCGCAGACCCAGATACCAAGGGTTTGCCTGCGCTGAAACACGCGCGATTGATTGCATAGCGCGTCGCAAAATTATCGGTGGCGTCCACCACTAAATCCACCTTCGACACTGCTTCTAATAGCGCCGCATCATGCAACTGCGATTCCATTGCGGTGACGTCGATTTCAGGGTTAAGTGCCCGTACGCTGCTGGCTAAAGAAAGGGCTTTATTTTGCCCTATGCGTTGGTGAGTATGACCAATCTGGCGTTGCAAATTGGTCAAATCCACGGCATCTCCATCCGCAATGATGAGATGGCCCACCCCAGCGGCGCCCAGATACAACGCAGCCGCACAGCCCAAGCCGCCCGCGCCCACCACCAATACGCTGGCGCTGGAAATACGCTGCTGGCCTTCGATTCCCACTTCCGGCAACAGCACATGGCGGCTGTAGCGCAATAATTGCGGGTCATTCAGACTCATGCCTACAGCGCTCCCGCGTTGAAGTGCTATTTATTGTTTTGCAGAATCTGCAAACCCTTCAATAAATTGATCGCCTGATTGACCTGATAATCGTTTTTGGAAACGATTTCACCCGGTTCTAGTGCCGGTTTCTTATCCTTCAGGTCTTTCGAACTCTTGTCGTTTTTGCCCGCTTTGTCTGTGGCGGCAGGCTTGGATTCCGGCTTCACAACAATGACTTCTGTGCCTTGATTATTGATCAGGTGCTTGTCGAGATCGGCTTCGCGTATACCGAAACCATCATCTGCACCCGCGTTAGCGGGGTCTTCAACGATGATGTCAGGGACGATACCTTTCGCCTGAATCGACCGCCCGCTAGGCGTGAAATAACGTGCAGTGGTCAGCTTGATCGCGGTGCCTTGGCCCAATGGCAAAATGGTTTGCACCGAGCCTTTTCCGAAGGTTTGGGTGCCCATCACAATTGCGCGTTTGTGATCCTGCAAAGCGCCCGCGACAATTTCTGAGGCAGACGCTGAACCGCCATTGACCAGCACCACCATCGGCACTTTTTTCACGTCTTCTGGCAAGGTCTTGATATAGTCCGTTTGCGCCGCACGCAGATAATTTTCGCGACTTGCGGTCAAGCGCATTTTGGCGTCCTCGGTGCGACCTTCGGTGTACACCACGAGGCTATCGGGTTTAACAAAGGCTGCGGTCACTGCTACTGCGCCATTCAATAGACCACCTGGGTCGTTGCGCAAATCCAGAATCAAACCTTTGAGTGGCGCTTTATTATCTTTATAAAGTTTTTGCAGCGCTTCGACCAGCAGTTCACCGGTGTGTTCCTGGAACTGCGTCACGCGAACATAGCCGTATCCGTCCTCCAGTAACCTGGATTTAACGCTGCGTATTTTGATCACCGCGCGCGTCAAGGTCACCACAATGGGTCTGTCCACGCCTTTGCGCGCAATAGTTAGAGTAATGGGCGCGCCGGGTTTGCCGCGCATTTTTTTGACCGCATCATTGAGCGACATGCCTTTGACCGGCGTCTCATCGAGCTTGACGATTAAGTCGC
>JAYWDZ010000177.1:0-1804 GCA_043779595.1 Nitrosomonadales bacterium
AAAGCCATGGCCTCGAGCACGACCCGCGGAAAGCTCTCCACTTTTGAAGTGAGTACAAACAGATCGGCTGCCGCATAAAAAGATGCGATTGTCTCTGTCGGCGGGAAAATCCGAATAGCATTGCCAATATTTGGCGGAAGCGAGCGGCATCTATCTCTAAGAGCCTTCGCGTAGCGACCGCGATCATCTCCAACGAACAGTATCTGCAACCGATTTGAAATTGCTTCGGGTAAAGACGCAAAAGCTGCGACCAAATCCATTTGACCTTTTCTGTCGCACAGCGTCCCGACACAAAGGATCGCAATCGAGCCTGCTTTCAAACCAAGTGCAATGCGACTGCGAGTGCGCTCCGCCGCATTATTCCGACTGGGGAAACGATTGAGATTGATTCCGTTGTGAATTACCTCAAAATTGCGCTGCACATCGAAGTCCTTCCAAACCTTTCGAGTGGCGTAGGCCACAAAAACAACCTTTCTTGGCAAACCAATGGCGGCAATCGCGCGCTGTGCAACCGGGTCGGGAAGAAAGCGAAAATAACTGTCCCAAGGCTCGCTTTCACGCGGGTTCCACACCGAAGGAACTCCCGCACGTTCCGCCGCCAGGATCGCGGGGAAATTCAGTAGTGTATTGACGAAAACCAATTCAGCGCCAGATGCTTGAATAAGCAAGGCGAGGCGATCAACCTCGATATTTAATCGACTAAGCGTGGAAATTTTATGCAGGACGCTCGGCAATACCCGCACAGAAATTCCATAAGATTCATAGTCAGCCCGCAATGGCCCATCCTCAAAGGCCACTACCTCTGGGGCAATGACCTGGCAACGCATCAGACCACAAACAAGCTCTTTCAGACTGATCGAAGCGCCCTCGTAGCAGAAGTTGTGGGAGAAAACCAGGACTTTTATCGGCGTGTGATAGTCCGGAGAACTTTCATACGCAGCAACAGCCACTGAAACTCGCGATACCAAAGACTTAGGTCGAGGCACCTGCCCTCTCAAACCTAGGGACAGTCGCAATTGGTGAATTAACCACGCAACATCGCCCGATAACAAGCGCAGAGCAAAGCGGACGATCTTTGAAGGGCTCAAGCGATAATCATCCTATGAGGCTTACTCCAAGCGAACCACGTAAATCACACAGGCGCTACCTAGCCATTTGGCAAGTTTTTGTCTCGCACTCAACGAAAGTCGAAGTCCTAGTACCATATGCCCCGTGTAAAAAAGTCCGACTGGAGTCGCTTCGTCGATTAAAAAACGCTGGCTTGAAAAATGGTTTCTCCAATGGCGCGAGCTAAAGGTCACGATCTCGCTGAGCGCATTGCCAGTCTCGCCGTGGCGGGGAATTATTGCATAGTGTTTAGCAGTGCCCGCCATCAGACGTAGCACGCTCATGGAGTCAGAAAGCGCATGCCTCGATAACCCCTTGGAGATCAGGCGGGGCGCTAAGAAAAACAGGCGTTGAAAAAGCTCCGTGTAATGCGCCAGGTTGGTCCAGAATCGCCATGCCCCGGTTGGCATAAGATGTACACAATAACCGCCTGGCTTCAACACTCTTTTTATCTCTGCCTGCAGATGCGGCAATTCCAGAACATGCTCCAGGACGTTGGAAGAAAAAACAACATCGAAGCTTCCACTTGGAAAGGGAATATTCCGGCCATCGTAGGGTTTGACGGGAAACTCCAACTGGTCGGCATAGTTAGAGTTTGGAATATCAATCGAGTCGACTATATACCCATCTTCGGTCAGGCGCTTGGCCTGATATCCTGTTCCACCACCGATCTCTAGTATTCGCACTCCCGGTGTGA
>JAYWDZ010000178.1:0-30696 GCA_043779595.1 Nitrosomonadales bacterium
TTGCCGCCGAAAATAGGACGCCTGTTCCCAATCTGTCTGAGCGCCTACAGGCGCTCGATAAACAGCTTTACACCGGCAAAGATGCCTTAAAAGTAGAAACAAAGGATAAAGCCGTCATGACCCAAGCGGCCGAAGATTTGGCGAAAGCCATGCCGAATCCCGGCCTAAAGGTGGGCGCGAAAGCACCAAACTTTACGTTGAATAATCCCTACGGCAAGCCAGTGGAACTCAACACGATGCTCCGCAAAGGGCCGGTGATTCTGGTGTTTTATCGGGGAGCCTGGTGCCCTTACTGCAACCTCGAGCTTAAAGCGTTGAAGGAGACGCTGCCCGAGTTTAAAAAATACGGTGCTTCGCTGGTAGCGGTCACGCCGCAAACCCCGGATAAATCCCTGGCCCAGGTCAACCAGGACGGCTACCCCTTCGAAATTCTCAGCGACCTGGACGACCAAGTCATGAAAGCTTACAAGCTTTATTGGGAAGTCCCCCCTGAACTTGATGCCGCTTACAAACACAGCTTCGGTTTGGACGTTGCGTCGTTTAATGGTAACGGCCGTCGCGGTTTGCCTATCCCCGGCACGTTTGTGATCGATCAATCGGGGATTGTGCGGGCCGCATTCGCCGATACGGATTATAAAAAACGGATGGAGCCGACAGATATTCTGGCGGCCTTGCAACATCTATCCCGTTCAAAATAAACCGAGATGTCCATTAGCGCATCAGCGGCTTGTACCCTCTATCTCTAAATGACCAAGCCGGGATAAACCAAGGGTTATGCGCGTATCCGATCAACCAAACTCAACTTGAAGGAGACACAGCGTGGCTCGTATTACGCTACTAGGAACGGGGGCTATGGGCTCACGCATGGCAAGAACGCTGTTAAGCGCAGGCCATACTGTGACGGTGTGGAACCGCAGTTTCGATAGAACAGCGCCACTCGTGGCAGAGGGCGCACAAGCGGCTACTTCTCCCCGTACCGCCGTCACCCAAGCTGACTTTGTGATCGCCATGGTGCGCGATGACGAGGCTTCTCGCGAAGTGTGGTTGCATCCGAACACCGGCGCGCTCGGCAATTTACCGAAGCACAGCGTGGTCATCGAGAGTTCCACCCTGACGGTGGCTTGGGCGAAAGAGCTTAACCAAGCTTGTCTCGCGCAGGGGGGCGCGTTTTTAGACGCCCCGGTCGCAGGCTCGCGACCGCAGGCAGAATCCGGGCAACTCATTTATTTTGTCGGCGGAGACGCAGCTATTCTCGCTCGAGCGGAGCCTATTCTTAAAACTATGGGGAGTGCGATTCATCATGCCGGGCCGACCGGCAGCGGCGCGGCGGTCAAGCTGATAGTCAACGCGTTGTTCGGCGTGCAGATAGCCGCCATGGGCGAACTGGTAGGTTTGATGCGGCATTGCGGGTTGGACGTTGCAAAGGTGGTGAAAATCCTGGCTTCGACATCGGTATGCAGTCGAGCGGCCCAGGTGGCCGCGGGCGCCATGTTGACGCACAACTTTGCACCACAGTTTCCGATTGAGCTCGTGGAGAAGGATTTTGGCTACGCTCTGGAGGCGGCGTCGGCCCATAACGCGCACCTGCTGATCACGCAGGCTGCGCGTCATATATTCGCAGAGGCGATAGGTCGCGGTTATGGTTCGGACAACATCACCGGTTTGGTCCAGCTTTATTAACCCAGTGAACGGGCTATGGCAAGTGCGCACACGTACAACAAGTGCGCACACAAAAGTTTTTCAGGATGACGTCGGCCGCGAAGCATTTCTCGCGCACACCGGACGACATTCGGGCCTACTTAGAATAGGGCTGCTAATCGAGATTGGCCGAGAGGCTATTTACACGATACGCCTGTAGGCCGCATCATCAATCTTTAGAGACAGGAGGATGTTATGCCTAAAGCAGTTTGGAATGGTGCGGTGCTGGCGGAGAGCGAGGCTTGCCAAATCGTAGAGGGCAATTATTATTTTCCTCGCGATACGGTGAGGAGTGAGTACCTGCGACCGAGCGATAAGCATACTGATTGTTTCTGGAAAGGGATCGCGAGTTATTACGACGTCGTGGTAGAAGGCAAGGTAAACAGCGAAGCCGCCTGGTATTACCCGGAGACTCTGGATGAAGCGCGACACATTCAGCAGTACGTCGCTTTTTGGAACGGCGTGACGGTTACAGCCTAACGGTCACCGAAAGCTTCCGCATGCTCTTGAAAACACCGATTTATTCGCCCAGGTAAGCATGTCGCACTGCGGGGTTCGCCGCGAGTGCCTGCGCGGTATCGGCGAGCGTGATGCTGCCGCTTTCCATCACATAGCCTCGGCTACAGGTTTTGAGCGCGAGATGCGCGTTTTGCTCGATCAAAAACACCGACACGCCGCTCGCCGCAATTTCGGTGATGATCTCGAATACGGCTTGCACCATCAGCGGCGCGAGGCCCATGCTCGGCTCGTCCAGCAGCAGTAGACGCGGCCGCGCCATCATCGCGCGGCCCAGCGCCAGCATCTGTTGTTCGCCGCCGGATAGCAGCCCGGCGATTTGCTGTCGTCGCTCCGCCAGCCGCGGCAGCAGGCCGTAAATCCGCCCGGCGTCGCGGCGAACCTCTCCGGCATCGTCGCGGCAGTAGGCGCCCATCAGCAGATTTTCTGCGACCGACATACGCGGAAAAATCCCGCGGCCTTCCGGCACCAGCGTCAACCCCCGCTTTGCGATGGCATGCGGCGCCAGGCCGGAGATTGCCTGATCGTCAAACCGGATTGTGCCACTGGCGGGCGCAAGCAGGCCGCTGATCGCTTTGAGCGTGGTGGTCTTGCCGACACCGTTCGCACCGATCAGGCACACCATTTCACCTTCGGCCACATCCAGACTGAGATCGCGCACGGCCTGTATGCCGCCGTAAGCTACCGTGATATTGCGGACTTCGAGCAGCGCCTTCATATCGGCGCATCGCCAAGGTAGGCGGCAATCACGCGTTGGTCGTTGGAGACTGCGGCGGGCGTGCCCTCGGCGATTTTTACGCCGTAGTCGAGCACGGCGAGGCGGTCGCACAAGCCCATCACCAGCTTCACGTCGTGCTCGATGAGGAGCAGCGTCAGCCCGTCATTTTTAAGTTGCAATAACAACTCGCGCAATGCGGCTCGCTCAGCGGGATTCATTCCCGCTGCCGGTTCGTCGAGTGCCAGAATCTTCGGTTCGGAGGCCAGCGCGCGGGCAATTTCCAGCCGCCGCTGATCGCCGTAGGAGAGTTGTTTCGCCAGACGTTCGGCGTGCGCTGCGATACCCACGCGTTGTAATAAGGCATGCGCGTGGTCGCGTGTGGCGGCTTCCTCTGCGCGCGTGGCAGGCGTGCGCAGCACGGCACCCAGCACGCCGGAATGCGTGCGCGCATGACGCCCGACCATCACGTTTTCAAGCGCGGACATGTGCGCGAACAGACGGATATTTTGAAAGGTGCGCGCCAGCCCGCGCTGCAATACCTGGTGCGGCTTGGCGGTATCCAGCCGCGCGTCGCCGAGGCGAATCTCGCCGTGGTCGATGCGATAAAGTCCGGTCAGAGCATTGAAGAGCGTAGTCTTGCCTGCGCCATTGGGACCAATCAAACCAAAAATTTCACCGGCGTGGACGTCAAGCGTAATGTCGGCGAGCGCCTGTAAGCCTCCAAAAGCTTTGGATACGCCCGACACGCTTAACAATGCACTCACTTTGACGCGTCGGCGAGGCTCGCCTGTTCCTGTTCCAGAATACCGCCGCTTGCTTCCAGCTCACGCCGCCGCCGCGTCGACGGGATCAAGCCCGCCGGGCGGTACAGCATCACCAACACCAGCGCCACCCCGAATAGCAACATGCGCAAATCGGCCGGATCAATGTAAATCTGGCCCAACAACGAGCGTTGCAAATCACCGGTGTAGCGCAATGCCTCAGGCAACAGCGTGAGCACGACCGCGCCAAAAATCACCCCGGGAATATGGCCCATGCCGCCCAGCACGATCATGCACAAAATCATGATCGACTCCATCAGGTTGAACGATTCCGGGCTAATGAAACCCTGAAAGCTGGCGAACAAGCCGCCCGCCAGCCCGCCAAAGGTCGCGCCCATCGCAAATGCCAGCAGCTTTAAATTGCGCGTATTGATGCCCATCGCGGCGGCGGCTATTTCGTCTTCGCGAATCGCGATCCACGCGCGGCCGATGCGCGAATTTTCGAGTCGCAGCGAAATAAAAATCACGAGCAAAGTCAGCAGCAAAAACAGGTAATAGTATTGGTGCACGCCTGAGAGCGTGAGACCCATCACGGTATGTATCTGGCTCAACGACACCGTGCCTATGCTCACCGGGTCAATCAGGTTGATGCCTTGCGGGCCGTTGGTGATATTCACCGGCGCATTTAAATTATTCATGAAAATGCGCACGATTTCGCCAAAGCCCAGCGTGACGATGGCGAGATAATCGCCGCGTAGTCGCAGAGTCGGCGCACCGAGAATTGCGCCGAAAATGCCTGCCATCGCTGCACCCATGGGTAGCACTGCCCAGAACGGCAGATGTATCCCGAAGTGCGGGCTGGAGAGCCAGGCATACACATACGCACCGAGTGCATAGAAGGCGACATAGCCCAGATCAAGCAGGCCTGCATTGCCGACGACAATATTGAGCCCGAGTGCCAGCATTACATACAGCAGTGCAAAGTCGAGCAGGCGCACCCAAGTGCGACCCAGACTCGCATCCACCAAAAAGGGCAGCAGCGCGAGACCGATTGCCAGCAAGCCATAGGTCAGCCAGGTTTTATTACGCGCGCTCGGCAACGCGTTCTCCTAACAAGCCCGAGGGCCGGAACACCAGCACCATGATCAGCACAAAAAATGCGAACACATCCTGATAATGGCTGCCGAGAAATCCGCCGGTGAGGTCGCCGATGTACCCCGCGCCCAGCGACTCGATCACGCCTAACAGTAAGCCGCCTAACATTGCCCCGGCGAGGTTGCCAATTCCGCCTAGCACCGCCGCTGAAAATGCCTTCAGACCCAGTAAAAATCCCATATAGTAATGAGCCAGACCGTAGTAGGCGCTCACCATCACACCCGCAATTGCCGCCAGTGCTGAGCCGATCACAAAGGTGGTCGCGATCACACGATTCACATCCACCCCCATCAGACTGGCTACTTGGCGGGATTGCGCAGTCGCGCGCATCGCACGACCCAGCCGCGTTTTTTGCACCAGCAAAGTCAGACCGAGCATGATGCTGGTAGCTAATATCAGAATGATGATTTGCGTATCGCTGATCGTCGCGCCCAGCACTACGTGCCGACCCTGCGGCAAAATCGCTGGAAAGGCGATGTACTGCTTGCCCCAGATCAGCATCGCAACGTTTTGCAGAATGATTGATACGCCAATGGCTGTAATCAACGGCGCGAGTCGTGGAGCATTGCGTAGCGGGCGGTATGCGATGCGCTCGATTAAAAGCCCCAGCGCCATGCATACCGGGATAGCCACCAATAGGCCCGCGCCTAGCAGCACAACGCCCGGCATCCCCGGTGCGGCCAGCCCCAGCGCGCTGATCACCGCCAATGCCACCATCGCTCCTATCATCGTAATTTCGCCGTGGGCGAAATTAATCAGTTCCAGGATGCCGTATACCATCGTGTAACCCAGCGCGACCAGCGCATAAATGCTGCCCAACACCAAGCCATTAATGATTTGTTGCAGGAAGATTTCCATGGGGTTCCCGCTATTGGATCGCAGACTTACGTATTACTTGGCACCGCTCTGCACGGTTTCCAGCGTTTCCCATGCCCCGCTTTTAACCTGGTAGACCGTTACTGCCCCACCGCTAATATCGCCTTTGGCATCAAAACGGATATGCCCCGTGACGCCTTGGTAATCGGTCTTCGGCAGTGCTGCCAGATATTTGGCCGGTTCGGTCGAGCCCGCCCGTTTCATCGCCTCAACCATCACATAAACCGAGTCGTAAGCGTAAGGAGAGTAATTCTGGATCTTGCCGTATTTGGCTTCGAACTTGGCCTTGAAAGCCTGACCGCCGGGCATCACGTTTAGCGGCAAGCCTGGGTTGGAGGCGAATGCCCCTTCAGCATCGGGCCCCGCCAGACTAATGAACTGCGGTGTTTGCGCGCCGTCGCCCCCAAGAAATTTTGCAGTGAGGCCGAGTTGCTTCATTTGTTTTAGCATCGGCGCCGCCTGCGGGTCCATTCCTCCAAAAAACACCAGATCGGGTGCGCGGCCTTTGATCGAGGTCAGGATCGCCATGAAATCGGTCGCGCGGTCAGAGGTGTATTCGCGCGCCACCACTTCGCCGCCGCTTGCTTTTACGGCTTTTTCTACCTCGTCGGCCAAGCCTTGGCCGTACGCGGTACGGTCGTCTATGATCGCAATTTTTTTGGCGCCCAGTTTGGTCACCGCATAATTTCCCAACACGCTGCCTTGCTGCGCATCATTGGTCATCAGGCGGTAAGCGGTTTTGTAACCTGATGCGGTGTACGCCACCGCCGTCGCGGAGGGCGAAATTTGCGGGATTCCGTTATCCGCATAAATTTTAGAAGCCGGAATCGTCGCGCCCGAATTGAGGTGCCCGATCACGCCCACGACCCCTTCGTCGACCAGTTTTTGCGCAACGGTGGTGGCAGTTTTGGGATCTGCGCCATCGTCTTCGCTTTTCAGTTCGAGCGTGATTTTTTTGCCGCCTATCATCAGGCCTTGGGCGTTGATTTCATCCAGCGCCAATCGCGCGCCATTATCATTGTCGCGCCCTAGATGCGCCTGCGGCCCGGTCAACGGGGAAACCTGGCCAATGCGCACGATGGTCGAGCCATTGCTTGCGGGTTTGTCACCACAGCCGTTGATCAAAAGTGAGGTCGCGACGAGTGTCGCCCAATGCAGTAATCGAGTTGTCATAATCAGCACACCTTTATATGTTTTCGCGTCAGATTTATACCACAACCGCGGTAAGGGCTGGAATGCGCGCGTGTTATGCCATCGACATTTCTATGCGCATAGTTCAACAAAAAGCCGACAGGGCGTCGGCTTTTTTTGCGGGGTGAGACGGGTTTACTTCAGACTCAAAACCCAGGTAAGAATTTCATGCAGGTCTGCGTCCTTGACTTGCGGGTTCGGTGGCATCGGAATATCGCCCCACACGCCCTTGCCGCCCATTTTCACTTTGGCAGTCAGCTTCGCCATCGCTGTTTTGTCTCCGGCATATTTTTTGGCGACATCCTTATACGCGGGGCCGACGATTTTTTTGTCTACGCTATGGCAAGACATACAGGCGTTTTTTTGCGCCAGTGCCTGGTTGGCAGAAGCAGCAACTGACAAACTCATCAGCGCAGCAGATAGGGCAGTCAAAATCAAGGTTTTGGTTTTCATAAGGTCAATCTCCGGGTTGGTAATGATTAATTAATATTGATAGCGTTATGGTAAACAAAATAGGGGTCAAAGTTCAGCCCTGCGAGAAGCCGAGCAGTAAAAAATATAGGCCAAAAGCTACTGAGCCAACAAACTTTGCAAATCCGTTATCGGCGGCAAACAGCTAGAACCTGAGCATACCCATGCTGTGACACTAGCCGATTCGGGCTTGGCGAGGGGGGCAGGCAAGGCCAGGCCATTGGGTAACCCTAGCAAAATGTCGGTTTTCTTGAGATGTGGCGTGAGTGCAACTTTCCAAACCGCTACCTCCGGGCCAGGGCCGCGCAACACTATCACGCGCGGCGGATGGAGCTGTTCATCCAATACCGCTAGCAGGGTCGGGTAAGCGATTGGCTGTTGCAATATTTGCGGATAAAACACGCGTATACAGCGCTCGGCGGCGGCGAGATAACGGGGTTCTCCCAGCAACGTACCCAAGCGGTATAGGCTTAGCGCAGCCACCCCGTTGCCCGAAGGCAGCGCGTTGTCGTACCCGGGTTTTGGGCGCTGTATCAGCGTTTCGTGGTCGTGGCTAGTGAAGTAAAAACCACCCCGTTCAGCATCTTCGAAATGCGTCAATAGCGCATCGGCCAGCTCCACCGCCCATGCCATATCCTGCGGCCGATACTCGGCTTGCATTGTTTCGAGGAGGCCATCCAACAAAAAAGCGTAGTCATCGAGATACGCGTTGAGCCGCGCCTCGCCGTTTTTGTAGCTCGCAAATAAACGGCCGTGCTGCCAAACGTGACGGTGTAAAAAATCAATCGCCGCACATGCCGCCGCCACCCAATCCGGCCGCTGCATCACACGCCCCGCGTGCGACAGGCCCTGGATCATTAATGCGTTCCAACTGGTGAGTTGCTTATCATCCCGCCCTGGGCGGATGCGTTGCTCGCGTGCGGCAAAGAGTTTGGCAGTTGCATCGGCCAGATACGCGGCTGCGGTATCGGGATCGATTTCGAGTTCGTGCGCGACGGTATTCAACGGACGTGCAAGCAACGGATTCCAGCGCGTATTCTCGAAATTGGGCGAACGGTCAAAGCCGTAATACAGCGTGGCTACCGCGTATTCCTCGGCCGTTAGCGTCGCGCGCACCTGTTCCGGCGTCCACACATAAAACTTGCCTTCGTGCCCTTCCGAATCGGCATCCTGTGCCGAGTAAAACCCGCCTTCCGGCGCGCGCATTTCACGCAATAACCACGCGACAATGCCGCTCGCGGCATCCGCAAATAACGCGTCTGCAGTGAGCGCCCACGCATCGGCGTAGAGGCTTAACAAGGGACCATTGTCATAAAGCATTTTCTCAAAATGCGGGATCGCCCACTGCTCATCGACGGAGTATCGACAAAATCCGCCGCCGAGATGGTCGCGCACCCCGCCCTCCGCCATTTTTTGCAATGAGAACAGCGCCATTTTTTGCGCTTCGACGTGACCGGTACGTTTAGCTTCGCGCAGTAAAAAAAATAGTTCGCCCGGGCGTGGAAACTTGGGCGCGCGTGAAAAGCCGCCCCACACCGGATCAAATGCCTGCGCCATATCACTCACCGCCGTCAGCAACGGCGCGGCGCTATAGCGCGTGGCGTCATCGCCCTGCGGTTGCTGCTGCGCCAACGCCGCATGTACCGCTGCTTTTTGTGCGACCACTTCACCGCGGCGCTCGTGCCACGCGCGCGCGATATTCTCCATCAGGCCAATAAAACCGGGCAGTTGATGACGTGGCGTTTTAGGGAAATAAGTGCCCGCATAAAACGGCGTTTGATCGGGCGTTAAAAACATGGTGAGTGGCCAGCCACCGCCGCGTTGCGTCAGCAATTGATGCGCGGATTGATAAATCTGGTCCAGGTCGGGCCGTTCTTCGCGGTCCACTTTGATATTGACGAATAATCGATTCATTACCGCCGCCACTTCGGCATCTTCAAAACATTCGTGCGCCATCACATGGCACCAGTGGCAGGCTGAATACCCGATTGACAGTAAAATGGGTTTGTCTTCGAGACGGGCTTTTTCCAGGGCCGCGGGCCCCCATGGATACCAATCCACCGGATTGTTCAGGTGTTGTAACAGGTAAGGGCTGGTCTCGGCCGCGAGTCGGTTGGGCATAACAAATTAATAGTTGATAAAATCAGTCAAGCATTCTACGCTGTCTAAAACCCATATTTCGCAGGAGCACTTCCATGTCACACAGCTTATTTTCCGCCGCTCAAATTGGCGACGTCACCCTGATCAAGACCTTGCTCGACGCTGGTGCTGACCCGTCCGCGCTGGATGAAGCCGGTGAGAGCGCGCTGATGCATGCCGCCCATGCGGGCCAGCTCGAAGCCGTTCAGAGCTTGCTGACCGCAGGGGCTGCCGCCGATTTCAAGTCCGCACAAGGCTGGACCGCATTAGCCAAAGCCGCATACAACGCCGAGACCGAATGCGGGTATCCGCAAGTCATCGCAGCGTTACACGCGGCCGGAGCTGATCTGGATACTCGTATTTTCTTTGGCATTACGCCACTGATGCTAGCGGCAGGCGGCGGTGATGCGGGCGTGGTCGAATGGCTCATCAATAATGGGGCCGATGTGCTCGCGGCTAACGATGGCGGCCGCACTGCGCGGCTGATGGCAAACGACAAGTTTTACGTGGATGTGATTAATTTATTGACCGACGCTGAGCGGCAGCTGGGTGTCTCGGAAGACGGCTCATGCTCATCAACCAAGAATGTGATTAAACCCAGCGTAGTAAATATGATGAAGCCAAACGCGCATTAGACGGCTTCCGCTTTTATCGCATCGCTTCAAAATTCCAACGGATCTACATCCAGCGACCATCGCGCCACACGCGGTTTGAGCGCGGCTAATTGCGGTCGCCAGTCCGATAAAAACTGCTGCAAGGCCATCCGCGAACTCGATTGAATCAGCAACTGAGCGCGTTCAAGGCCTGCAATACGGGCCATCGGCGCGGGGGTCGGGTCAAAAATCATCACCTGAGAAATGGGCGGCGCAGCTTCCACTGCGCTACGTAAATACGCCATTGCGGCGGTCATCTGCGGAGCTTCAGCGCGCAACAAAGCCTGGCGTGTGATAGGGGGCAAATCGAGTTTGCGGCGTTCCGCAAGCAGTTCCCCGGCAAAGGCCGCGTAATCGTGGCGCAGTAAATCGCGGAATAAGGGGTGCTCGGGGAAGGCGGTTTGCACTAGCACGCGCCCCGGTTTGTCGGCGCGGCCGGCCCGCCCCGCAACTTGCATTAATTGCGCAAACAGCCGTTCGGTGGCGCGAAAATCGGGACTATAGAGTGCACCGTCGGTGTCGAGGATGACCGCAAGCGTTAGATTGGCGAAGTCGTGGCCTTTAGCCAGCATTTGTGTCCCGACCAGAATGTCGACCTGACCTGCGCGTAAACTCATGCCAAGTTCTGCCCAGGCACGCGGCCGCATAGTGTCGCGGTCAACGCGGCGGATACGCGCCAGGGGCAGCGCGGCGGTGAGCGTTTCTTCGAGGCGTTGCGTGCCTTGACCCAGCGCTTTCAAGTCCGGCTCGCCGCAGCTCGGGCATGCAGACGGGATGCGTGTTTGATGACCGCAGTGGTGACATTTAAGGCGGTGACTACTACGGTGCATGACCAGTCGCGCCGAGCAACGCGGGCACGGCGACACCCAAGCGCAACTGGGGCAATACAACGCTGGCGCGTAGCCGCGGCGGTTCAAGAAAACCAGGCTCTGTTCGCCGCGCGCGTAATTGTCGCGAAGGGCTTCCAACACTACATGCGTGAGGCCATTTTCGATGGGTATATGACGCAAATCGACCAGCGTAATATCAGGCAGACGCGCACCCATGACCGCGCGTTCACGCATCTCAAGTAATTGATAACGCCCGTGCAGTGCTTGCGCGTAACTTTCCAACGACGGTGTCGCCGAGCCAAGCACAATGGGGATATTGAGCTGCTTGGCGCGCGCAACCGCCATATCGCGCGCGGAGTATCGCAGCCCTTCCTGCTGCTTGAAAGAACTGTCGTGTTCTTCATCCACCACAATCAACCCCAATCGCGGTAAAGGCGCAAATACTGACAAACGCGTTCCGAGCAATAAATCGCAATCGGCGGCGGCCAGCCAGTTTTCGGCGCGGACGGTGTTGTTCAGCCCGCTATGCAGTAGCGCAATGCGCTGGCCCGGAAAGCGCGCGCGAAAGCTGTTTTCAAGTTGAGGTGTTAGCGCAATCTCGGGGATTAGTACCAGGCTTTGTCGCCCCTGCGCATGCGTCGCCTCAATCAGTCGCAGGTAGACTTCGGTTTTGCCGCTGCCGGTAGCGCCATGGAGTAGATGAACACTAAAGCCACTCAGCGCTGGCAATAAGGCATTAAGGACAGCTTGCTGCTCGGCAGTCGCTTGCGGCAAAACGGGCGGGGAGGATAATGGCGGCGCGTTTTGTACGGGGTGAGGCTGCCATTGTGCCCAACCCGCCCCAATCAACGTGGCGGCGTGGCGGCTTTGGCCGTGTTCACGAATAGTATTGCGATGCACGCAGCACTGCGCCTTTAATTGAGTCAGTAATTGGCGTTGGGCCGTTGCGCGCGGTGCAGGCTTGGCAGATTTGCCCGCTTCGGTCACGCAAAGCCAGGGGGCCGGGGCAGTAAAGGGCGAAACGTCGCGCAAACGTGGCGGCAAGGTCGCTAGTAATATCGGGCCGAGCGGATAGTGGTAATAGTCTGCGCAAAAGCGCGCGAATTGAATAATGTCAGGTGAGAGTGCGGGCCGATCATCCAGATGACGCAGCACAGCGCGCAACTTTTGGGGCGCGATCTCTGAGGTGTCGATAAGCTGGAGCACAACGCCAACCAGGCGGGTTTTCGCAAATGGGACTTCGACCAAGCTGCCGATGGCCACTCTCTGTAGGTGCTCAGGCAGACCATAATCGAACAAGCAATCTAACGGCTTATCAAGCGCGACCTGGACAATTAGCGGCATAATTTAAGCGATGCTGCCAACCGCAAGGTATCCAAGTAATCGTCAGGTGTCGAGGTTGCCTCTCCGGTCGTATGATTCACGGGGGCCTGTGGATAAAGTTGTGGGTGTATTGAGCTTTTTACGTCACATTGCCGTTGTTCTGGAGATCAACGGACCGGTTAAAAATTAAGCAAAAAATATTATTTTTTTTAAATCAAACACTTATAAATAGTTTGAGGTGTCAATAGCTTTCGCCTTGAAAACCTCAAAAAATGTGAATAAGTGCTTGATTGCTAATTTCTAAAACTTTAGTTCTGTTGAATACCCGCTACCAGCCAACCACCGGTGCCTTGGGCCGATTTCGTAAGATGCCAGGTTTCATCAAACGGTACCGTGCCGCTTACGGCATCTTCTTTGATCAACCCATGAAAGCGTACGCTGGCGATCAGTTGCGCATTTTCTTCGGCACATTCCAGTACTTCCGCATTCAGGTTTACAACATCGGTTACTTGGGGCGTAGTGCCACGCTCGGCGAGCTGTAAACGAATTTCGGCAAAGAGTTCAGGTGTGGTAAAGGCACGAATGTCCTCAATATTGCCCGCGTCATTCGCTGCCTGCATCCGGATAAAGTTGACTTTGGCCTCGCGGATGAAGGCCCCTTCGTCGAATCCCGGCGGGAAGGCATTGGCTGCGGGCGCATAAGAAGGGGCGCTAGGCGACGCATAGGTATCAATACTTGTGGGTGCATTTTGAGGCGAGGGGTTAGCGCCCGCGTATTGCATGCCGGGTGCGACTTTGGGGCGTGTGAAGTAACGGAACAACATGAACGCCGCCATAACCGCCAACGCGATTAGCAGGATATTGGCAAAGCCAGCCCCCAGCCCAAAATGTGACATCAGTGCGGCAAGGCCCAACCCTGCGGCCAGTCCCGCCAATGGGCCGAGCCATGAACGTTTTTGCGGGGTTGCGGCAGGTGCAGGCGTGGTGCCGCGTTGTTGTGGTGAAATTTCACGTTTGGCCGGAGCGCTACGCTGCATACCAAAGGATTTGCCACCGCCCATGCGGCGGGCATCGGCATCGAAAGGCGCAAGACTTAAGCTCAGGCCAAGAAGTAGCGCGAAAAAGCTGATAAAAATTCGGTTCATAGATGTCTCCTAACTACTAATAAAAATGGCTAATTCAAAGGGAGTTCACACGCTGGCGGCTTTGGGTATGGACTGCTTCGACCAGCACCGTCACATTGTCGGGATTGGTAAATTGGGAAATCCCATGTCCCAGATTGAATACGTGTCCGCTACCGGCGCCATAACCCTGTAGCACGCGGGAGACTTCTGTGCGGATACTGTCCGGGGTCCCAAACAGCGCAAACGGATCAAGGTTGCCCTGAAGCGCCACTTTATCACCGATACGGCGGCGCGCTTCGCCAATGTCCGTGCTCCAATCCAACCCCACTGCATCTGCGCCAATATTCGCTATCGCTTCGAGCCAATGACCGCCGCCTTTAGTAAAAACTACACACGGTACACGTCGACCCTCGCGCTCTTTGATTAAGCCCTCGACAATTCGTTGCATATAGCCCAATGAAAACTCCCGATAGCCATGGGGGGTAAGCGCACCGCCCCAGGTATCGAAGATCATCACCGCCTGCGCGCCTGCTTCAATTTGCGCATTCAAATAATCGGTCACGGCCCGGGTGTTGATTTCAAGAATACGATGTAACAACTCAGGCCGGGAATACAGCATCGCTTTAATGTGGCGGAAATCATCCGAGCCTCCCCCCTCGACCATATAACACGCTAGCGTGAACGGACTGCCCGAAAATCCGATTAGCGGCACCGATCCATCCAACGCGCGCCGAATCGACCGGACCGCATCCATCACATAGCCTAATTTATCGTTTGGATCGGGTACGGTCAGGTCGCGGATTTCCCATTCGTCACGGAGTGGGCGCTCAAAACGAGGGCCTTCTCCGGGGGTAAAGTACAGCCCCAAACCCATGGCATCAGGTACGGTCAGAATGTCCGAAAACAGAATCGCCGCATCCAGCGGGTAGCGTGCGAGAGGTTGCAACGTGACTTCGGTGGCTAAATCCGGCGTCCGGCACAGCGTCAAAAAATCGCCTGCGCGGGCGCGGGTCGCATTGTATTCGGGCAGATAACGGCCTGCCTGACGCATTAGCCACAAGGGAGTGTAATCCGTGGGCTGCCGTAGCAACGCTCGTAGAAAGGTGTCGTTTTTAAGGGAGGTCATCGATACGCGCTAGCGTGACAAAGCGCGATTTTACCCGAACCAGGCTGTGCTACGGTGGTATCCATGCGCGTTTGCCATGGCCCTTACCGACCGCAACTTGACTACTACAAGTCCCCCGTGTTCTTGAACATCGCAGGTGTTAGGCCGTAACGTTGCAACAGGCGATAGAGTTCTGTGCGATTGCGCCCCGCCAACCGGGCTGCTTCTGTCATTTGGCCTTGGGTGCGACGCAACAACGCAATCAGGTATTCGCGTTCAAATTGGGCACGGGCTTCGGCTAGCGCAGGCAGTTCAGACGGCTTGTCGCGCAATGCACGTGTGACCAGACTGGCGGGGATCGTAGGCGTGGTGCACAAAGCGCAACATTGCTCGACCACATTATTGAGTTGCCGGACATTACCCGGCCACTCCGCCGCCATCAGCATATCGATGGCATCGGGCGCAAACCCCTGCACTTTGCTTTGATACTTTTCTACCAGTTGTGCCAGCAGGTGCTGCGCCAATAACGGAATATCCTCGCGGCGTTGGCGTAACGGCGGCAGCTGAAGATTCACCACATTAAGACGGTAATACAAGTCTTCTCTGAATTCGCCCGTGCCTACCGCCGCCTCAAGATCCCGGTGGGTAGCCGACAGGATGCGCACGTCCACCGCTACCGTTGAGGTTGCCCCTACCGGACGCACTTCGCCCTCCTGCAACACCCGCAATAATTTGACCTGCAACGGCGGCGGCATATCGCCAATTTCATCCAGAAATACCGTGCCATTTTGCGCGCTTTGAAACAAGCCCAGATGCTCGCGCGTCGCGCCGGTAAATGCGCCTTTCACGTGGCCAAACAATTCAGATTCCAGCAGCTCCTGCGGAATCGCGCCACAATTAATCGCCACAAACGCTTGAGTATGTCGCGCACTGGCATGATGTAATGCACGCGCGAGTAGCTCTTTGCCGGTGCCGGACTCACCCTGGATCATCACGGGGGCGTCACAATTGGCTGCCAGCTTGGCTTCCGCCAGTAGAGTCTCCATGCGCGGGCTGGATGTGATGATTTCTTCACGCCAGGCTTCATCCACATTTGCATTGTCATTCGAACGTCCAATTCGCGTCGCGCGCTGAAGCAGCTCGATTAATGCCGGGGCGTCGTAGGGCTTGGTCAAGTAACCAAAAATGCCCAGTTGCGTGGCAGCCACTGCATCCGGAATACTGCCGTGCGCAGTCAATACAATGACCGGCAATGTGGCATCGCGCGCGTGGATCGCTTGAAACAACGCCATTCCATCCATGCCCGGCATTTGCAGATCGGTGAGCACCGCTTGCGGGCGCGATAGCGCAATCCGGGTGAGCGCATCTTCGGCATTGCTAACCGCTTCCACATTAAAGCCGTTAGCTTCGAGGCGGATCGTGATCAGCTTGAGCAAATCCGGATCGTCATCCACTACCAGTACAACAGGATGACTCATGGCGTTTTGGCGGGCTCGCTATGTTGTTGCAGGTCTTTTTCCAAGGCTTTGATTTGCTGGATGCGTTGTTGCAACTCCCCCACTCGGGCAGTTTGCTGACGCAAATCCACGCGTGTGCGCAACAATTTGCGCAGTAGGTCGGCCAGCGCTTGGGTAGGCGGATCGCCATCTTCCGCGAATCCCTCCAGCGCTTTCAGCCCGCGCTCCCAATCGCCATGGTCGTCGCGCGATAACAGCGCAGCCAATCTAAAGCGCTGGAATTTATCCAGCCGCTTCTCGGTATTTAATTCGGTCAACTCACGGCGACCTTGTTCGCCCGACAATCCTTGTATCTTCCCCAGCTCGGTCAGATAAAGCTCAACGGTGAGAGGGGCTGGCTTGACGTCGGCTAACGGCAAGCTTACGGATGAGCCCCCCTTTTTTGTGGGCGGCGTTGCAATCGACAATTTGGCCGATGGACTCTCGGTTGACAGGCGAGGCGCGGGCTGGGTACAGGCCGATAAAGCCAGCGCCAGACACCAGCAAAACATCGGACGATTAAAGAGCAGCATGTTCAGCATCCGGGACAGGGTGGGCAGGCCATTGCAAGTGCATACACGCGGACCATGGCGGCAGCTCGCCAACCTCAATACGCCCGCCCATCGTACGCAAAATCTCGCGGACAATTGACAGGCCAAGTCCACTTCCTTTTACAGCACTCACCGGTTGATGCGCTCCCTGAACGAAAGCATCAAATATACGCGTCCGTTCTGCGACGGGAATACCCGGCCCCTGATCGCAGATTTGAAAATGATAAATGTCGGTTATTAAAAAACTACGTATTAACACGGACCCGTTAACCGGGCTAAATTTGACCGCGTTCGACAACAAATTATCCAGCATGGTTTCTACTTGCTCGCGATCAGCATAGACCGTGAGGGCGCTCAATTGCGCGTCGATTTGCAAGTGATGCGCTTCAATCGCGAGTCGATGACGTAGCAACACTGTATTTAGCACCTCGGATAAATTCAGCGGCGTAATCGTGGACATGCCCACTTCGCGCATCATGCCGCTGTAACGTATCAGGTCTTCGATGCGGCGTTGCAGTTCTCGGCTGCTGTGATCCATGATCTCGACGATGCTGCGTTGACGTTCAGTGAGGGGGCCGGCCACGCGCTCAGCGAGTAAGCCCACACCCTCGCGCAACGATGCCAGCGGCGTTTTAAGCTCGTGCGACACATGGCGCAAAAACTGTATTTTCTGTGCCTCGATCTCACCCAGCTGCTGTCGTAACCAATCGATCTCGTCGCGTAATTCAACGATATCCTGCGGGCCGGTTAGCTTCGGCAAGGCCCGCAGATCGCCGCGGCGAAGCTGCTGAATCGCGGCCTTAAGCTGGCGAATCGGACGATTAATCATCCCTGAAAAAATCGCCGCCAGCACCAGCGTCAGCGGAATCAATGCGAGCGTGAGTAATTGCAAGCGGCGGCGTGCCGCTCGCATCTCGTCCTCGAGCACGCGTAGCTGAATCTGGACGAAGTTGTCGCCGCTGGTTTGCAATACACGGGCGGTGCTGTGCAAGGCGTCAAATTCGGGTTTAAGCGCATTGAACGCTTCGCTGCCGAGAAAACGTCCGGGCCGTATTTTGAGATAAAGCAGGTCGTTAAGTCGACTGACAGCTTGTAAAGTCGCTTGCGGCGCAGGCGCAGTTAATAGGCCACCAAGTTTCGCCAATCGCTGATGTAAATCGCGATAACTATTACGCAAACTCCCCGCGAGCTCCTTGTCCTGCAGCAGGTGATATTGTCCGGCGGTGCGTTGCAGCTGATTTACGTCGTCGATCACTTCACGGATATCGCGCGTGATAGTGAGGCTATGTCCAATGAATTCGCGCTGGGTATCGATCACGCCTTCGAGACGATGCACCGTACCAATCAGGCCGCTGGCAAGCGGCAAAATCAGCACGCCCATCGCCAAAATAACCAGCATGGTGAACGAGCGCGGATAATAAGGATTGGCAACTGGACTCATGATGCAATCGCCAGACGCGAAGCGGTCAACTGTGGAGCTTAGTCCAGGCCGAGATACGCCAAAATGCCTTTAGCAGCCTCGCGGCCTTCGTAAACTGCCGTCACCACCAAGTCGGAACCGCGCACCATATCGCCCCCTGCAAACACTTTTGCATTGGCAGTTTGAAAAGCATGCGCGTGACCTTTGGCGAGCACGCGGCCGCCCGAATCTGTGGCGATCTGATGATTGTCAAACCACGGTTGCGGGCTAGGGCGAAAGCCAAACGCAATAATCACCCGATCTGCGGGGATGATCTCCTCGGAGCCGGGCACCACCACGGGTGTGCGACGCCCGCGCGCGTCAGCCGGGCCAAGCGTCGTGGTGACAAGTTTCACGCCTTCCACTTTATCTGTACCGACGATTTCAACCGGCTGGCGATTCCATAAAAACTGCACGCCTTCTTCACGCGCGTTGCCAACTTCGCGTTTGGAGCCCGGCATGTTGGCTTCGTCGCGGCGGTACGCGCACACCACGCTAGCCGCGCCTTGGCGGATGCTGGTGCGATTGCAGTCCATCGCGGTGTCGCCGCCACCGAGCACGACCACACGCTGACCGCGCATGTCTTGATAAACTTCATCGGGCTTTGCCAGCGCCAGACATTTACGCACGTTCGAAATCAGGTACGGCAGCGCTTCGAGCACGCCGGGCAGTTCTTCGCCGGGGAAACCGCCTTTCATATAGGTGTAAGTGCCCATGCCCATGAACACCGCATCGTATTCATCCAGCAGGGTTTGCATGGAAATATCTTTGCCGATATCGGTGTTGAGCCGGAACTCGACGCCCATCCCTTCCAGCACATCACGGCGGCGCGTCATCACCCATTTTTCCATCTTGAATTCTGGAATGCCAAAGGTCAGCAGGCCGCCAATTTCATCATAGCGATCAAACACCACCGGCTTCACGCCATTGCGCGCCAACACATCGGCGCAGCCAAGACCTGCTGGGCCCGCGCCGATGATCGCGACTTTTTTACCGGTCGCCACAACATGGCTCATGTCCGGCCGCCAGCCCGCCCTGAACGCTTCTTCGGAAATGTATTTTTCGATTGCCCCGATCGTCACCGCGCCAAAGCCTCCGACAGCTTCGCCAAAGCCATCGCTGTTCAGCGTGCACGCGCCTTCGCAAAGCCGGTCTTGCGGGCATACGCGGCCACACACTTCTGGCAGAGAGTTGGTCTGGTGCGATAAATCAGCTGCTTCAAACAAGCGTCCCTCGGCCACCAGCTTCAGCCAATTGGGGATGTAATTGTGCACCGGACACTTCCACTCACAATACGGATTACCGCATGCGAGACAACGACCGGCCTGCTCAGCCGCATGGGGTGGCTCCATGTTGGCGTAAATTTCGCGAAACTCGAGCTTCCGTACCAGCGGATCGGTTTTAGCCCCGTCACGCCGCGGCTGCTTTAAAAACTGAAATGCGTCAGCCATTTTTTATTCAACTCTTATGATGATTAATGTTCTGGCCAGCTTTGTGGATTGCGATGCTGGTGCAGGCAAGCCAGGATGGCAACTTGGTCGGCGTCGATTTCATAAAACAAGCTCCAGGGAAAACGACGTAAACCGATACGCCGAGTTCGTCCATAAGCAACCGTAAAGGCGGTAGGCTGGCGCCCCAGCATGGCAACCGCCATCTGAACTGCACGTAGAAATTCGTTGCCCAGTCCGGGTGCTTCCATCTGGTACCACGCTGCAGCAGCTTCGACCTCTATTGCGGCTTCAGGCTCGATAAGCACCTTCATAGGCGCTGCTCGATCTCCTTCAACACGTCCTCAGCAGAACGACCGCGACCAGGATTCACCTCATGCGCATCCATTCTGGTTTGGAGCAAACGTTTTTGTGCATCAGAAGGAGGACGCAGGGCTGCTTCAGCCGCAATCGCATCCCACAAGTCTTCTACCAATTGCATTTTTTCCGCGAAGGGTAGTTTTTTTGCTTCTTCGAGTAGATTAATTTCCATCGGGACTCCTTTTGCTCAAACGGTAGCTACAGCGTGCTGAATACCCGGAATATCATCGACCAGGTCTTCAAGCGTAATGCGCTTGGGCTTGATGAGCCACACCTTGGCTAAGGTGGCATCAAAGTCGGCCAGTAAATGTTGCGCGTGCTGACTGTTGGTCAGGCTGTGGTGGCGCTGCATTTGCTGTTTGAAAAAGATGCGGAAAGGTTCGGTTTCATCGCTGATGATGCGTGTGATTTCGACCATTTCCTTGTTGTACTTGGAAATGAAATCCCCCGCCTCGTCGTACACAAAAGCCATCCCCCCACTCATGCC
The DNA here is from genome assembly GCA_043779595.1 of Nitrosomonadales bacterium. Lineage (GTDB taxonomy): Bacteria > Pseudomonadota > Gammaproteobacteria > Burkholderiales > Thiobacillaceae > Thiobacillus. The sequence goes on from JAYWDZ010000178.1 coordinate 20,362, forward strand.
TGCGCCAAAATTGAGGCCGGTATCACCTAACACCAGCAGCGTGCCGCCGGTCATGTATTCAGCACCGTGGTCGCCTATGCCCTCCACGACGGCCAGTGCGCCGGAGTTACGCACACCGAAACGCTCGCCGGCCATGCCCGCGGCATACAGCTCGCCGCCAGTGGCGCCATACAAACAGGTATTGCCGATGAGCGTATTGCGGTGCGCCTGATACGTGGCGGTGCGCGGCGGATAGACCACCAGCCTGCCGCCGCCCATGCCTTTGCCAACGTAATCGTTGGCGTCGCCTTCCAGCGTGAGCGTGAGGCCATGATGATTCCACACGCCAAAGCTTTGTCCGGCCGAGCCATTTAGGTTGATCCGGACCGTGTTGTCTGGCAGACCTTTGCCACCATGCGCGCGGGCGATTTCACCCGACAGCCGTGCGCCCATAGAACGGTTCACATTGCGCACGGTGTAGCTGAGTTCGATCGGCGTGGCTGCCTTGATCGCAGGCAGCGCGTCTTTCACCATTTGCTCGGCGAGTTCGCCTTTATCAAACGACGGGTTGCGTGGCTGTTGCGAGAAGCGTGGCGCGCTGTCGGGAATATCGCCTTGGGACAGCAGCACATCGAGCTTCAAGCGGCCCTGACGCGCGGTATCGCCCGGCGATAACTCAAACAGATCAGTCCGCCCAATCAGATCGGTGAGTTTGCGCATGCCGAGTGCCGCTAACAACTCGCGGGTTTCGGTAGCGACAAAGGTGAAATAATTCACCACCATCTCGGGCAGACCGATGAAGTGATCGCGGCGTAGTTGCGCGTTTTGCGTCGCAACACCGGTGGCGCAATTATTTAGATGACAAATGCGCAGATATTTGCAGCCCAAGGCGACCATCGGCCCGGTGCCAAAGCCGAAAGACTCCGCACCTAAAATCGCTGCCTTGACAACATCAAGACCGGTTTTCAAACCGCCATCGGTTTGCACGCGCACACGCCCGCGTAAACCGTTGGCACGCAACACTTGCTGCGCTTCTGAAAGCCCCAGTTCCCACGGCGAACCTGCGTATTTCACGCTGGCCAGCGGGCTCGCCCCGGTGCCGCCGTCGTAACCCGAAATAGTAATCAGGTCGGCGTACGCCTTGGCCACGCCCGCGGCCACCGTGCCTACGCCCGGCTCGGCCACCAGTTTCACCGACACCAGGGCTTCCGGATTGACCTGCTTCAAATCAAAAATCAGCTGCGCCAAATCTTCGATGGAATAAATGTCGTGATGCGGGGGCGGCGAAATCAGCGGCGTGCCGGGTTTGCAGTGACGCAGACCGGCGATCATCACCGAGACCTTGTCGCCGGGGAGCTGTCCGCCTTCGCCCGGCTTAGCCCCTTGCGCAATTTTGATTTGCAACACTTCGGCATTGATCAAATACGTTGCCGTGACGCCAAAACGGCCGGACGCCACCTGTTTGATTTTGGACGTCTTCACGGTGCCGTAGCGTTTGGGATCTTCGCCACCTTCGCCCGAATTGGAGCGACCCCCGATGCGATTCATGCCTTCGGCCAGCGCTTCGTGCGCTTCGGGTGACAACGCGCCGAGCGACATCCCCGCCGAATCGAAGCGCTTCAGGATCGCTTCGATCGGCTCGACTTCATCTAACGGAATCGGCGTTGTGCCGGTTTTGACGCGCATCAAATCGCGCAACATCGCCACCGGGCGGGCGTTGACGGTATCGGAATACGTTTTGTATTCGGCGTAATCGCCTGACTTCACCGCTTTTTGCAGTTGCTGCACCACGTCCGGGTTGTAGGCGTGGAATTCTTCGCCGAAAATAAATTTCAGCAAGCCGCCGACCGGTAGCGGCCGTCGCGGGTCGAACGCATGCTTCTGCAACAGTTTTTGATCCGACTCAAAGTCGTCAAAATTGGCACCCGAGATCCGTGACACCGTGCCTTTCAAGCACAGCGCGACGACCTCTTCGTGCAACCCCACGCCTTCAAATAATTGCGCGCCGCGGTAGCTTGCGACGAGCGAAATACCCATTTTCGACAAGACTTTGTACAGGCCTTTATCCATGCCTTTGCGGAAGTTGGACAAGGCCTTATCGAGCGACGTTTTGATCTCGCCAATCCTCACAAACTCGCCGATGATTTGATATGCGAGATATGGATACACCGCGGTTGCGCCATAGCCAATCAAACAGGCATAGTGATGCGGGTCGCGCACCGAACCGGTTTCGATCACGATGTTGGCGTTGCAGCGCAAGCCTGCGGCGATCAGCGCGTGATGCACTGCCCCCACAGCGAATAGCGCGTGGATCGGTAGCCGGTCTTTGGCGAGGTCTCGGTCCGACAACACCAGAATAACCTTGCCCGCGCGCACCGCGGCGAGCGCCTGTTGTGTCAATGCTGTAATCGCCGCTTGCAGGTTGGTTGCTACCGGGTCGTAGTGCAAATCCAGCCGTATCGATACAAGAATCGGGTCGCTAGAACCGAGTATCTTGTCGAACGCTTCCTGCGACAGCAGCGGGCTGTGAATTTCGAGCCGGTGCGCGTGCTCGGGGGTTTCTTCGAACAGATTGCGCTCCGCCCCAAAGCTGGTGTTTAGCGACATCACAATCGCTTCGCGGATCGGATCGATCGGTGGATTGGTAACCTGTGCAAACTGCTGGCGCAGGTAATCGAAGGGCGAGCGCACTTTTTGCGACAGCACCGCCATCGGCGTGTCGTCGCCCATCGAGCCGATGGCTTCGGCACCGTCTTCGGCCAGCACGCGAATGATCTGGTCGCGTTCCTCGAAACTCACGTTATGCAGCTTCTGATGCGTGAGCAGGCTCGCGGTATCCATCAGCGCCAGATCCGCATCCTGGTACAAAGATAAATCGAGCGTCTGCGCATGCGTATTGAGCCACTCGTGATACGGGTGACGGCCCTTCAGCTCGTTGTCGATATCAGCCGACAACAGCAAGCGACCGGTTTCCAGATCGGCAGCAATCATTTGGCCGGGTTTGACGCGGCCTTTTTGCTCAACATTGGCCGGGTCAATTTTCCATACGCCCACTTCGGATGCAACCGTGAAAATGCGGTCTTTGGTCAGCACCCAACGCGCCGGACGCAGGCCGTTACGGTCAAGCGTACACACGCCGTAGCGGCCGTCGGTCAACACAATGCCAGCAGGGCCGTCCCACGGCTCCATATGCATCGAGTTGTATTCGTAGAACGCGCGAATGTCCGGGTCCATCGATTCGATGTTTTGCCATGCGGGCGGCACTACTAGACGCAATGCGCGGAATAGCCCCGCCCCGCCCATCACCAGCCCCTCGACCATGTTGTCGAGACTCATCGAGTCCGAGCCCTTGGTGCCCACGATGGGACGAATGTCGTCCATGTTCGGAATCAGCGGCGTCGCAAATTTTTGTTCACGTGCGCGACTCCAGTTGCGATTGCCTTGCACCGTGTTGATTTCGCCGTTGTGTGCCAGATAGCGGAACGGTTGTGCTAGCCGCCACTGTGGCCAGGTGTTGGTGGAAAAACGTTGGTGGAATACCGCAAGTGCTGACGTAAAACGCTCGTCATTCAGGTCCGGATAAAACACCGGCAGGTTATCCGGCAGCACCAGGCCTTTGTAGCTGATCACGCGACACGAAAGCGTCGGTAGATAAAACACCGGATCGGTGGCTTCCAACGCTTTTTCGGCGAGACGACGGGCGATATAGAGGCGACGCTCAAAGCTATCCGCATCCATTGCGGCTGGCGCGTTGACAAATATCTGTTCGATATGCGGCAAGGATTCGAGGGCAGATTCCCCACACACCGACGTATCGATCGGCACAATACGGCAACCGGCGACGATTAAGCCCTGCTTCTCAAGCGCGGTTTTCAGCACCGCGCGCGAACTGTTCGCCACCGCTGTTTCACGCGACAGAAATAGCAGGCCGGCCGCGTACAAGGGCGCAAGCGTGATGCCCGCCTCAAGGGCGACAGCTTGCAAAAACGCTTCCGGCTTTTTGAACAATAATCCGCAGCCATCACCCGACAAGCCGTCCGCCGCGATCGCGCCTCGGTGGGTCATGCACGCGAGCGACCCGATGGCGTTTTGTACCAGCGTGTGGCTGGGCTGATTGTCCATCTGCGCAATCAGCCCAAAGCCGCAGCTATCCTGCTCAAAGTCAGGCGAGTACAGCGTTCCGTCGAGCCAGCGTTGTCTGTTCATATTGTGATCACTAGATGAAATAACTCGCTGAGCGCAGCGAGCCTTAAATTTCAGGCAAAGGGTCGGTATTTTAATCCGCTAGCACGCTACGGGCAATGGCATAAGAGTGACCGCCTGCTGCGCCAGGGGTTCCGAATCTAAATGGAGTGGCTAAATGTTTAGAAGCGAACCCGTTGTATAGACGATGTTATTTTCTGCTACGCCGCGATGCGGTGGATTTGGGCGCGTAATCATAGGTCCATTCCAATAACGTGCGCTGTGCAAGTTCGGCGCGGTCTGCATTGGCATGGTTGACTAACATCACAAACACCATTCTTTTGCCCCCGCGCGTTAATACATAGCCGACTAATGCCCGCGCGTCTTTGAGCGTGCCGGTTTTTAAATGGGCGCGTCCAGCAACAACGCTGTCGGTGAATCGGCGCTTGAGCGTGCCGTCTACCGCCAAAATCGGCAATGCAGACTCGAACTCAGAAAAATACGGGCTGTGATATGCCGCAAGCAACACGCGGCTTAACGTTGTAGCGCTGATGCGTTCAATACGCGACAGCCCCGCGCCATTTTCCAGCACCAGCTCAGGGGCGGCAATTTGCTGTTCTGCCAACTCGGTCTGAATCACTTGGCGCGATTTCTCTAATGTGGCGGGCTCCCCATTGCGCTTGGCTCCCAGCGTGAGAAACAAATTGCGCGTCATCAGGTTATTGGAATATTTATTTTGGTTACGCAACGCCTCCGCAAGGGGGATAGAAGCGAAACTCAATAATGGAACAAGATTCGTTGGCGCCGTGCCGAGCTGAGTAGCCCCGGTGAGTTTCCCCCCCGATTCTTGCCATAAGGCCCGAAAGATGTAATCGAAAGTGTGCACAGCATCAAACAAATTCACGCTGAGTTGCTTTTCGCCACAACTTCGCGCGTAGCGTCCTTCAAATACAACTTCCTGCGGCATTTTAGCTTGCGTAACGAGTTGGAGGCGATCCTTCCATTCCCCGCATTCACCCTCTTGTAGCGCCAGATGGGAGGTCAATACAAGCTCAGGAAAATGCAGCTCCGACGTGACGATCACGTCGTTGCCCACCACCCTTAGCTTCAACGTGGTGGCGTTGTAATTGGCCAGCAACGCGCTGGGGATAGCGTTATAGATTGCCAGTGGGTCGGCATCCAGCAAGCCTGAATCCAAAGTCGGCAATTCAAAATAGTGGGTGTCCAAAATCAGCTTGCCGTGTATCTCATCGATACCGTGTGCCTTGAGCTCTCGCTGCAATAACCACATGCGTTCGAGCGTGAGTGTCGGGTCACCGTAGCCTTTGATGATCAAATCGCCGCTAAGCACACCGTTGCTGATTTCGCCATCGGCCCAAATGTCGGTTTTCCAGGTGTAAGCCGGTCCCAGCTGAGCTAGCGCCGACAAGCTGGTAACAAGCTTCATCACCGAAGCGGGATTCATCGCACGCAATGACTGGTTGGTCAAAACAGGCTGAGTAGCCTCCACAGGTTGGATCACTATAGCCACGGCTTCAAGCGGAATACCTGCCACGCGCAGGGCGGCGATAAAAGCATCTGGCAGGGGGGCTGCCTGCACTGGCAAGGCCAATATAGCCCATAGCAAAATAGCTAAGCGGTGGAGATGATGAGTGATTTTCATAGTGTCATTATGCTGGCCGGGTTATCTAGCACCCACAGGCAGGACCTAGGGTCAAAGTTAGAAGCTTACAAAGCATTTGCGATTTATCTGACATCCCATGAACCTACCTTCTCATAGTCACGGATTGCTAAATCCTTTTAAATTGGCTTCAGCTTGGGCCATAGGCCCGGCACTGTTAATAATTTCAAGGAGAGTACCGTGGGTAAATACGCACTAGGGTGGTTTATGGGAGTTCCTATTGTTGTGCTGGTCATTATTTATTTCTTCATGCATTAAAGTCCGCCAAGCCAACGCGCCTTCGCGTTGGGTGCGGTGAGACGTGTAAGCATCTACGTATTTTGCTTATGTCTCAATAGTGAGCCCGATTATCTGGCTAGTCGGGATTGAGTAATTTACTTGCCGCGTGGGATGAAGGTAATATCAAATTATGCGATTTTCGCTGATTTGAGGTTATTCCATGCACCGCGCTGTCCACTGGCTGGCCCTTGGGCTTGGCTTTACATTAGCTGCTTGCGGCAAATCCAAATCCCCTGCTGAAGGTGGCGGCCCTCCGCCTGCTGCGGTGACGATTGAAACCATCGCCACCCAGGCTGTCCCGATAAATTTCGAATACGTGGGCCGACTTGAAGCTTCACGCGAAGTGGAAATTCGCCCTCGCGTATCTGGTGTGATTCAGCGACGTTATTTCGAGGAAGGTGCGCCCGTCAAGGCGGGGGCTTTGTTATTCAAACTCGATAGCGCACCTTTTGCAGCGCAGGTACGCGTCGCAAAGGCCGAACTGGATAATCAAACCGCTAAGCAGGGGCAAGCCAGGCTCGATCAAGCGCGCAATAAAAAACTCGCCGCTCAGGGTTTTATCAGCGCCAGCGCCCTTGATAACAGCGATACAGGGATCCGTGTGGCGAACGCCACCGTGAACGCCGCCGCGGGCAATCTGGCGGATGCGCGCATCAATATGGGGTATACCGAGATAAGGGCGCCACTCTCGGGGATGATGGGGCGTGCGTTGCAGGTGGAGGGTGCACTGGTGACGCCGGGCGGTGGCCCGCTGACCACATTGGCACAGATTCATCCGATTTATGCGCGTTTTTCGATTGGCGAAGATGCACGTCTGAGTTTGCAAAAACAGGTGAGCGCGGGTGAGCTCGAAACCGCAGGCAAAAAAAGTCGGGTAGGTTTGCTATTGGTAGATGGTTCGCGCGCGCCGGTGCAAGGCAAGCTCAATTTCAGCGATTACAAGGCTAACCCCCAGACGGGTGCATTTGATATGCGGGCTGAATTTGCCAATGCCAATGGCGAACTCAAGCCCGGCCAATTTGTACGAGTGGTGGTCGAGGGAGGCCAATTGCCCAATGCGCTGACGGTGCCGCAAGCTGCGGTGCAAGATGGTCCAACAGGTAAATATGTCTACGTCGTGGGGCAAGGGCCCAATAAACAAACCATAGCGCTACCGCGTCCGGTTGAGGTGGGTGCGTGGATTTCAGACGAACAGGGTAAGGGAAGCAATCGATGGGTAATCAAGCGCGGCCTTCAGGTGGGTGACAACGTGGTGGTCGAGGGGATGGCACGTATTTTCTTTCCCGGCATGCCGATTACGCCTAGTCAAGCCAGCGCGTCTGCATCACCCGCAGCGGCAACGCCCGGTGGCGCGTCTGCCACGCCCCATTCAGCCCCGCCTGAGGTCACGCCAAGTCATACGGCCAAGCCTTCTGCTACGCCCACCGCTCAGTAAGCGCCGCCATGTTCTCGCGCTTCTTTATTGATAGGCCCATTTTTTCGGCAGTGATGTCGATCCTGATTGTGCTCGCCGGTTTGATGGCGATGCGCGTGCTGCCCATTGCGCAGTATCCCGAAATTGCGCCGCCGGTGGTCACGGTGCGCGCGATCTATCCCGGCGCGTCGGCGGTGGTGCTCGAGCAAACCGTCGCCGCGCCATTGGAAAATACCATCAACGGCGTCGAAGACATGATGTACATGAGTTCCACTTCGGCCTCGAACGGCGTGGTGGAAATCCAGGTGACGTTCGAGATCGGCGCGGACGTCGACAAGGCCGCGCTGAATGTAAACAACCGCGTCAAGCAGGCCGAAGCCCGCCTGCCGGAGGAGGTCCGACGACAGGGCGTAACAGTCGAAAAAGGCTCGTCGTCGTTTTTGCAGGTGTTGGCATTCTTGTCGCCGGATGGGCGATACAACGATTTGTTCACCAGTAATTACGTCACGCTGAATGTGCTGGACCGCTTAAAGCGCATTCCCGGCACGACCAATGTGCAGATATTCGGCGCGAAGGATTACGCAATGCGCATCTGGTTAAAGCCGGATCGCATGGCGCAACTCGGCGTCAGCGTGGTCGATCTGACGCGCGCAATCAACGAGCAGAATTCGCAGTTTGCGGCAGGCAAAATCGGCCAGCCGCCGGTACAAACCGGGCAGTCGCTGGTGTATACGCTCACTACGCAAGGCCGTCTCGCCGAACCCAAACAATTTGAAAACATCGTCGTGCGTGCAAATGCCGATGGCTCTGCGCTATATCTGCGCGATGTCGCACGAGTCGAGCTAGGCTCCAAGGATTATGATTTTGCCGGAACCTACAACGGCAAACCGGCCACGCTGGTCGGGATATTCCTGCAGCCCGGCGCCAACGCGCTCGACGTCGCGGACGAAGTTAACCGCACCATGCAGGAGCTGAAAAAAGCCTTCCCTGCAGGCTTCGATTACGCCGTGCCTTACGACACTACGCGCTTTGTCGAGGTGTCGATCCGCGAAGTGATAAAAACGCTGGGCGAGGCGATTCTGCTGGTGGTGCTGGTGGTGTTCGTATTCTTGCAGAACTGGCGCGCCACGCTGATTCCGATTCTGGCCGTGCCGGTTTCATTGCTGGGGACGTTTGTCGGGCTGTTGCTGCTCGGGTATTCGATCAACACGCTGACGCTGTTCGGCATGGTGTTGTCGATCGGTATTGTGGTTGACGACGCGATCGTCGTGCTCGAAAACATCGAGCGCATTATTCACGACGAGAAAAAGGCGCCGCGCGAAGCCGCGTTTGCCGCGATGCGAGAGGTCACCAGCCCGATCATCGCGATCGTGCTGGTGTTGTGTGCGGTGTTTATTCCGATTGCGTTTCTGGGCGGTCTGACCGGCGAACTGTATCGCCAGTTTGCGGTAACCATCGCGATCTCGGTGCTGATTTCCGGCGTGGTCGCGCTGACGCTGACGCCCGCGTTGTGTGTGGCGCTGTTGAAGTCAGAAAAGCCTGCGCCAGGCCGATTTTTTCAGGCCTTCAACCGCGGCTTCGCCAAAGTGACACTTCACTACCAGGGTGGTGTGAAATTTTTGATGCGCCGCTCGCTGCTGGCATTGGCGATTTATCTGCTGATGATTGCAGGTGCCGTCACGCTGTGGAAAATGACGCCGGGTAGTCTGGTGCCCGACGAAGATCAGGGCTATTACATCAGTGCGGTTTATCTGCCCGATGGTTCGGCCTTGGCACGCACCGAAGCTGTGGTGAAACAGGTCGATGCAATCGTGCGCCGTGATCCTGCGATCGAGCACGTGGTCGCGTTTTCCGGTCTGGATTTTCTCGGCGGCGGTTTCAAAAATAACGCCGCGACGATTTTTGTCGTAGCGCGCCACTGGGACGAGCGCCGCAAACCAATCCAGCAAATGGTCGGCGAAATGATGGGCAGCACTGCACATATCCGTGAGGCACTAGTGCTCGCGTTTGCGCCGCCGCCGATTTTCGGCCTCGGCAACGCCGGCGGCTTCGAGTTTTATATTCAGAACAAGGGCGAAGGCGGGTCGAAAAAACTCGCCGAAGTGAGTGATGCGTTTCTCGCCGCCGCACGGCAGGACAAACGTCTGGCCCAGGTGCTTACTTTGTGGCGGCCGCACGTGCCGCAGTTGTACGTGGATGTGGATCGCGAAAAAGCCAAAATGCTCGGCGTGAATATCAACGACGTCTTCAATACCTTGTCGGCCACGCTAGGCTCCTATTACGTAAACGACTTCAACAAATACGGCCGCACCTGGCAGGTGCTGATGTCAGCCGAGCCCGGCGCGCGCAAATCGCCGCAGGATGTGTCGGCGCTATTTGTGCCGAATACGAAAGGCGAGATGGTGCAAATGTCTGCACTGGCGCGCGTGAGTTTTTCCTCCGGGCCCGAAACGCTGGATCGCTACAACAACGCGCAAGCCGTCAAAATCATGGGCAGCGCGGTGCCGGGCATCAGCTCCGGCCAATCGCTCGCGATCATCGACGAAATCGCGAAGAAAGTGTTGCCACCGGATTTCAGTTACGAATGGACCGGCGCGTCGTTTCAGGAAAAGCGCTCCACCGGCAGTTCCAGCCTGGCGCTGGGTCTCGGCGTGATGATGGTGTTTTTGATTCTGGCCGCGCAATACGAAAAATGGTCGCTACCGTTTGCGGTGTTAATGGTGCTGCCGTTTGGTACTTTCGGCGCGCTCGCGGCAGTATGGGTGCGTGGATTGACCAACGACGTATATTTTCAGATTGG
>JAYWDZ010000179.1:0-11521 GCA_043779595.1 Nitrosomonadales bacterium
TTCGCGATCAGCGTGCTGGGGATTTTTTTGAATCGTAAAAACGTGATCATTCTGCTAATGGCGATCGAACTGATGCTGCTCGCGGTCAACATGAACTTCATCGCGTTCTCGCATTACCTCGGCGACATCCACGGCCAGATTTTCGTGTTCTTCATTCTCACCGTCGCCGCCGCCGAATCGGCAATTGGCTTGGCAATACTCGTCGTGCTGTTCCGTAATATGCGTACGATCAATGTAGATGATCTTGATCATTTGAAGGGTTAGTAAGCTACGTTCACGCGGGACTCATGTAAAAAGATGTCCAATAAAGCTATACGCCGTCCATTGTTGCTAATTCCGTGAAGTAAACCCCCGGCTTTGCCGGGGGACTCCGAAAGGTTTGACCTATACGACGGTCAACTGGACGCTCCTGATCTCGACCAAGAGAGAAGGAGAGCACCATGAAGGAGTACCAGAGTCTTGCGCATACGCGGTGGGATTGCAAATATCACATCGTTTTCATACCGAAGCGGCGTAAGAAGAAATTGTTTGGCGCATTGAGGCGGCATCTTGGGGAAGTATTTCGGGAGTTGGCGCAGCACAAAGAAAGTGCGGTAGTGGAAGGTCATCTAATGCCGGATCACGTGCACATATGCCTGAGCATTCCGCCGAAATACGCAGTATCGAATGTAGTGGGATATATCAAAGGCAAGAGCGCGATCACCATTGCCCGACGGTTCGGAGGACGGACGCGGAACTTCACCGGTGAAGTATTTTGGGCGCGCGGCTATTTTGTTTCAACGGTGGGGCTTGATGAAACGATGGTCAGAGCGTACATCCGCAATCAGGAGGCAGAGGATGAGCGCTACGAGCAGATGAAGCTGGGCGTGTAGCCGCCTTGGGCGGCTCATGGTTTTAGGGCGCCTTTGAGGCGCTCACCTGATAAACCCCCGGCTTTGCCGGGGGTCACTTAATTGATAGTTAGACCATTCCCACACTGAGGAATCAATATGGATCCATTAGTAGCTTCTGTCGTTCAGACCACCGGCCTTGGGGTGTTTATCTGGTACTTATTCAAGGGGCTAAAGACGCAACTGACTAGCCTTGAGAGAGTTATCTCCGCTCAGAAGCAAACCATTGAAGTGATGGATAAGCGAATTGAAGAGACAGATAAAATTGGGGGTATATACAGAAATCTTCTGTCCGACTTACCTGCTGATATTGATAACTACAAGACTATTGTTTCGAAGACAAAGGACGCAGTCATTGTTGAGTTACAAAATCAGAATCAAGAGGCGACAAAAAAGCTCGATGAGGCGCAACAGCAGATCAAGAACTCAGGTTCGTCGCCGGAGCAGATCAACATCCTTCTAAAAGCTCTCAAAAATCTTCTCACAAAACGAAAGAACAAATATGGTCATGCAAACGAACTCGATCTGAAGACCATTTCAGAGTACAGCAAAAATTCTGTTGAAGCAGTCATCCCAATTATTTTGTCATCGCCAACTTTAGAGGATTTTCTTCAAAGGATTGGAATTAAATTGGAAGTTTCCGATAAACCGACTAATTATCATTTCATTTTCAATGAAAGAAAGATGCCTGACGGCAGTCCTGTTGCTGCAGGTTTTTTAACTCAGTCAGTTGATGGCGGGTGGCTGGCGATGGCAAACGACAGAATGTGGCTGAACGAAGTGCGGCTTGATCAATTGAAGGACGAGTTTAGCTTTGTAAAGACTATTGTCTAACCCATCATCGAGGCAGAACTTGCGCAACTGGGCTTGGATGTGGCGACCTCGCGCTATGTTTGCGCGGCGTGTGTATAACTGAACGAGTGGCACATCGCCGCGTTGCCGGGCGTCTTCGGTGGGACATAAATTACGCGACCCGGCGCGCGCGTGTCTTGGGAATCGCCGCATACAGCTGTCTGCGATCCTAAAGGCCGTGGCCGACATCGGTACCTCACGCACCCTCGACCCGACCCGCTCGGACGATCTGCACAAGCGGGTGCGCAATACCGCGATCAAGCTGCTGGCGGTGGCGGGGCTGGGCATGATGCAGGTGATGATGGTTACGTTGCCGACTTATTCCGCGACGGACCTGGCGGCGGACACGCGCGTGCTGATGCGCTGGGCGAGTTTGAATGCGTTGCGTTTGTCTCGCGCGTAGCCAACCATAACGTCTCAGCTAAGCAGGAAGATGAACACCCCTTGGCGCTGGCGAGCACACAAGCCTCGTTATTGGGGGTATAAGAAATCAATATGCCGGATTGAGGCATTTACAGGGGTTTAACGAGACATTTCAGTGCGTTGAACGTTATCATGCAGGATGAAAGATGACCTCACGCGGGTCTTCGCACACATGTTCACACCGGCGCCTACGGCAAACGCAACAAGATGAACAAATCAGAAAAATAATCGGGAGAGATACGGTTGGACATGCAAACCCTTTATCTCATCGTGCCGCTGGCGCCGCTAATTGGCGCGGTGGTTGCGGGGCTGCTGGGCCGGATAATCGGGCGCACGGCTTCGCACATCGTCACCATCGCGGGGGTCGCGGTGTCGCTGGTGGCTTCATGGGTAATCTTTCAGGACGTGCTGGCAGGCCATATTTATAACGGCAGTGTGTACACCTGGATGAGCCTGGGTGACTTGCGTTTCGAGGTCGGTTTCCTGATCGATCAGCTCTCGGCCATGATGATGCTGGTGGTGAGTTTTGTGTCGCTGATGGTGCATATCTACACCATCGGTTATATGCGTGACGACCCTGGTTATCAGCGGTTTTTCAGTTACATCTCATTGTTCACGTTCGCGATGTTCATGCTAGTGATGTCGAACAACTTTCTGCAGTTGTTTTTCGGCTGGGAGGCGGTGGGGCTGGTGTCGTATCTGCTGATCGGCTTTTGGTATACCAAAGAAACCGCGATTTACGCGAATCTGAAAGCCTTTTTGGTCAACCGAGTAGGCGACTTCGGCTTCATACTCGGTATCGGTTTGGTGCTCGCGTATTTTGGCTCGCTCGACTACGCCAGCGTGTTTGCTAAAGCCCCCAGCCTGGCAAACGAGACCATTACGCTGTTTCCGGACAAGCCTTGGATGTTGATGTCGGTGATCGGCATACTTTTATTCATTGGCGCGATGGGCAAGTCTGCGCAGTTTCCGCTGCATGTGTGGCTGCCCGATTCGATGGAAGGCCCCACGCCGATCTCGGCACTGATCCACGCCGCGACGATGGTAACTGCGGGCATCTTTATGGTAGCGCGCATGTCGCCGCTGTTTGAGTTGTCCGACACGGCGTTGAATTTTGTGATGGTGATCGGCGCGATTACTGCGCTATTCATGGGTTTTCTCGGCATGGTGCAAAACGACATCAAGCGCGTGGTTGCGTATTCCACTTTGTCGCAGCTCGGTTATATGACTGTGGCGCTGGGCGCATCGGCGTATTCGGTCGCGGTCTTTCACCTGATGACCCACGCTTTCTTCAAGGCGCTGCTGTTTCTTGCCGCGGGCTCGGTAATTATCGCGATGCACCACAATCAGGACATCCGCTACATGGGCGGGCTAAAAAAATACATGCCGATTACTTGGCTCACCTCGTTGATAGGCTCGCTGGCGCTGATCGGCACGCCGCTACTGTCCGGGTTTTACTCCAAAGATAGCATTATCGAAGCAGTGAAACTCTCGCATCTGCCCGGATCTGGCTTCGCGTATTTTGCAGTGACGGTCGGCGTATTCGTAACGGCTTTTTATTCGTTCCGCATGTATTTTTTGGTCTTCCACGGCAAGGAGCGTTTTCGCCAAGGTCACGCGCATGGCAACGAAGATGCGCACCACGACATTCACGCTGAACACCACGGTGGCACACCACACGAAACCCCCTGGGTAATCACCGGCCCCTTGCTTGCGCTGGCTTTACCTTCGCTGGCGATAGGCTATATGACCATCGAACCGATGTTGTTCGGCGGTTATTTCGGAAATTCGATTTATGTCGCCGACCGCCATCCTGCGATGCAGGAACTCAATCATCACTTTCACGGCGCAATCGAGATGGCCTTGCACGCCGTTACCACACTGCCGTTTTGGCTCGCCGCGGCGGGGGTAGGGTTGTCCTGGTTCTTTTATTTGAAGCGTCCGGATATTCCGGCGATGTTGATGCGTCGTTTTAGCTTCATTTACGCCATGCTGGTGAATAAATACTGGCTGGACGAGCTTTACCGCGCGGTGTTTGCGGGCGGCGCGCGGCTACTCGGCGGCGGCTTGTGGCGGCGCGGTGACGTGGGTTTTATCGATGGCATTGTCGTCAACGGCACCACGCGTTTGATCGCACGCTTTTCTCGGCTATTGAGCGCCTTTCAGTCCGGTTACATTTATCACTATGCCTTCGCCATGATCATCGGGGTATTTGCCTTTGTGACCTGGTTTGCGCGGCTCACTTGAGATTCTGAGCATGTTTGGATTCCCACTACTTTCGCTCGTAATCTGGGTGCCGATCCTGGTTGGGGGACTGGTGCTTGCCACCGGCTCAGATCAAAACGCAGTGCTTGCGCGCTGGTTGGCGTTAGCCGGTGCGCTGGCAGGATTCATCGTAGCGATCCCGCTCTATATGGGGTTTGTGCTGGGTACGCCGGCAATGCAATTCGTTGAACTTGTGCCGTGGATTCCTGCATTCAACATCCACTATCACCTAGGTGTGGACGGCATCTCGATGCCGCTGATTTTGCTTAATAGCTTTATCACTGTGCTGGTCGTGATCGCCGGTTGGGAGGTCATTCAGGACAAAGTGGCACAGTACATGGCGGCTTTTTTGATCATGTCAGGGCTGATTAACGGCGCGTTCGCAGCGCTTGACGGCATTTTGTTTTACATGTTTTTTGAAGGCATGTTGATCCCGCTGTATCTGATTGTTGGCGTGTGGGGCGGGCCGAATCGCGTGTACGCCGCGTTCAAGTTTTTCTTGTACACCCTGGCAGGCTCGCTACTGATGTTGGTGTCGATGATTTATCTGTACTTTCAATCCGGCGGCAGTTTCGATATTGCCACCTGGCAGGCGCTGCCTTTAAGTATGGCTGCGCAGACGCTGATGTTTTTTGCGTTCCTGCTCGCCTTCGGCGTAAAAGTACCGATGTGGCCCGTGCATACGTGGCTGCCGGACGCCCACGTCGAAGCGCCCACTGGTGGCTCGGTGGTGCTTGCGGCGATTACATTGAAAGTCGGCGCGTATGGCTTCCTGCGTTTTATCCTGCCGATCCTGCCTGATGCAAGTCACGAGCTCGCGTGGTTGGTCATCACGCTGTCCTTGATCGCCATCACCTACATCGGCCTCGTCGCGTTGGTGCAAGCCGACATGAAGAAGCTCATCGCCTATTCTTCCATCGCGCACATGGGATTTGTCACGCTCGGGTTTTTTATGTTTAACACGCTAGGGATTGAAGGCGGTGTGGTGCAAATGGTTTCGCACGGCTTTGTGTCCGCCGCGCTCTTCCTGTGCATCGGCGTGATGTATGACCGCGTGCATTCACGCCAGATCAAGGACTACGGTGGGCTTGCTAACAAAATGCCTGTCTTCGCCGCGTTCTTCATGCTATTTGCGATGGCGAATGCGGGCCTGCCCGCTACCAGCGGATTCGTCGGCGAATTCATGGTGATCATGGCCGCGACCAAAGTTAACTTTTGGTACGCCGCCATCGCGGCCACCACGCTGATTTTTGGCGCAGCTTATACCTTGTGGATGTACAAACGCGTCGTCTTCGGTGAAGTGAGTAATCCTAAAGTCGAAGCGATGACCGATCTAAATAAACGCGAATTGCTGCTGATGACAATCCTCGCGGTGAGCGTGCTGTTCATGGGCCTGTATCCCAAACCCTTTACTGACGTGATGCACGCATCGGTAACGAATCTATTGGCCCACGTCGGGCAAAGCAAGTTGCCATAGACCCCTCATGAACACTAGCCTCGCTCAATTTATCCCGCTGCTACCAGAAATATTCCTGTTAGCGATGTTGTCGCTAATCCTGATTATTGACGCGGCAGTTGACGACGATAAACGCTACCTGGCCTATGGGTTGTCGCTAGCCACATTGGCAGGGACCGCCTTTCTGACCCTGCGTGATTTCTCGACGATGCCGGTGCTGGCAATGAACGGTCTTTTTGTCGACGATCCTTTATCCGATGTGCTGAAGCTATTTTTGTATCTGACCGTTGCTGCCGTGATGGTGTATTCACGCGACTACCTGCGCGAGCGCGGATTATTCAAGGGCGAATTTTTTGTGCTGGCATTGTTCGCCACGCTCGGCATGATGGTGATGGTGTCGGCTAGCCATTTCCTCACGCTATATCTCGGCCTGGAATTACTATCGTTGTCGCTCTACGCAATGGTCGCGCTGCAACGCGATTCCAGCATTGCCACAGAGGCCGCGATGAAATATTTTGTGCTCGGCGCGCTTGCATCCGGCATGTTGCTATACGGCATGTCGATGGTCTACGGCGTGACTGGGTCGCTGGCGCTGGGTAGCATTGCGCAGGCACTACAGCACAGCACCGAATTAAAAATCCCGCTGGTATTTGGTATCGTCTTCATCGTTGCTGGCCTGGCATTCAAGCTGGGTGCGGTGCCATTTCACATGTGGGTGCCTGACGTATATCACGGCGCGCCCACTGCGATGACGCTGTTCATCGGCTCGGCGCCCAAGATCGCCGCGTTTGCATTTGTCGTGCGCATCCTGGGGCAGGGGCTCGAATCACAAGTGGCAGAGTGGCGCGACATGCTGGTGATTTTGGCGGTGCTATCGATGGCCGTCGGCAACATCGCCGCGATCGCGCAAACCAATTTGAAACGCATGCTGGCCTACTCCACCATCTCGCATATGGGCTTCATGCTGCTCGGCATTCTGGCCGGATCGCAAAACGGCTACGGCAGCGCGATGTTCTATGTGATTGTCTATGCGCTAATGAGCCTGGGCGGTTTCGGCATGATCCTGCTGCTGTCGCGCGCAGGTTTCGAAGCCGACCAGCTCGACGATTTCAAAGGCCTTAATCGCCGCAGCCCGTGGCTCGCATTTATCATGCTGCTGCTGATGTTTTCGATGGTCGGCATCCCGCCTACCGTCGGGTTCTATGCCAAGCTCGCCGTCTTGCAAGCCGTAGTGCAAATCCACTATGTGTGGCTCGCAGTTGCCGCAGTGATGTTGTCGCTGATTGGTGCTTTTTACTATCTTCGCATCGTCAAACTGATGTACTTTGACGCGCCACGCGACCACAGCCCCATCGTCGCCAGCGCCGATAGCCGCCTGCTCATGTCAGTCAACGGCATCGCCGTGCTCGCGCTCGGCATTCTGCCGCAACCGCTGATGGCGGTATGTGTGAAGGCCATTCATCTTTCGTTCTAAATCCTGCAAGCAAAAACGAAGTAACTGGTGAGGGATAGGCCGTATCATTACTACAAACCTTATCTAACCTGATTAATCACCGTGAACCTCAACGCAACCATCCTGCTACTCGTCGCCCTGCTCGCCGCCAACCTGCCATTTTTGCTCGGGCGGATATTCTTCATCGTCAAGCCAAAAAGCGGCAGCAAAAACGTCGCTTGGCGTCTGCTCGAACTAGTGGCCTTATATTTCATCGTCGGTGGAATTGGCCTGCTGCTGGAACACAAACTCGGTGATATCCATCCGCAACACTGGGAGTTCTACGCCATCACCGCTGCGCTGTTTATCGTGTTTGCGTATCCGGGATTTGTGTATCGGTATTTGTGGAGAAGACGCGGAGTGTAAATTCCAGTTGACGGCAGGAAAGTGTTGCACAGAGGCTGTAATCTCAAAAGCGTGTTAGAAATGACATTAACATCCATCCGCTATTTTTTAGGCCTGACTAAAAGGATTAGAGATGATGAGACTCAGTAAACACAAGGCGTTGGTTTTAATAAATAGAATTAGACGGCGTCCCGCTTTAAAGTTGACGCCGCCTATATTACGTTGGGCGTCACCAGTGCCGACTACCTCGCCATGAACCAGCTTTGCCAGATGGCGTTCATGTTGCAGAGTGAGGCCTCGGTGGGGTTCGGTGTTGTCTCCGATAGTCTGCCGCGACGCATTTTTTCTTGCACTCTGTTTGCTCCTTGACATAATAGGACGATCGTCCTATTCTGCGTCAGATGTAGGGCAACCGTCCTACGTCTGACGCATAAGACCGCAAGGAGATCATTATGTCTGTAGATTTGTTCGAGCCGTTTCAGTTAGGTGACCTGACACTCGCCAACCGGATGGTCATGGCGCCAATGACGCGCAATCGCGCCGATGAAAACGGTGTCGTGCCTCCCATGATGGTGACCTACTATCAACAACGCGCCAGCGCCGGTCTGATCGTTACCGAGTCGACCCATGTCTCACCAGAGGGCGTGGGCTATCCATCCACCCCGGGGATTTACAACGATGCCCAGGCGGCAAGCTGGCTCCGCGTGACCGATGCGGTGCACTCCGCCGGTGGCCATGTCTTTGTTCAACTGCAGTACTGCGGGCGGATTTCCCATCCGAGCTTGCTGCCAAACAACGCCACGCCTGTGGGCCCATCGGCGTTGCGGCCGACAGGGCAGGCAGTCACCTATTCTGGCATGCAGGATTTCGTGACACCGCGCGCACTCGAGACTCGTGAAATTCCGGATATCGTGGCGCAATTCCAGCACGGTGCCGAGATGGCCGAGCGCGCGGGCTTCGATGGCGTGGAAGTACATGGCGGCAACGGCTACATCGTCGACCAGTTTCTACGCGACGGCAGTAACCATCGCACCGACGCGTACGGCGGTAGCGTGCAGAACCGCATGCGCCTATTGAACGAAATCCTCGATGCGGTGCGCGCGTTGTGGCCGGCGCAGCGCGTGGGCGTGCGCTTGACCCCCGAGAACAGTTTCAATTCGATGTCGGATTCCGACCCACAAGCGCACTTCGAATATTTCTTCGAGCAGTTGAGTCCGCGTGGCTTGGCGTATGTGCATGTTCTCGAAGGCGACATGATGACGAAGATTAGCGCGCTGGATTATCGTGCCTTGCGCTCGAAGTTTGCAGGGCCGTATATCGCCAACAACGGCTACGACCTCGTGCGCGCCCAAACGGCAATACGTAACGGCGCCGTGGACCTCGTTGCTTTCGGAACTCCATTCTTGGCCAATCCGGACCTGGTGCGCCGTTATCGGCAGCGCCTACCGTTAAACGAGGCCGATCCATCCACTTTCTACGGCGGCAACGAAGCAGGCTACACTGACTATCCGCATTATCGTAGCGAGTACTTAAGCGGCCTGCCTCTCGGGTCGCGGTTGGCCGGGGAGGTGATTTCATGAGCGACAAGGCAACCCGCGATCACATTGTTGAAGCTGCCGATCAGTTGTTCTATCAACAAGGTTACGAGCATACCTCGTTCTCGAACATTGCGGATGTGGTACAAATCTCTCGCGGCAATTTTTATCATCATTTCAAATCCAAGGATGAAATTCTGGATGCCGTGATCAGCGTGCGTCTGGCTAATACCCGGAAGATGTTGGAAAAGTGGGAAATTGAAGGGAAACAACCCGCAGATCGCATCCGGAGCTTTATCCATATTCTGCTTGCCAATAAGGCCGACATAAAACGTCACGGTTGCCCGGTTGGCACGCTGTGCGCTGAGCTTGCGAAGCTGAATCATGCCTCGCAAGCCGAGGCAAACAAGCTGTTTACGCTGTTTCGGACCTGGTTGCGCAGGCAATTCACGCTGCTTGGCCGCAAGGCAGATGCCGACGAGCTGGCGATGCATCTTCTTGCCCGCAGCCAGGGTGTCGCCACGCTAGCCAACGCCTTTCACGATGAGAAATTCATCAAGCAGGAGGTCAAGCACATGTGCGACTGGCTGAGATCGTGCGAGGAAAGCATCACGGCAATGCACACGACGAGCATGGGGCGGGAGAGCGCGTGAGACGCAAAAGCTGAGTACCCGGCCCACCAGGTTTACTAGGAAAAAAATCCGATGTTTATCGTACTGCTTAAATTTTCTGGCAACAAAGGCCAAGCCAGCCAATTCATGGAAGGCCACAAAGAATGGATCAAACGCGGTTTTGATGACGGCGTATTTTTGTTGGTCGGCAGTCTTCAGCCTAATTTGGGCGGTGGGATTGTGGCCCATAATACCTCGCTGTCAGATCTTCAAAGCAGGTTGAATGGTGATCCGTTTGTGACGGAAAATGTGGTCAGCGCGGAAATTCTTGAAATCACGCCATCACAGACCGAGGAGCGTCTAAAATTTTTGCTCGACTGAGTGAATTCAAACCGAGGACAGCAGGCACATGAGCGCGGAGATAGTAAGCCCCGACGGCAAATTACGTTGCCGCTGGTGCGCTGCCGCACCGGAGTTTCTAGCCTACCACGACACCGAATGGGGCTTTCCGGTCAGCGATGATTATCGCTTATTCGAGAAATTGAGTCTGGAGGGTTTTCAATCCGGATTGAGCTGGCGCACCATTCTCGCCAAGCGCGAGAATTTCTGCGCCGCCTTCCATGATTTCGACTTCGACAGGATAGCGCGCTTCACCCAGCGCGACCTTGATCGTCTGCTCAAAGACGAAGGGATCGTCCGCCACCGTGGCAAGATCGAGGCAGTCGTCAATAATGCTCGGCAGGCCCGAGAACTCGTCAAACGGGAAGGATCGCTGGCAGCCTTCGTCTGGCGTTACGAACCAGACGTGACGCAACTTGCTGAACCGCAGACTGCCTCGACCTCGGCGGAATCGCTTGCGTTGTCGAAGGATTTGAAAAAACTGGGCTGGAAATTCATTGGCCCCACCACGGTGTATGCCTTCATGCAAGCAATGGGGCTGGTCAACGATCATGTCGCGAACTGCGTGATCAGAAGTAAAGTTGAGCGCGCGCGCAAGAGTTTCACGCGGCCGGGGTGCTGACATATGACGTGCAATTTGGAATTTTCGGAGAAAGCGTAATGTGCCTGCAAAAGGATTCTGTTTTGAGTTCCATCCAGCTGATGGTGCCCATCCATACTTCAAATCGAGCTACTCGAAACCCACGCCTGTCGGAAACATCGGCGGCTATCTCAAGCGGGGGCAGTTACCGAAAAGTGTCGCTATTCAACAAACGCCTCGTGAAGGACTGTAACCGTGCCGCCCAACCAGGCGCTCCAGCGGACGCGCAAGAAGCCGCGCGCCGCTGAGCTTTGACGTTGGGCACAGCAGATCGAACATACACGGACTAAACGAATTGACCCATAACATGTGCCAATTGCCATCCAATGAAAGACTTAACTTGGTTACCGCCACAGCGGCTGTGATTGCGTTGTTATTCAACGCACTTGCCGTATTTTTCGCAATGCGGCAGCTTTCAGAAATTCGAAAACAGCTGAAGCAGCAGGCCATACTTGAAACCTACAAGATTGCCTTTGATTGGGACAGATTAGTATTGGAACGTCCTGAATTACTAGACTGAACCGCCCCGGATTTTGAGGAGGCTCCCACTCTTGAGAAGATGGAGCCATGAAGAAACCCGTAAAGTATTCCCCTGAAGTCCGCGAGCGCGCTG
>JAYWDZ010000180.1:0-4598 GCA_043779595.1 Nitrosomonadales bacterium
AACATCCAGAGGCTTCGATCGGGGATTAGCGCGTCTACCGGGGGTGACCTTGACTGGCACCGTGAGTACCTTATGTGTGTAGTCACACAAGTCAACAATTAGACATATGCCGCATTTGGGTGAGCGTGCCACGCAGACATAGCGGCCATGCAAAATCAGCCAGTGATGCGCATCCAGCAAAAATTCCTTGGGCGCATGCTTCATTAACTTGCGCTCGACTTCGAGCACGGTCTTGCCAGGCGCCAGGCCAGTACGGTTGGATACACGAAAAATATGCGTATCGACCGCCATCTCGATATGCCCGAATGCGGTGTTCAACACCACACTCGCCGTCTTGCGACCCACGCCAGGCAGGGCTTCAAGTGCTGCTCTATCTTCAGGGACTTTGCTGTCGTGATGATCGATTAGCATGCGGCAGGTCGCGATCAAATGACGCACTTTGCTCTTATACAGGCCGATCGTTTTAACGTATTCGGTTAACCCCGCTTCGCCCAATGCGTAAATAGCCTCGGGCGTGTTGGCGACAGGGAAGAGTTTACGCGTTGCGAGATTCACACCCTTATCGGTAGCTTGGGCGGAGAGGATTACTGCGACGAGTAACTCGAAGGGACTGTTATATTCAAGCTCCGTCTTGGGATGTGGGTTCGCCGCGCGAAAGCGGCTGAAGATTTCGTGGCGACGTTGAGAATTCATTTAACAGTCACCTTGCTGCCGAAGGAATTCATACCGTTTCGAGCACTTTTTTCAATGCAATTTTTTCGGCCCGGCGTGGCGCGCGTTGGGACTTTTCGTGTGGGCCGGCTACGCGCGCACGCGCCAGTGCGACGAAAGGATTACGTGGCTTGGGCACGCGCTTTTTAAGCGGCGGCTTCATGGGTGCGTACGTCGATACGTTCTGTTTTCGGACGCTGTTTGGTGCGCGTGTTCAGCCAATTACGCGCGGCGATTAACAAGCCCAATGCAATAAATCCGCCCGGCGGCAAAATCGCCAGTAAAAATCCTTGATAGCCAGGCAGCACATGCCATATCCACGGACGGGCACTCTCGCCAAAAACCAGCTCGACCCCGGAAAATAGCGTGCCGGAACCCACGAGTTCGCGTACCGCGCCCAATACTATCAAGATCGCTGTTAGCCTGAGGCCCATCGTCACCGCCTCAAGCGCCGAGTACAGAGAGTGACTTGTTGACGCAAATGCATCGGCCTGCGCGAGCACGATGCAATTGGTGGCGATAAGCGGAACAAAAAAGCCGAGCGCCAGATAAAGCGGATGCACAAACGCATTCATCATCAAATCGATCACAGTGATCAATGCGGCGATGAGCAATACAAACACCGGAATGCGGATTTCGGGCGGCACGAAATTGCGCACACTCGACACCGCAAGGCTTGAGGATGCCATCACTAACGTCGCTGCTAAGCCCAGCGATAGCGCATTGACTACTGTATTACTGATCGCCAGCAGCGGGCATAAGCCGAGTAGCTGCACGAGCCCCGCATTCTGTTTCCACCATCCATGGTGAAAAACTGTGTCTGGCCTCACTGCACTGATCATGCTACCGCCCTTATCATGCTACGGCGCTCTCCAGTTTGGCTGCCACCCATGTGGCGACGGAAGCCAGCGCACTTGCGAGTTTGGCAGGTTTAGTACCTCCTGCCATCGCCAGGTCGGGCTTGCCGCCGCCTTTACCGCCTACTTGTAACGCGACAAAATTTACCAGCTCACCGGCCTTGATACGGCCTACCAGATCGGGCGTGACAGCAGCGATTAAGCTAACTTTGCCATCCGCAACCGCACCCAAAACTAACGCGCATGAGTGCAACTTATCGCGCAGTTTGTCGGCAGTCTCACGTAGGGTTTTGGCATCGGCACCTTCAAGCTGCACCGCCAGCACGCGCGTACCGGCGACTTCCACGGCTTGCAGCATGAGCTCATCCCCGCGGCTGGCTGCCAATTTGGCTTTTAGCTGCGCAAGCTCCTTCTCCAGGCTGCGGTTGGTTTCAGTTAATTGCGCCACACGTGCGGCCGCATCGGCGGGCGCTACGCGGACGATGCCTGCGATGGTGGCGAGATTTTTTTCGGTCTCGTCCAGATAGTTCAGCACGCCGGTGCCGGTAGTCGCCTCAATGCGACGGATACCGGCTGCCACGCCCGTTTCCAGCAGAATTTTGAACGCGCCGATATCGCCGGTACGTGTTACGTGCGTGCCGCCACAAAGCTCGCGCGAATTGCCGATATCGAGCACGCGCACTTCGTCGCCATACTTCTCGCCAAACAGCATCATCGCGCCGGTTTTCTGCGCGTCTTCGATGCCCATCACACGCGCCTGCGTCGGTGTATTGGCAAGAATTTCCGCATTGACGCGCGTCTCGACTTCTCGAGTCTGTGCGGCAGTCATTGGCACGGGTTGCACGAAATCGAAGCGGGTTTTATCGGCATCCACCAGCGAGCCTTTTTGCTGCACATGCCCGCCGAGCACATCGCGCAGCGCCTTGTGCATCAAGTGGGTGACGGAATGATTGCGCATGGTACGGGCATGTGCGGCCTCGTCGACTTTTGCGGCGATCGCGTCGCCTATCTGGATGATGCCGGTTTTGACCACCCCGTGGTGGCCAAAAACCTGTGCCTGAATTTTGAGCGTGTCTTCTACTGCAAACAAGCCACTCGCCGCGTGTAGCACGCCGCGATCACCGACCTGACCACCCGCCTCAGCATAAAAAGGCGTGTGATCGAGCACCACCACACCCAGCTCGCCCTCCCTCAGCGCATCGACACGGGCGCCGTCGCGATAAAGCGCGAGCACTGCGCCGTCGTGAGCCAGCGTGTCGTAGCCGTGAAAGGTCGTCGCCGCGCCGGTATATTCGAGCCCTGCGCCGAGTTTGAACTTGCCCGCCGCGCGCGCTTGGTCCTTCTGTCGTTTCATCGCGGCGTCAAACGCGTCGGTATCGACCGCCACGTTCGCCTCGCGGCAAATATCGGCGGTGAGGTCGAGCGGAAAGCCGTAAGTGTCGTGCAGTTTGAATGCCAACTCGCCATCGAACACGCCATTTGCGGGTAAGGTTTTTAACGCGGTTTCGAGGATGCTCATGCCGTTTTCGATGGTCTCGAAAAAGCGTTCCTCTTCCTGTTTGAGCGTGTCCATCACCCGTGTTTTTGCAGCCGCAAGTTCGGGATAGGCGTCGCTCATAACCCCAACTAAATCGGGCACCAGGCGATAAAAGAAAGCGGCGCGCACATTGAGTTTGTAGCCATGCCTGATCGCTCGCCGAATGATGCGGCGCAGCACATAGCCGCGTCCTTCGTTTCCGGGGATCACCCCGTCAACGATCAAAAAAGCGCATGCGCGGATGTGGTCAGCGATAACTTTGAGCGAGTTGTTCTGCGTATCGTAAATCGGTTTTTCCCTCGCCCTTATCCCCTCTCCCGCAAGCGGGAGAGGGTTAGGGAGAGGGCTGTTGAGAGGGTGAGTTTCGCGTGCAGCACCCTGAATCAACGCCTGGAATAAATCGATGTCGTAGTTGGAATGCACGTGCTGCATCACCGCCGAAATACGCTCCAAGCCCATGCCGGTGTCCACGCTCGGTTTGGGCAGCGGGTGCATCACGCCCGCCGCGTCGCGATTGAATTGCATGAACACATTGTTCCAGATTTCGATATAACGATCGCCGTCTTCATCAGGCGAGCCCGGCGGCCCGCCTGCAATCTCAACACCGTGATCGTAGAAAATCTCGGTGCACGGACCGCACGGGCCGGTATCGCCCATCGCCCAGAAATTGTCGGATGCGTAGCGCATGCCTTTGTTGTCACCAATGCGAACGATGCGTTCTTTCGGCACGCCAATATCGTTGTGCCAGATGTCGAACGCCTCGTCATCCTCTGCGTATACCGTTACCCACAACTTATCCGCGGGCAATTGCAAGGTCTGAGTCAGAAATTCCCACGCGTACGCAATCGCGTCGTGCTTGAAATAATCGCCGAAACTAAAGTTGCCCAACATCTCGAAAAACGTGTGATGGCGCGCGGTGTAGCCGACGTTTTCCAGATCGTTGTGCTTGCCCCCCGCGCGCACGCAGCGCTGCGACGACACCGCGCGGGTATAGGCGCGCTTATCCTGCCCGGTAAACACATCCTTGAACTGCACCATGCCCGCGTTGGTAAACAGCAGCGTCGGGTCGTTGCCAGGGACCAGCGGGCTGGACGGCACGATAGTGTGACCTTTGGACGCGAAGAAATCGAGAAAACTCTGACGAATGGCGCTACTTTTCATAATGGCAAAACACGTTGGGAACCCCGGCATTTTAACCCGGATGGCAGTACTCATTACCGGCTTGGGACGAGGCTGAACCGTGTTGCGTTAAAGTGAATAGAAAACCCGCTTGCCTGACAAACCTAATGCGTAGGGAAAATGCTATGACCGAACCCACCCTCACTTGTCCCAACTGCAAAACAGAGATCAAGCTCACCGAATCACTGGCCGCGCCACTGATCGCTGCAACACGCAAACAGTTCGAGCAGCAACTGGCACAGAAAGACAGCGACATTGCCACGCGCGAACAGGCCATGCGCGACAAAGAAAAGCAGCTCAACGATGACAAACGC
>JAYWDZ010000181.1:0-1796 GCA_043779595.1 Nitrosomonadales bacterium
ACCGACCGTGGCGCATTTGCGGTAATGATTGGTGCTAACGTGGGAACTACACTCACTGCCAGGCTGGTGGCGATGAAGATTGTTGGGCTGGGCACAGTATTTGTTACGCTCGGCGGCTTATGGCCGCTTGCCGGCTCGCCCATGGCGCCCACATGGCAAGGCGCTGTTCTATTTCGGACTGGTGTTCCTGGCGCTGGATCTCATCTCGCAGGGGTTGGCACCAGTGGCACACAGCCCAATGCTCACTGACTGGCACGAACTCCTTGATTCACCCATCGTCGCGCTTCTGTTCGCCGCCTTGCAGACTGCGCTGGTTCAGTCGTCCTCGGTGGTAACAGGTCTGGCGGTACTCTCCGTGCAGCAAAGTCTCATCGCGCCAGAAGTGGCCGTTTGGCTGATAGCGGGGCCAACATAGGCACTACCTCTACGGCGCTATTAGCGAGCACAGCACTGGATACCGTCTCACGCAAGCTCGCCTTGCTCAATACCAGCTTCAATGTGCTCGGCGTGCTGCTATTTACGACCCTGCTGCAACCGATTATCGGCATGATTCTCACCATTAATATAGTTGCCGACCAGCAGATTTCCCTTGTTCACACCACATTTAATCTGGCAACTGGTACAGTCGCACTCATCATTCTGCCGCATATATGGCCAGCATTGAACCGCTGGCTCAATCGGGAGCCCTGAAGTGGCAAGCTTAAAACAGAATGTTTGCATCACTATAAATTTAAAACCAGAGTCGAGGTAAAACAAGTGACGTTTGAATATATTGAGGTGGCTTTACAATCGAATTCGCAGGCATGTTAAAATCAACAACCATATTCCTGCTGATTTAGCTAAAATCTGTATACAAAAACTAGAGAAAAATGCCGCATAATACTCATACTTGCCCTAATGATAAATCGGGTCTGACTCAATCATGGCAGGAGCATTCTGCATGATGGAGCATCTTGCACAAATCCTCATGCTTCTGGGCGTTGCGGTCGCTGTTGCGGTCACGTTTCAGCGCCTGCATATCCCCACCAGTCTCGGGTATTTGCTGGTCGGCGTGATTCTCGGACCGCATACGATAGGACCTACCGTCGATGTGCCGGAGATCAAGGCGCTGGCCGAGTTCGGCGTGGTCTTCCTGCTGTTCACGATCGGTCTCAATTTTTCCTTGCCGCAGTTGCATACACTGCGGCATCAAGTCGTTGGTCTTGGCACGGCGCAGGTGTTATTGACGACCTCCGTGGTCGGTGTGGTGACGTGGCTGGCGGGGCTGCCTGCCGCTGCCGCGTTCGTGATCGGCGCGGTCTTTGCCCAGTCATCCACTACCATCATCGGCAGCCAATTGACCGAGCAAGGCGAAGAGAACAGTCCCCACGGCCGACTCGGACTCGCGATGTCCATTTTCCAGGATGTCACGGCCGCTCCTTTTCTGGTGGTCATACCCGTGCTGGGTATGGCGGTCGGCGCCGATGTATTGGCGGGCGCTCTGGGGTGGGCAATGACAAAAGCTGTGCTTGCCTTTGCGCTGGTGTTCTATGTGGGTCGTTGGTTGCTGCGCCCGCTGTTTCATCTGGTCGCCAAACGTCGATCCGCCGAGGTGTTTACCCTGGCGGTGTTGCTGGTTGTATTGCTGGCGGCCTGGACGACCAGCAGCCTCGGCCTGTCGCTGGCATTCGGCGCGTTTCTGGCCGGGATGGTGCTGGGCGAGACCGAGTTCCGTCACCAGATGGAATCCAGCATACGACCTTTCCGCGATGTCCTGCTCGGGCTCTTTTTCATCGGCATCGGCATGCTGTTCGATC
>JAYWDZ010000182.1:0-1795 GCA_043779595.1 Nitrosomonadales bacterium
AATAATCTAAGTACGACCTGGTACATGAACACATAAATTGTGCAACGTAATGCCGCACGATTGTCGGCTTTCAGACCGACATGTCTGGCTAAAGCCAGACCTACATGGGATTCGGATCATGTTTCATCATTTATAATTTCATGTACCAGGAGACGCGCGCGGATCAGGAAAACGCAACTCAACGTAAACAGAAGGAGACAGGCAAAGGGCAGGAGGGGCCCGCTCATAGAGATAGAGAGCCCCAGTAAATTAGAGCGGAACAGCCAAACCAAAAAATCCA
The DNA here is from genome assembly GCA_043779595.1 of Nitrosomonadales bacterium. Lineage (GTDB taxonomy): Bacteria > Pseudomonadota > Gammaproteobacteria > Burkholderiales > Thiobacillaceae > Thiobacillus. Next base: position 281 of record JAYWDZ010000182.1, read on the forward strand.
ATGGCCGAGTAGCAGGTAGTCCATTGCTTTTCGTCTTAGGGCAAAAAGCTGCACAAGCCACGAACAGCCCCATAAAAAATATAATGCGGCAAGCGAGAAACCCATGAGCTGCTTTTGAACGAAAACCTCAGTGAAGGCAAGGCTGAACAGCAAGGCGGACAGCGCAAGAAGGTCAACCGTGACCAACTGGAATGCACACATTGATTGAACCCAATTGCGGTCAAGTGTTTCGAAGTTCGCCAGCTTTTCTTTATCAGCCAGTTTGGCGGGTTCGACACTCAGTGATTGGCGAATACCCCCAAACACGTGAGCGAAGAGGGCGAGAACCGTTAGTCCTCCGACAGTAGCAAGCTGATAGTTCACTCAATATTCTCCAGTGTGAGATGGCTTAACCGGCAAGCGCAGTTCGCTGGTCGTTCGGTTGACCACCCGGATAGAACTGGTTAAGCGCGACGCCTTTGCGCATTGAGAATCCAACCCAAGGCTCATAGTGCGACAACGGAAAATGCGGCGAGATACGCTTGCGCTATTTAGCTGCTCCCTGCCTCAATAAGAAAGTGCAGGCCCCACATCCGACGAGTGTATTTCCAGAAAGAGGCTCAAAAACCACACAGCAGTTTGCGCCTGCAAGACTCGCCGGATGCAATAACGTGGTTCCTTGGCAAGCGCCCTCCCTCCTTTCAATCCCCTTGCGGGGCACCGTTTGGGCCTTCGGTTCAGCTTCTCGTGGCGCTTCGCCTTTACTGTTTCTACAGTGCTCGCTGCTGACTTCTCCGCCGCCTCCCAACCTGTTTCCCGTCATTTTGGGAGCTGTTGCCAGCTTTGATCACCGGCAGCTTACGCCATTAGGTATGCCAACTATCTTATTCCATGAGTGGCGCAAAAAGTGTCCCGATCGGAGTCAATCCGATGGACCTTGCGTGAGCATCCCAGCGTAGATACCTGGTGTCGACCCGGGAATTGCGATGGCGCCTACTGTTTTCGCGTAGAATTCCGCCGGTCCCACACCGCCGATGATAGCGTATGCATAACCTTGCGCCCGTTGCGCGTGCAACGCGGCAAGTAGCAGCGCGCGTCCGATCCCGCGACCGCGCTCGTCCGTGACTACGCCCTCGGGTCCGAAAAAGTTTCGGCATGTCACGTCGTAGCATGCGAAGCCCAGCATCGTGTCGTCGCGAACAGCGATGAAGCAGGTCACCGGGACTTGCGCGAAGGCGGTCTCCAGTTCGGCGCTGGAACTCGCAAAGTGCGCGCGCACCCAGTCGAATACGGCGTGCTTCTCTGGCGAAAGGGCGCGGCGGATCGTGACGCCGCGCACGGCGCATGCCGCGACGGCCTCGTCGAGGCTCGGCAGCGCGTACAGTCTCACCAGCATGTCGTGCATGACCATTAAGCGTCCGATCCGCGCACCGGTTCGAGCTTGGCTTTCCAGTGTTTGGTAGTGTTCATTTTCGGTGACCTAGGGACACGCTGAACAATTCATCAATTTAGTGATGACGAACTGTTCACCTGAAA
>JAYWDZ010000183.1:0-11474 GCA_043779595.1 Nitrosomonadales bacterium
ACAGCGCGCTCGCGGACTTCAGGGGAATACTTTACGGGTTTCTTCATGGCTCCATCTTCTCAAGAGTGGGAGCCTCCTCAAAATCCGGGGCGGTTCAGTTCAGGTTTCAGCGGACCCCGATGCCATTTACCGACTGCTCAGGATGCTTGCGGCAATGGGCGTTTTTAAAGAAACGCAGCCCCACATATTCGCCAACAATCGCCTGTCTTCGTTTATGCGTGAGGACAATCCGAATAACGTGCGGGCGATGATCTTGATGCATAACTCGGATGTGATGTGCCGACCCTGGTACGAGCAACTAGAAAGTTGCGTCCGGAAAGGCGACGTTCCTTTCAGCCGTGTGCATGGTGAGGAATTGTTCGACTACATGGATACCCATCCCGAATTCGATGCCCTGTTTTCGAGAGCGATGGACACTGTAGAGGCGTTGAGTGGGGACACTTTTGTACAAGACTTCGATTGGGGTCGTTTTGATCGCGTCATTGACATCGGCGGATCGAAAGGCAGTAAATCCGTAGCAATCCCGAAACGCCATACCCATCTGAAAGCCTTGGTGGTGGATCGTACTCAGGTCGTGCGCGATGCTGAACAACATTGGGTAGGACGTGAGGCGGCCGCTTTGCTCGCGCGTCTAAGTTTTCAGCCGGGCAATTTATTCGAGTCAGTGCCAATGGCGACGAGCGACAGGGACGTCTACCTGCTTAGTGCAGTCTTGCATGGTCTCGACGATGAGGCCTGTGTCAGGGGTCTGCGCAATCTCCACCGCGCCTGCGACGGACCGGGGGCGCACGTTGTGGTTATGGAAATGGTCATGGCGGAATCCGGCGCAGACTTTACCGGAGCAGCATTCGACATGCAGATGTTCATGGGTACGCGTGGCAGGGAAAGAACCCTCAGTGAATGATCGAGATTATTCGACAGGAGCGGGTTCATGCTGACGGAACAAGTGAACCTTCAGTCCTTCGCCAAGATGCTCGTGTTGAAATCGAAGCAGTGAGACCTGCAGGCGCATCCCGAATGCCTGTCATCATCGTCATGCTACCGAACGAGATGCCCAACGGGTATATGTGACAGGAAAATTTAACGACCCCCACCAAAAAATAGCCCCAAGGTAAAGTACTAGCATTGAAAAAATTGAATGGGAGTGAGCCAGACGTGATCGGCAATGTTTCGCCCCCTCAACGCACATAAAAATGGGCTCCTGAGGAGCCCATTTTTTTGGGGGTGCTAAATTTATTTCTTGTTCGACAAACAGGATTTCATAAATGCCTTACGCGGATCGCCCTTCATTTCTTTTGACTTCGCTTCAGCATTGCAATCCTTCATGCGCTGTTGCTGTTTGGTCATAGGTTTATTATCAGGGCTGACTGGGGTCTTTGACTCGGACTTGGTTGGTGCTGCGGCGGGGGCTTGAACAGCCGGAGTTGAGGTTTCCGAGCCCGATAAACAGGTTTTCATAAACGTTTTGCGCGCATCACCTTTCAGGCTCTGTTTTTTTGCATCGGCATTACACGTCTTCATAAGGTTTTGCTGATTACCTTCGGCCCACGCGCCTGAAGAAGCAAAAACCGTCATCATCACACCCATCAAAATGCCCTTAATCATAGTCAATTCCTCTGAATCGTTGGTTGGGGGCCACAGTGTGTATGGCCTCACGAATAAATTCAACTTTTTCTTGTAAAAATTTGTACGCGGTAGTAAAAAGCAAAAAGTTTGTTCAAGAATCGTGCAGTATCGGCTTACCGTGTAGCGCGCTTGAGTCAGACCGGCGGTTTAACCGCACGTCATCCGCTTAACGCGGGTTATAGGGAATAGCTAGGGAGAAGTTCATGGCAACAGGTATTGTGAAGTGGTTTAGCGACGCCAAGGGGTTTGGATTTATTACACCCGATGATGGCGGTGAAGACGTATTTGCACATTTCTCGGCGATCCAGGCTGGGGGGTTTAAAACTTTGAAAGAGGGTCAGAAGGTGACCTTTGAAATGACTCAAGGGCCTAAAGGTAAGCAGGCCTCCAATATTCAGCCTCAATAAACCTCAAGCCTGCAATAAAACCCGCTTAGGCAGGGGTTTTATTGCAGGCAGCTGCATTACTCCTAGACCTGAAATAAAGTAACACTCATTTTTCGCAACGCCGCCCGGCGTGCAAGTGCATCGGGACACAGTACGGCCACCTGCGCCCAGAACGCGGGAGAGTGATCCAAATGGACCAGATGCGCGAGTTCGTGTGCGGCGACATAATCAATCAAAGTAAGCGGAGCTTGTACCAGTCGCCAGTTAAGCCGAATATGCCCGCCGCGCGTACAGCTCCCCCATTGAGTTTGTGCATTGGATAATGCGAAGCGCGTAGGGATTTGCCCGAGTCGACGCGCCAGGCGCGCAAGCCGCCACGCCAAAAGTTTAGTGGCCCGCGCTACCAGCCAATTCCGCACTAGTTCTTCAGGTTCAATATTAGTGGGGGCGTAAATCTTCAAAATGTTGCCCGCTCGACGCAGCTCTATGAAAAGCGAAGCATGGAATTCCCAAGTAAGGTCACATCCCAAATACCTGACTTGGTTGGGTTTGTGTTCCGTTAAAGCAGGGATTTTTGCTTGCATCCGCGCCCAGGCACGCATCAACCAATCACGCTGCTGTTGCACGTAATAATCGATTTCGGCACGCGGTGTCCAACTAGGGGCGTGTATGCGCACCTGCTGCGGCGTGACGGTAAGTCCTAGCGTACGGCGGCGACGAGAACGGCGCAGTTCGTAAGGGACTGCCGCATTGCCCAATTCCAAAAAACCGTTATTCAGCTTGGGTAGCACGGGGCAATGTAGTCATTTCGGTTTCAATCCAGGCTTCCACTTCACGCATGATCTCGCTGGCGCTTTTATTCTCGCTGCTAATAACAGGACCGATGCTGATGGTAATAGTCCCAGGATGTTTGATGAAAGCATCCTTGGCCCAGACTTCGCCTGCATTGTGAGCAACCGGCACCACAGGCGCACCGGTATTCGCGGCGAGCCATCCCCCGCCTATACCGTAACGGCCCTTTTCGCCCGCAGCTACGCGTTCACCTTCGGGAAACACTAATACCCAAAACCCCTGCGCCAGCTTATCGCGCCCTTGCTCCACAATTTTTTTCAATGCGGCACGTCCGGCAGACCGGTCAATCGCAATCGGGCTCAGCATGCGATAAGCCCAACCGAAGAAAGGCAGGTCCAACAGTTCTTGTTTAATCACCGCTGCAACCGGGGGAAATAAACATAAAAAGGCGACCGTCTCCCAGGCCGACTGGTGTTTGGCCATAATCACAGCGGGCGTTTTGGGCAAATTTTCGCTGCCGCGTACCACATAGCGTATTCCCAATATCACGCGCGCCAGCCAGATCACTGTGTGGTTATACCCGGTAATCATGCGGTAGCGGGTATGCGGCGAAAAAGGAAAACTGGCGAACGCAACGAATGTGAACAAGATCGTGAGCGCTATCTGCAATAACGCAAACACCGCCGAGCGCAGCCGAGTCATAGAACAGGCATAAGCAACGCACTGACCGCTTGAGCCAGGTTATCAAACACTGGCGTGCCCGGCGGGAACCCCCCTGCGGCCAATGTTTTGAGCCCCTTTCCACTTCTGACCAGCATCGGTGATGCACCCACCTCAACCGCTGCCTGCAAGTCGCGCAAAGAATCGCCAATGATGGGCACATCCTCAAGATCACGCGCATAACGCGTGGAGATTTCGTGATACATCCCGGCTTTTGGCTTGCGACACGCGCATTCCATTTCGGCCGAATGCGGGCAATAAAATACCGCTTCAATGCGCCCGCCCGCTACCATTACCGCTTTATGCATCTTGGCGTGAATCGCATTTAACGTGGCCATTTCAAACAGCCCGCGCGCCAATCCAGACTGGTTTGTCGCCACCACTACCCGCCACCCTTCGCGCGTCAATCGCGCAATCGCCTCAAGACTACCGGGAATGGGTTTCCATTCATCTGGATGTTTGATGAACTGGTCGGAATCAAAGTTGATGACCCCGTCGCGATCAAGAATGATGAGCTTCATGCAGCGAGTTTAGGCCGCGAGACGGGAGATGTCAGCTACCCGATTCATGGTTTGATGCAATTGGTTGAGTAGAGCAAGCCGATTGGCCTTGAGAATGGGATCGTCGGTATTAACCATTACGCTGTCGAAAAAGGCGTCGACCGGGGCTTTCAGCGCCGCGAGCGCCTGCAGCGAGCCGGTGTAGTTCCCCGTGGCAAAGGCCGCGTCGGCCTGCGGCGCGATCTCGTCCAGTGCGGCGAACAGGGCCTTCTCGGCTTCCTCGACGAAGCGCGCCGGGTCGGCGGATTCGTCCACCATACCCTCGGCCTTCTTCAGGATATTGCCGACGCGCTTGTTGGCGGCGGCGAGACTCGCCGCCTCCGGCAGTTGTGCGAACTCGCGCACGGCGCGTAACCGCTTCCCCACTTCATGCAGCGGCGGCGTGTTGGCGAACACGGCTGCAACCGCCTCCGCACCGAATATCGGCGCCAGCTGGTTGGCATTACGCTCGTAGATGAACAGCTTGAGCTCTTCAGCCACGGTTCCCAACAGCAATCCTGACGGGAATTTGGAAATAACAAACTCGATCAGCGTTTCCAGCCCAAATCCGTGCGTCTCCTCATTTTCTGCAGCAATCGGCCCCAAAAACTGGAGTGACGTAATCACCGAAAGCGCATGCCGGCGCAACGCAAATGGATCCTTATCACCAGTGGGCTTGAGACCAATACCCCATATTCCAACCAGCGTCTCCATGCGATCCGCAATTTGTAGCACTTCGCTAATGTGGTTAGCAGGATCGATATTCCCATCCCGGCGAACCGCGTACTGCTCTGCTATAGCTTGTACGACCCATTCGTGTTCACCCTGTTCCCTTGCGTAGCGTCCTCCCATCACGCCCTGCAATTCGGGAAACTCTCCCACCATGTCTGTCAATAAGTCCGCTTTAGCAAGATACGCCGCACGATCGGCCAAACTCTCATCTGTGCCTATTTGCTCTGCCACCCAAACAGCGATAGTACGAACTCGTTCTACACGGTCTAGCTGACTCCCTAATTTATTGTGGTACACGACTTTCGCCAAGCCTGGCACACGCGACTCCAGCGTCTTCTTGCGATCTTGGTCGAAGAAGAACTTGGCATCTGCCAGTCGCGGGCGCACCACGCGCTCGTTGCCCTGGATCACCGCGGACGTATCGTCCGGCGAAATATTGGAAACGATCAGGAACTGATTGGTAAGCTTGCCCGCCGCATCCAGTAGGGGAAAGTATTTCTGGTTCGCCTTCATCGTCAGGATCAGGCACTCGGGCGGTACTTCGAGAAAAGATTGATCGAATTCTCCTAGCAGCACATTGGGGCGCTCGACCAATGCGGTGACTTCGTCTAGCAGTGCGTCGTCTTCTATCGGCTTCAGTCCCATCGGGCCTGCCACATCTTGCAATTGGCGCGCAATTTCCGAACGGCGCGCATCAAAGCTTGCGATCACGGCGCCTTCGCTTGCAAGTTGGTGTGCGTAGGTATCGGCATCGCGGATGACGACGGGGTTCACACTCGCTTCGAAACGGTGACCCCGCGTCTCACGTCCGGCGGACAGCCCCAACACGCTCAAGCGCACAATATCCGCGCCATGCAAGGCCACCAAGCCATGCACCGGGCGCACGAAATTAACGGTCTTCCAGCCGTCTTCCAGCTGGTAACTCATCATTTTCGGAATGGGCAGTTTGGCCATCGCGGCTTCCAGCGCGGATTGCAAACCCTCGATTAACAGTGTGCCGGTAGCAACGCTATCAAAAAACAAGGCTTCGTTTTTGCCATCCATCGCTCGCCGGAGTTGCGGAATTGTAGTGGCATCTGCACCGATTGCTGCGAGCCGTTTAAGCAGCGCAGGCGTAGCATTGCCCGTGGTATCCAGCCCAACGGCTACGGGCATCAACTTGTGCGCCACGGGTTTGTCAGCTGCTCGCGCTAGTACCTCTGTTAGATGAACTGCCAGGCGTCGCGGGGAAGCGTAGCCCGTCACGCATGTATCCACAGGCGCGAGCCCTTGCGCTTTGAGGGTGTCGACGAGCACGGATGCAAACGCCTCGCCCAATTTTTTTAACGCCTTGGGCGGCAACTCTTCGACAAATAATTCAACGAGCAAATTGGCCGAGCCCACTCCCTTGGCGCTCATGCTGCCGCCGCCTTCTGCTCGATCTGGGCCAAAACTTCCTCAGCCCACACGCGCGGTGCCATCGGAAAACCCAGGCGCGCCCGGCTATCCAGATAGTTTTTTGCTACCGCGCGGGCGAGGTTGCGGATGCGCCCCATGTACGCGGCGCGCTCGGTTACCGAAATGGCACCGCGTGCATCCAGCAGGTTAAAACTATGCGCAGCCTTAAGCACCTGTTCATACGCAGGCAGCGCCAGTTTCACTTGCATTAATTCCTGTGCCTTCTTTTCGTGAGCCGCAAACGCCGTGAGCAAAAAATCCACATCGCTGTGCTCAAAGTTATACGTAGATTGCTCGACTTCATTTTGGTGATACACGTCGCCGTAAGTGAGACCCTCTACCCAAGTCAGGTCATACACACTTTCCACGCCTTGCAGATACATCGCAAGCCGCTCCAGGCCATAGGTAATTTCGCCGGTAATCGGTTTGCAGTCGATGCCGCCGACTTGTTGAAAATACGTAAACTGCGTGACTTCCATGCCGTTGAGCCAGACTTCCCAGCCCAAGCCCCACGCACCCAGCGTGGGATTTTCCCAGTCGTCTTCCACAAAACGCACATCGTTTTTTTTCAGGTCGAAACCGAGTGCTTCGAGCGAACCTAAATATAGTTCGAGAATGTCTGAAGGCGCGGGCTTTAACACCACTTGAAACTGGTAGTAATGCTGTAGCCGGTTGGGGTTATTGCCATAGCGTCCGTCCTTGGGTCGGCGCGAAGGCTGCACGTAGGCGGCTTTCCATGGTTCGGGGCCCAAGGCGCGTAAAAAAGTCGCAGTGTGCGAAGTGCCCGCGCCCACTTCCATGTCATAAGCCTGCAGCAACGCGCAGCCGCGTTCACCCCAGTAATGTTGCAAGGTGAGAATAATGTCTTGGAAGGCAGGTTTCACAAACAGCTAGCCAGAGAAATCGAAGGCCGCATTTTACCTTGCTCCCACGGGATACCGTCATCGCTGGTTAATGAGGTTGGTACGCCTTGGCTGGCGCGTACCCAGCTTTAGATTTGCCTTGCGAGTTCTGCGGCTTGGCCGATATAGCTTGCGGGGGTTAATTGTTTTAAGCGCGTTTTTTCTGCGTCGGGTATTGCCAACCCTTCAATAAAAGCATGCAGGGTTTCACGTGTAATCCCTGCTTGTCCACGTGTGAGCGTTTTTAATTGCTCGTACGGATGGGCGATGCCGTAGCGTCGCATCACGGTCTGGATCGGTTCAGCCAACACTTCCCAATTGGCGTTCAGATCAGCGGCAAGTTTTTCAGGATGTGCTTCGAGCTTGCCTAACCCACGTAAACACGACTCATACGCGAGCAGGCTGTAGCCGAAACCTACGCCCATATTTCTCAGCACGGTCGAGTCGGTAAGATCACGTTGCCAACGCGAGACGGGTAGCTTCTCTGCCAAGTGACGCAATAATGCATTGGCAAGGCCCAGGTTGCCTTCCGAGTTTTCGAAATCGATCGGGTTGACTTTGTGCGGCATCGTGCTGGAACCCACTTCACCGGCTTTAATTTTTTGCTTGAAATAGCCGACGGAGATATAGCCCCACACATCGCGATTTAAATCAATCAGGATGGTGTTGACGCGCGCGATAGCATCAAACAATTCTGCCATCGCATCGTGCGGCTCGATCTGAGTGGTATAGGGGTTGAACGTCAGGCCCAGCTCCAACACAAACTCGCGCGCGAAATCGGCCCAATCAAAGTCAGGATACGCGGCCAGATGCGCAGTGTAATTGCCTACCGCGCCGTTGATTTTGCCCAGCATTTCGATGTCGCCGATCGCGATATACGCGCGTCGCAGGCGGTACACAACGTTCGCGAGTTCCTTGCCCACCGTCGTCGGCGTTGCGGGTTGACCATGAGTACGGGCAAGCATGGGTAGCTCGGCAAACTCGTGTGCAAGTCCAGTCAAGCGGGTAATGATTTTTTCGAGTGAGGGTAGCAGTACCGCATCGCGTGCGGCTTTCAGCATCAGGCCGTGCGAGAGGTTGTTGATATCCTCTGAAGTGCAAGCAAAGTGAATGAATCCGGAAACGGCAGCGATTTCCGCGTGGCCTTGCGTGCATTCCAGCAAAAAATATTCAACTGCTTTGACGTCATGGTTGGTCGTCGTTTCAATAGCCTTGATGCGTTCGGCATCGGCCAACGAAAACCCATCCACGATGCTGTCGAGCACACTAATCGCGGTGCTGGTAAAGGGCGGAATTTCGATAATGTCAGCGGCGTTTGCGAGCGCTTTCAACCATTCCACCTCGATGATCACGCGGCATTTAATCAACGCGTATTCGCTGAAAAAATCCCGCAATGCAGCCGTTTTGCTGGCATAACGACCATCAAGCGGGGAGATCGCCGTAAGCGAATTCAATTCTAATGGGTGCATGGTGTATTCCTGTTGGGTCACGCAAGGTGACGCGTTCGCGATATTTACAAGGCGCGGCGTTCGCGCACAGCCTGCGCCAGCGTACCGCTGTCCACATACTCCAGCTCGCCGCCCACCGGCACGCCACGCGCCAGTCGACTCACTTTCAGCCCACGCGCTTTTAAAAGCTCGCTCAACGTGTGTGCGGTGGCCTCGCCTTCGGGAGTGAAGTTGGTGGCGAGTAAGACCTCCTCCACCTCGCCGTCCAACACACGACTGAGCAAGCGGTCAAAATGGATTTCGCGCGGTCCGATCCCATCCAGCGGACTCAACCTGCCCATCAATACGAAATACAGCCCGGTGTAACTTTGCGTGGCTTCCATCATGTTGAGATCGACCGGCATTTCCACCACAGCCAGCTGGCTTTTATCGCGACGCGGATGCATGCAAACCTCGCACACTTCCGCCTCCGAAAAATTGTTACACAAGCGGCAATGGTGCAAATGCGTGAGGGCATGACTGAGCGCAGTGGCCAAGCGCTCGGTGCCGCTGCGATCACGTTGTAACAAGTGATACGCCATGCGCGCCGCAGACTTGGGCCCGACACCCGGCAGCACGCGCAATGCGCTAATCAAATTTTCGAGCGCGAGCGGGTGCATTACTAAAACGGCAGCTTCATCCCCGGTGGGATCGGTAATCCCGCCGTAACGCTGCCCATTTTATCGGCCACCGCCGCTTCGACTTTACGCACCGCATCGTTCACCGCGGCCGCCACCAGATCTTCGAGCATGTCTTTGTCGTCGCCGAGCAAACTGGGGTCGATCACGACACGACGCACATCGTATTTGCAGGTCATCGTGACTTTGACCAAACCGGCCCCGCTTGCGCCTTCGATTTCAATATCGGCAAGCTGGGCCTGCATTTTGGCCATGTTCTCCTGAACTTGCTGTACCTGCTTCATCATGTTGCCAATTCCGCCCTTCATCATTGCGCTTCTCCTAGGGGTTTGATTGTGGATTCGATGATCTTCGCATCGAAATGCTCCACCAGTTCGCGGACAAAAGGATCCGATTCGATAGCTGCCACTGCCTCGGCTTGTCGCGCATCGCGTTCGCGGGTGCGCACTAATTGTGGGGTTTTAACAGTGGCCGACCCGACTTCAAACTTTACTTGCAGACTTACACCATGCCGCTCACGCAGCGCACCAATCAGCTTGTCCTGGTAGCCGCGGTCGAGCAGGTGCTTTTGCTCCTCAGCAACGCAGAGCAACACCTGATGCCCATCATACGAAACGAGTTCGCAATGGTCTGCCAACATTTTGGCCATACCACCGAGTTTCAAGTCGGCGACGATTAATACCCAGTCCCAGGCAGCGGCTGTAATGGGTTCGGCTACGCTAAGGCTAATCGTCGCAGGAGTAGTAACGAGGTTAACTGTACTGGCAGGCACGGCTAACTCAGGGGAGACTTTGCCCGCGTTAGAAGCAGAGCCCGCTTGACTGGCATTAGTCTGCTGCGATGTCGTGTGGGGAATAGGCAGTGTCTTAACGGACGAGGCACCGGGCGTAAACGCCAACATTCTAAGAAGCGCCATACAAAAACCCGACAACTCATCCGGGGCATAAGGCAAATCACGACGTCCATTTAGTGCGATCTGGTAATACAGCTGCACGGTTTCCGCATCAATGGTCGCAGCCAATTGTTGCATCTGCGGTAAATCTGCCGTGTCGGCCGACAGCGCACCGGGCGCATTGTGCAGCAGCGCGAGTTGCGTGAGGATTCCGCCCAAATCCTGCAAGGCTGCATCCAGCGCAATGCCGCGCTCTGCTAATCCCCGCGCCTGATTGAGTAACGCATCGCCGTCTTGTGCGGCCAGCGCTGTGAGCAAATCAAACAAATAATCGCGCCGTACAGTGCCCAGCATGGCCTCTACCGCGGCCGCCTCAATCTTGCCGCCACCATACGCAATCGCCTGATCCGTGAGCGACAGCGCATCGCGCATGCTACCCGCGGCGGCGCGCGCAATCTGGTTGAGTGCAGCGGGCTCGGATGGGACCTTCTCCTGCGTGAGCACCTCGCTCAGATGCTGCGCCACCAATGCTGCGGGCATGGGTTTGAGATTGAATTGCAAACAACGTGACAACACTGTCACGGGTATTTTTTGCGGATCGGTAGTGGCGAGAATGAACTTGACGTGCGCGGGCGGCTCTTCCAACGTTTTCAGCATCGAATTGAACGCGGACTTAGACAGCATATGCACTTCGTCAATGATGTAGATTTTGTAGCGCCCCACCGTTGGCGCGTACTGTGCGTTGTCGAGCACTTCGCGCATATTGTCCACGCCAGTATTCGAAGCGGCGTCGAGTTCCAGCAGGTCAACAAAACGCCCGGCATCGATTTGCGTGCATGCGGAACACACGCCACACGGCGTCGCCGTTACGCCAGTATCGCAATTCAAACATTTGGCGAGGATGCGCGCCAGCGTGGTTTTGCCCACGCCGCGCGTCCCGGTGAGTAAATACGCATGGTGCAAGCGACCTTGAGTCAACGCGTTGGATAAAGCTTGCACCACATGCTGCTGACCTTTCAGGTCGGCGAACACTCGCGGCCGCCACTTGCGTGCAAGCGCCAATGCGGGAGAAGCTTCGTTACCGAATAAGTCAGTCATGTGTGAGAGGTGGCAGGAGCCATTCCAGGCTGGTTTCAAACGGAGACAAGGCAGAGCGCCTTAGATAGTCCCAAGTCCTTAGATAGTCCCAAATACAGCCAGGCACGACAAGCAGTATTCATTTGACACCAGCCTGGAATGGCGAGCCTTACCCCCGGCACTGGCATCTATCGCTGGGGCTGCTTCCTTCCGGACCTGACCCGATTCACAACTTAGCCATGCGGG
>JAYWDZ010000184.1:0-30559 GCA_043779595.1 Nitrosomonadales bacterium
CAGGATTGAATGCGCGGTGATTCCCGCAGCTATTATTACAACTAAAATTTTTGGAGGGGTATATGGCAAAGCAGAAGTCGGTAGATGCAAAAGTTACATTGATAGAACAACTCAAGCTTTCCATCGGGAGTATTTCTGCTGCGATTGAAAGTCAGTGCCAAAGTGTGTTTGGCAACAATAACCTGATGAGCAATGACGAAATTGCCGACTTTAGCCTGGAATTTCTGGAGCTGATGATCGTGCTCCTTGCGTCACGCGACCCTCTCGATTCCAATCAACCCGCCTTTGCTGCGTTGCGTAGTTTCTTTGGCAATATGTCGCGTCAGATTCTGGTGCGTGGCGGCAAAATGGACGACTTCGTACGTTACATGCAGTTTTTGCAACGGAGTTTTCTGACTTCTCTGGAAACTGATGAGAAGATGGATACGGCAGATACGCGCGCGATTTTATTGCTGCTTTCCAGCCTGTTTAATGAACTCACGCTGTCGGTTTTTCAAGCCTACCTGGAAGAAAAAGAACGCACGATCAACGCACAGCAAGATGAAATACGCGAAACCGCCACTCCCATCACCGAAATCTGGGATGGCGTGCTGACCTTGCCGATCATAGGCACGCTTGATTCGAGCCGCACTATGTTGATGATGGAAGCGCTGCTTAACCGCATTGCATCCGAACGCGCAAGCGCTGTGGTGATGGATGTTACCGGCGTACGCAGTATCAACTCGCAAGTGTCGCACCATTTAATTCAGATGGTGCGCGCAATCCAGCTCATGGGGGCTGACGCTATTCTTACCGGCATCCGTCCGGAAATCGCACGCGCACTCACCAGCCTGAATATTGATCTCGGCAATGTCACTACCCGTGCCAGTCTTTCCGATGGGTTGAAGGAGGCATTTCGCAGGTTGGGCGTACAAGTGACGACCAAGCAGTAAAATGCATATCGCTGGCGCACACTTGACGCCCATTGGGGATGGCGATTTTCTGCTGGAACCCACCCGTGGTCTCGACATTACCGATACCGACGCGTTGATAGAAGAAATTTTGCGTCGCGTAATGAGAGGCGTCCGGCTGTATTACGACTTGTCCGAACTCGCCATCATCGATCCTGTGTATTACCAGTGGATGAGCACACTGGCCCGGTCCTGCCAAACGATGAATGTGAAAATGATATGCATCCATATGCAGCCTACCGCTGCGTTTGCGCTTTCCCAGTTTTTACATGAGTTGCCGCCGTTTGAATGCGCTCTCGATGTTGAGAGAACCAATACGGACGAGCGCTCCTAAAGTATCTGGTTTTGATCGGGTGTAGTGGTGCTGGTATGAAACCCCATCTGCTCGGGTAACTCGACTGCGATCTAGCCGCCAAACCATCGGGTATAAGGCGATGCCAAAAATTCCTGAGCATCTATGTAATGGCTCCCATCACACGAGAAGTTTAATCCGACCATGCCGTTAATCAAGTTCAGCGAGCCTGAACGCAAATAGATTTGCTCATCCGCAAAACGCAGGATGCGAAACATCTCCAAGACCGCGCGGATATGCTGAGGTTCGACGACCGCGTCCGGGGGGTAGGGCGTAGCGGGATAGTCCTCCCAAGGCATGGATCCCAATAACTCATCCAGCGACAGCACGCGATAACGGCACGGATCGGTATACAGCCACAAGGTCACCCGACTGCTTGAAAAATGCAGTTTGGCGTGAAACACGCTGTGCCCGCACATCAGGTTTTCGACTTGCGTAAAGGATTCGTTAAACGCGTCGTCCATGGCCGAACGCACGCGGGTTTGCTCAAACAATCCCCCTCGGATCGCAGGATCTCCACGATATTGTTTCCAGCGTGAGCCAGAGTCGGGAGGGCTAGACATAGGTGTAGGTTAAGCAGCCTCCTTGGGGCGCATCTGACGGCTATACAGGAATTCCAGCACGGTACTACGTAGCGCGTGATAATGCGGTTCATGCGCGAGTTGCAGCCGTTCACGCGGTCGAGGCAGGCTCACTTCCAGCACCTCGCCGATAGTCGCCGCCGGGCCGTTGGTCATCATTACGATACGGTCAGATAACAATACCGCTTCGTCGACATCGTGCGTCACCATCAGCACCGTACTTTTTGTGGCAGCGACTATTTTCATTAATTCGTCCTGTAGATACGCGCGGTTCAACGCGTCCAGCGCACCAAAAGGCTCGTCCAACAGTAATACTTTAGGCTCCATCGCCAGCGCGCGTGCAATACCGACGCGCTGCTTCATGCCGCCCGAGATTTCTCCAGGCAATTTATTTGCGGCATGGGTCAAACCGACCAACTCCAGCACCTGGTGGGTACGGCTTTTTAATTGATGCTTGCTCTCGCGACCGCCAAACACTTTTTCGACGGCTAAATACACATTTTCAAATGCGGTGAGCCAAGGTAATAGCGAGTGATTCTGAAATACCACCCCGCGCTCTGGTCCGGGCCCCTTGATTTCTTTGTTGCCTAGCAGAAGTAAACCGCTGGTGGCGTCGAGCAGGCCTGCTACCAGATTAAGCAGCGTGGATTTGCCGCAACCGGAGTGACCGATCAGCGAAATGAATTCGCCTTGCTGAACATTAAGATTGATGTCGGTCAGCGCGACGAATTTGCCTTTTTTGGTGTTGAACACCATGCCGGCATTTTCGATTTGTAAATATTTTTCCATGATAAAGGCTCCTTTATGCGTAGGGGTTATTCATAATTGAAGCGGCGGGCGATCAGCATCAATCCCTGTTCCAGCAATAGCCCGACGATGCCGACGACGAAGATCGCAATAATGATGTGCGCCACGTTCAGGTTATTCCACTCATCCCACACCCAAAAACCAATGCCTACGCCGCCCGTCAACATTTCGGCGGCCACGATCACGAGCCAGGCCACGCCGATAGACAACCGCACCCCGGTCAATACATAAGGCAACACTGCGGGGAATAAAATTTTGCTGAACACCTTGAACTCGGACAGATTAAGCACGCGTGCCACATTCATATAGTCCTGTGGAATGCGTTGCACTCCGGCGGCTGTGTTCAGCACCATCGGCCAGATGCTGGAAATGAAAATCACCCAGATCGAGGCCGGCTCGGCTTTTTGCAGCACCAGCAGCCCAATCGGCAGCCAAGCCAATGGCGAAACCGGACGCAGGATGCTAATAATCGGCGACATCATGCGGTTCAAAAAATCGAAGCGCCCGATCAAAAATCCGAGTGGAATCCCCACGATGGCGGCTGCGCCGAATCCCAGGCCCACGCGATAGAGCGAATTCAGAATGTTCCAGCCTATGCCCTTATCGTTCGGGCCTTTGTCGTAAAAAGGGTCAGAAAAAAGCTGGACCGCTGAGTGCCAGGTTTCCATCGGTCCAGGAATCGATTTATTGGTATTGGCAATCACCGCCCACAACGCCACAAATAACAGCATGCCTAGCAGCGGCGGAATGGCTTTTTTAATCGTAGTAGCTACAAATTCGATCAGTTTTTTTCCACTTTCGGTATGAAAGTAAGGTGTGCGTCGGGGCGGGGCATGTTCACTAAGCGTCACAATTTCCGGGGCGTTTAGGATTTGATCCAGGTGGTTATCGTTCAAGGTAATGGCATTCATCGCAATCTCCGTGGGTTAACCGCGAAAGCTGCATACTTCAGTTCTCGCGGGTTGCCTTGTGTTGGTTACACTTTTATTTTGAAACTGTCGGCGTATTGAGCCGGATTTTTGCCGTCCCACACCACGCCATCCATCAGCTTGGAAGTACGCATATCCGACTTGGGTAGCGGCACTTTGGCAGCTGAGGCAGCTGCCTTGTAGATGTCGATGCGATTGACTTTTTTAGCGACCGCCAGGTAATCAGGATGCGTTTTTAACAGGCCCCAACGCTTGTGTTGGGTGAGGAACCACATGCCATCCGATAAATACGGAAAGCCAACGCGGCCTTCGTTATAAAACTTAATGTAGTTGGGATCCTGCCATTTTTTGCCGAGACCGTTGTTGTACTGGCCCAGCATGCGGTCTTCAATCGAATCAAAGTCGGTATTAACGTACGATTTTTCGGAAATAATCTTCGCCACTTCAGAGCGATTGCTCATGGTGTCGATGTATTTAGAAGCCTCGAGTATCGCCGCGACCATCGCGCGTGCAGTATTGGGATACTGCTCGACAAACGCTGCCGTGGTGCCTAAAACTTTTTCCGGGTGGTCGGTCCAGATTTCTTGCGTGGTCGCTGCAGTAAAGCCAATGTTGTCGCGGATCGCGCGCGCGTTCCAAGGTTCGCCCACGCAAAACCCGTCCATATTATCCACGCGCATATTGGCGACCATTTGCGGCGGCGGCACGGTAATCACCTTGGCCTGGGTAAAGGGATTGACTCCGTGCGCGGCGAGCCAGTAATAGAGCCACATCGCGTGAGTGCCGGTCGGGAAAGTCTGCGCAAAGGTATATTCCTTCGGCTCAGCGGCGATCAATTTTGCGAGGCTGGCACCGTCGGTTACGCCTTTGGCCTTGAGCTGATTGGATAGCGTAATGGCCTGGCCGTTATTGTTCAGAGTAGCCAGCACCGCCATGTCTTTTTTGGGCCCGCCAATGCCTAGCTGCACGCCGTAAATAAGGCCATACAGCACATGCGACGCATCGAGCTCGCCATTCACCAGTTTGTCACGTACCGCCGCCCAAGATGCTTCCTTGCTGGGCGTGATCGTGATGCCATATTTCTTATCAAACCCTTTCAGCGAGGCCATCACTACCGACGCGCAGTCGGTCAGCGGAATGAAGCCAATTTTAATATTGGTTTTTTCCGGAGCATCGCTACCCGCCGCCCATGCGCCTTGACGCACACCAGGGGGCACCAAGGACATCAACGCCCCCGCGGCTGAGAGTACAACAGTTTTTTTAAGAAAATCGCGCTTGCCATTATCGACGGCCAGCGTATCGCTTAAGGTATTAATAACTGGATCGTCCATGTTTAAGTCATCTCCAAAATAAAGGCGCCTTCCCGCAAGGGAGGACGCCTTTGTCCGTACACATCATCTAGTTGTTTAACCCATTCGAGTGGCTACGCCGTTGCAGCCCTTCACAATAGCAATTAGCAACCGCCGTGCCAGCACACCGCAACGCCGCCAACACCGGGTTACAGAAGGGGAAAGGATTTTTTTGGGGTTGGAATGCACCGAACAAGGGCGATTTCGCCTAAGAGTGCACCGTAATACTTCGGTAGAGTTAGGCGTGCGTTTTTTGCAGAATCTGACGTGCGATATCCACGATACGAAGGCCGTGATCCATCGCGGTGCGTCGCATTTCACGATAAACCTCGGTCTCGGACGAACCGGTATGGCGGATGAGTTGAGCCTTGGCTTGATCCACCAGTTTGCGTTCATCCAACTGCAAGCGCGCATGCTCCAGCTCGTCGTGTAAAGCCTGGTAGGCCTGAAAGCGCGACATGGCAACATCCAGAATCGGCCTTATGCGTGCGGCGTCCATGCCGTCGACTACATACGAGGTGACGCCCGCCTGGGTGGCGGCACGGATACTCTCCGGGCGCGCATCATCGGTAAACATCACAATGGGTCGCGGGCAATCCTGGTTGGCCACGCAGATATGTTCCAGGGTATCGCGGTCGGGCGAGTCCTGGGCAATGATCACAATATCCGGTTGCAGTGCTGCAACTTCAATATCCAGGGTGCGCGCGGTATGCACGCTGACGATGACTTCGCAATCCGCAGCCTGGAGCGCGGGCACCAACATCGCGGCGCGTTCAGCATGGCTTTCAAGAATCAGTACACGAAGCAAAATTCACATCCCTAAAAAAAGCGGCCCCGAAGGGGCCGCAATATCGGAGGAGACTGCCTGAGCATACCCGTCAAAGCACACTCACTTGTTAAGTAAGCAGTGTTCGTGCCATCTATCAGATATTCTATAGATCAAATACTTAGAGATTTTTGAAGTCATCGGCATCGTTCGCTTTCGAGCCGTTGTGGTGCATAAGCCAAATAATATGGATCAAAAAAGCGCCGCGAGTTCAACTTTGAAGTGCAACGCCTGATAGTTTGAAGAATACCTGATTGGGGGTTTGGTATCCAAGCCGCTTTCTGGGTCGATTGTTCAATCGTGTTGTTGCCGTATCGATCTCCTGTTGTGTAATGGTGGTGAAGTCCCGGTTCTTTGGGAAGTACTGCCGTATCAATCCATTGGTATTTTCGTTTGTGCCACGCTCCCAGGATGCATAGGGGTGTGCGAAGTAGAAATCCGCCTGCAATCGCTTGGCAATCTCTTCATGTTTGGCGAACTCGCGGCCGTTGTCCGAGGTGATGGTATGCACCTGGGCTCGATAGGGCCTAAGTAGTCCGACCATTGCTTGGCCGACTTGCTGCGCCGTTTTACGCTCGACCTTCTCGATCAGCGTGAAGCCGGTCTTGCGTTCGACCAGACTCACGATGGCCTGCCGATGGTTCTTGCCGATAATGGTGTCGGCCTCCCAGTCGCCGATGCGGCAGCGTGCTTCGACCAGGACCGAGCGATCTTCGATGGAGCGGCGGTTGGGGATCATGCCGCGCCGATCCGCACAGCCGTAGCGTTTCTTGCGCTGCTTCTGACAACGCAGGTTCTTCCACAACTCACCGCCCCTCCGCTTGTCCGCATAGACGCGCAGATATACCGTCTCGGGACTGATGTCGGCGTGTGCGCTGATTTGTTCGGGACTCCATTGCTGCAGGAGTTTCTCTTGCGCGAATTGCCATGTCGTGTCTTCTATCGTCCGGGCATTCATCGCACGCCGCTCAACAGCCATGTCGTGCGCCTGCTTTGGGCGATAGCCCCGCTGACCACAGTTACGACTCAATTCCCTGCTGATGGTCGATTCGCTTCGTTTCAGCACGCGAGCTATCTCGCTTTGTTGATGTCCTGCCTTCTTCAAGGCGTAAATCTGATATCGTTCTTCTCGGGTGAGGTGTGTGTAGTTCATTTCTGCAATTTCGACTTGCCGGTCAAAAAGGCAGGGATGCTACCGCATCCCGCCCTCCCAACCAGCGTTACTCAAAATTGCACTTCATTCCTGAATCCGCCCGCTTCATTGAGGTTTATTTATAAATGAAGCTGTGAGGAGCCCGAACTTGAAACCCCAAGGATGTGGGTTAATCAAACAATCAATTCCATCACAGGTTCTCTATCCTGGAGTTCGCGGACGGCAAGCGCAGCTGCCGCGGCGCGGGTTTCAACCCCTAGTTTCTCAAAAATATGTTCGACATGCTTGGTCACCGTGCGCGGCTTCATGCCGCAGATGTCGGCAATATCGCGATTGGTCTTGCCGCGAGCGAGCCAGTACAGTACCTCGGTTTCGCGAGGGGTAAGGGCTGCGCGAGAGAGGCGCAGCGCGGCACTGTCTGCGGCCTGACAATTAAGCAGCAAGACCTGCTCGCCCAGTCCCACCTGGCCGACAGCGTTCACCGTAAGTTGCTGGTTATCAGCACGGACGCTCAACGGATGATCGCAAAGTCGTCCGACGCTATTTGCAAGCCAGTGCGCCAGCGCCTCCGGTACCGCGCCTGGTGCTGCATCAAAAAACTGCGCGAGCCACCGTTCGGCCAAACGCGAGCGCCACAGAAATGCGCCTTCGGCATCCACCACCACCACGGCGTAGCCTCCGATGTCGAGCACCTCGCGCACCTGGCGAATCGCGCGCGCATTGCGGGTGTGCGAGCGCAGCCGGGCAATCAGCTCCTGCGGGTGGACCGGCTTGGTGACGTAGTCCACACCACCCGCTTTAAACCCGGCGACGATATGGTCCACTTCGGTGAGCCCGGTCATGAACACGACCGGCAGCGTGGCCAGAGCAGGATCCGCCTTGATACGGCGGCATACCTCAAAGCCGTCCATCCCAGGCATGCAAGCATCCAGCAGCACCACATCAGGGGTGATTCGCCGCAGTCGCTCAAGCGCTTGCGGGCCATCGGTGGCGACGAGCACGGTGAATCCGGCCGCGTCGAGTGCCTCGCATAGAAACGCGAGCGACTCGGGCACGTCGTCGACGACCAGAACGGATTGCGAACAAGCTTCAGTGGGTGACATGGTCAGGCTCCTGTAGACGCTGAAGAAAAGTATCAAGGTCGAATTGCGCAAGCGGCTCGCGCAGCCATGCGGTAAAGCTTTCCAGACGGGCGTCGCGGCTCTCGATGTCGTCGAGCTTGCGGCGAATCGCCATGATGTGCCCGATGCGCGCGAGTTCCGCGAGCGCGTCGCGTTCATTGGCGGCAGGACGAGAGGCAGTGAGAGGTTGCGTCAATGCTGCAATGGGCGGCGTGGGCTCACGGTAGCGCCAGTCAAGCGCGAGTTCACGCCCCAGCAGCGTGAGCAGTTCCGACTCCATTACGGGCTTATCGATAAAGCCCTGGCATCCGGCGTAGTTCTTTAGCTCATCCACCCGCGCAAACACATTGGCCGATACCATAATCACGGGTGGTGAGGCGTCGAGATGCAGCGCACGCAGGCGATGGCACGTTTCCCATCCGTTCATTTCCGGCATCTCCACGTCCATCAACACTGCATGCGGTGGATTGGCCGCGACCAGCGCCAAACATTCACTGCCGCTCGCCGCCTCTATCAAATCGAATCCCAGCGGTGCGAGCAGCCCGGCGAGTAACTGCCGCTGGATGGGCTGATCGTCGACCACCAGGATACTGCGGCGGCGGCCATGGTAGCCGACCACGTCCAGCCCCACGCTGGGCCGGGCGAGCGGGTGCGCAACTTCGGGCAGATACAGCCGCACGCTGAACACGCTGCCTTGTCCTGGCACGCTCTTTACGCTTAACTCGCCGCCCATTAAATCGGTCAAGAGCTGAGTGATGGTGAGGCCCAGGCCAGTGCCGACGCCGTGGCGACTGCGCCCTGCGGCACCGCGCTCGAACGGCTGGAAGATACGCTCAAGGTCTTCGGCCAAAATACCGACGCCGCTGTCTTCAATCTCGAAGCGCACGATTTCGCGGCTGTAGCGGATACGAAATTCCACCTCGCCGCTATCGGTAAACTTGACCGCGTTGGCGAGCAGATTGAGCAGGATTTGCCGCAGCCGCTTACCGTCCGCGCGCACGGCCGCAGGCAGCTTGCCGTCGACCACGACGCGAAAGCCCAGACCTTTGGCAGCGGCGTCGGGCTCAACCATGCGCACCAGCTGATCGACGAATTCGCTTAGCGCAATTTCGCCTTTTTCCAGCTTGAGCTTGCCCGCTTCGATGCGTGCTAGGTCGAGCAGGCCGTCGACCAGTTGCAGCATATGCTCGCCACTGCGCCGGATCACTTCGACTGCCTCGCGGCGCGGGCGCGGCAGCGTCTGGTCGTGCAGCAGAATTTGCGCGTAGCCGAGGATGCCATTCAACGGCGTGCGCAGTTCGTGCGTCATCCCGGTCACGTAGCGCGTCTTTGCGCGGTTGGCAAAATCGGCGGCCTCCTTGGCCGCCTGGAGTTTGGCGTCGGTGGCGCGGTGGGCGTCGATTTCGTGCGTGAGCAGCTGAGTCTGGCGGTTGGACTCTTCCTGCGCGATGCTGCGGCTTTCGTTTTCCAGCACGATCCACCAGGCTGCAACAGCGAGCAACAGCGTCAGCATCATGAAGACTTTAAAAAACGCGCTGGCGAGCGTCGCGCGCATTTCCGGATGGGTGAGCAATGCGGCCTCGCTGAAATACATCAGCGCAAGCGCGATAACGAGTAGCAGCAATAAAGGCGTAAGTACCGCAAGATAGTGCCCGACCCGCCGGTTCAGATGCTTTGCCAGAGGCTCAGGCAACAGGCGTACAAGGCCCGTGTAAATCTGCGCACCAATCTGTGCGTCGGGCTTGCAACGGTCGTGACAGCGCGCATCGAGCGTGCAGCACAGCGAACAAATCGCGCCCGCATAGGCCGGGCAGCGCGCCATATCTTCGCCTTCGAACACGTTGTCGCACAGCACACAGCGTTGGGCATGCATGGGCGCGGTGACCGGGCGCGCAAGGTAAGTGCGACCGTGCGTGGCCCATGCAATCAGCGGCGCGCTAACAAATGCCGTGGCGAGGGCGATGAAGGGCGAGAATGCCTGAGCGATAGGGCCGAACGCACCCACGTAAGCGCTTACCGCAAGCAGCGCAGCCAACAGTGTGGCGCCGACGCCGACCGGGTTGATGTCGTACAAATGGGCACGCTTGAATTCGATTCCGGCAGGGCTCAGCCCCAACGGCTTGTTGATCACCAGATCGGCGACCAGCGCACCCACCCAGGCAATCGCCAGATTGGCGTAAAAGCCCAGCACGCTTTCCAGCGCCTCGAACACGCCGAGCATCATCACCAGCACCGCCAGCAACACATTGAAGATCACCCACACCACCCGCCCCGGATGGTTGTGCGTGAGCCGGGCGAAGAAGTTTGACCACGCCAGCGAGCCCGCGTACGCGTTGGTGATGTTGATTTTTATCTGCGACACCACCACCAGCAGCATCGTCGCGAACAGCGCCCAGCGCGTATCCGCGAACACATAACCGTAGCCCGCCAGATACATTTGCGTGGGCTCAAGCGCGCGCTGGGCGGGAATGAAATGTTGCAGCGCGACAAACGCCAGAAACGCGCCGCCCAGCATTTTCAACGCGCCGGGGATGATCCAGCC
Organism: Nitrosomonadales bacterium; assembly: GCA_043779595.1. GTDB lineage: Bacteria > Pseudomonadota > Gammaproteobacteria > Burkholderiales > Thiobacillaceae > Thiobacillus. The sequence goes on from JAYWDZ010000184.1 coordinate 10,611, forward strand.
AGGCCCGGCGACGATTACAGCGGTCCACCAGCGCCAGCGGTTACGAGGGGTTTGCTTCGGCATGAAGCGCAGAAAATCGACTTGTTCGCCGACCTGCACCACCAGTGCAAACGCGACGGTCGACGCGCTGCCGAACATCAGCCAGTTGAAGCGATCGGTATGCTCCTCGTTGCCGACCAAGGTGCTGAACTGCGTGTAGAGCTCGGGTGCTTTCCACGCAATCGCCGCAAACGGCAACAGCATCAGCACCAGCCACAACGGCTGCGTCCACAACTGCACCCGGCTGATCAACGTGACACCGTGCGTCACCAGCGGGATAACCGCGAGCGCACTGATCAGATACGCGAGCGCAAGCGGGATATCGAAATAGAGTTCGAGCGCCAACGCCATGATGACGGCTTCGAGTGCGAAGAATATGAACGTGAAACTCGCGTAAATCAGCGAGGTAAAAGTCGAACCGAGATAGCCAAAGCCCGCGCCGCGCGTGAGCAAGTCCATATCAAGCCCGTAGCGCGCGGCGTAGATGCTGATCGGCAGCGCAGTGAGGAAGATGATTACGCTAACCGCAATGATTGCCGCCAGTGCATTCCAGAAACCATAAGTGATCGCCATCGTTGCGCCGATGGCTTCGAGCGCCAGAAACGACACCGCGCCGAACGCGGTATTGGCGACGCGGAAAATCGACCACTTGCGAAACGCATGTGGCGTGTAACGCAATGCGTAATCTTCCAGCGTTTCGTTCGCGACCCAAGTGTTGTAGTCGCGGCGAATCTTGAATACTTGCTGGAGGGAGGCGTCGGGCATCCCGCTTATCCCGCAAGAACTGTTCCGCGTTCAAATGGGGTTCCAAGGCTTGTTGGCGCGCCCTCCGGCACCAGAAAGGCGCACCGCTTAAGACTTTACGCTCTGTAAACGCGCGTACTTGCCTACGTCAATCTACGTATTTTCGTTGCTGACCGAGCCGCCTAAAGTGGCATCGTCCCGCGAGCGAATGTCGCTGCGGCAAATCTGCCCAGGAGTCCGTCATGTCCGATTATGATCCGCCCCACGATCCTTCCCACACCCGCCGCCTGTTGCTGAAAGGGCTGGCTGCTCTGCCGCTGGTAGGCTTGCCAAAATTAGGACTCGCCGCGCCACCCCCGACGGCCAAGGTCAACACCACCAAACTCGCAGTCACCGATACCGAGGTCACCGTGGGCCAGTTGCACTCGGCGACCGGCACGATGGCGATCTCCGAAACCGGTTCGATCCAGGCCGAACAGTTAGCTATCGATCAGATCAACGCGATGGGCGGCGTGCTCGGTCGCAAGATCAAGGTGATTAAAGAAGACGGCGCATCAGACTGGCCGACTTTCGCCGAAAAAGCCCGCAAGCTGCTAGTCAGCGATCACGTCGCAGCGGTGTTCGGCTGCTGGACCTCGGCCTCGCGTAAAGCGGTGCTGCCGGTATTTGAAAAAGAAAACGGCATGCTCTATTACCCGACTTTTTACGAAGGTCTGGAGCAGTCGAAGAACGTCATCTACACCGGTCAGGAAGCGACCCAGCAGATTATCTGGGGTCTGGACTGGGCCGCCAAGGAGAAAAAAGCCAAGACCTTTTTCCTGGTTGGCTCCGACTACATCTGGCCACGCACCTCGATGAAGATCGCACGCAAGCACGTCGAAGCCTATCAAAAAGGCAGTATCGTCGGCGAAGAATATTACCCGCTGGGCCACACCAATTTCAATTCGCTGATCAACAAAATCAAGCTAAAAAAACCGGACTGTATTTACTGCGCAGTCGTCGGTGGTTCCAACGTCGCGTTCTACAAGCAGCTGAAAGCCGCCGGGATCACTGCGAAGAAACAGTTCCTGCTGACGATCTCGGTCACCGAGGATGAAATTCTCGGCATCGGCGGTGAAAACATGGTCGGCTTCTACGCGTCGATGAAGTATTTTCAGTCGCTGAACAACCCCAATAACGTCGCTTTCGTGAAAGCGTTCAAAGCCAAATACGGACCGAATTCGGTGATTGGCGACGTGACGCAGGCCGCCTACCTCGGCCCGTGGTTGTGGAAAGAGACGGTGGAAAAAGCCGGCAGCTTCGACGTCGACAAAATCGCCGCGGCCTCTCCGGGCATCGAGCTGAAAGCGGCGCCCGAAGGCTACGTGAAAATTCACCCCAACCACCATCTGTGGAGCAAGGCGCGCATCGGCGAAGCGCAGCTCGACGGCCAGTTCAAAGTGGTCGCCGAATCGCCTGCGTTGATCGAACCGAATCCCTTCCCCAAGGGTTATCAGTAAATCCATCGCGCCGCGAAATGCGGCGCTGCTGGCTACCCGCGCCCATTAGCGGTGTGGATGTTTCATCCAGGAGTTCGCCATGTCGATGACCGAGATTTTCAACATCACGATGATGCAGGGGTTTGCAGGCTTGAGCCTGTTTTCCGTGTTGCTGCTAATGGGTCTGGGACTGGCGATCATCTTTGGGCAGATGGGCGTGATCAATATGGCGCATGGCGAGTTCATGACCATCGGCGCGTACACCATTTATCTCTCCTCGACGCTCACCGAACGCTACGCCCCGGGCTTTATGCAGGCGTATTTTCCGTTTGCGATTCTGCTCGCGTTTGTATTCGCGTTTGTGATCGGCTGGCTTGCGGAATGGGCGCTGATCCGACATTTGTACAAACGCCCGCTCGATACCTTGCTCGCTACCTGGGGGCTCTCGCTGGCGATGCAGCAAACTTTTCGCTCGGCATTCGGCGCGCGCGAAGTCAGCCCCACATTGCCTTCGTGGCTGCTGGGTTCGTGGGCGCCCGCCGAAGGGTTGGATATTCCGATCAACGGCCTGTTTGTAATGGTCGTCACGCTGTTGGTGACGGGCTTGGTGATGCTGGCGCTATATCGCTCAAGCTGGGGGCTGAAGGTGCGCGCCACGGTGGCCAACCGTGCTATGGCCAACGCCACTGGCATCAATACCAAACGCACCGACCGGCTGACGTTTGCAATCGGCTGCGGCATCGCCGGCATCGCCGGGGCGGCGTTTACCACCATCGGTTCGACCGGGCCGACCAGCGGCTCGCTCTACATCGTCGACGCCTTTTTAGTCGTGACTTTCGGCGGCGCCGCGAGCCTGCTAGGTACCGTGGCCTCAGCATTCAGCATCGCGCAAACGCAATCGATAGCGGAATTCTTCATCTCCGGCTCGATGGCCAAGGTGTTGACCTTGCTGCTGATCGTGCTGATTCTGATGGTGCGTCCGCAAGGTTTGTTTGCGGCCAAGATTCGCCGCTAGTCAAACCTGAAATGAAATTGGCCGAGACTGACATGAAATACGTGACACGGAGTTTGTGATGACACCTACCACCTGGTTCCAACGCCACGGGCTCGCCAGCTGGCTCTTGCTTGCCGGAATACTGCTGGTGCTGTTCCCGCTGTTGTTCGACATCTTCCGCCTCAATCTGATCGGCAAATATCTGACTTACGGTTTTGTCGCGATTGGTCTGGTGATGTTGTGGGGTTACGGCGGCGTGTTGAGTCTGGGGCAGGGCGTGTTCTTCGGCTTGGGCGGCTATTGCATGGCGATGTTTTTGAAGCTCGAAGCATCCGACCCTGTCGCCACCAAAATTCAATCCACGCCCGGCATTCCCGACTTTATGGACTGGAACCAGCTCACCGCGCTGCCGAGCTGGTGGGTGCCGTTTCAGCATCTGCCGTTTGCGCTGCTCGCGGTGCTGCTGGTACCGACGCTCCTCGCCTTCATCATCGGTTACGCAATGTTCAAGCGCCGCGTCGGCGGCGTGTATTTCGCAATTATCACGCAGGCGGTCGCGCTGATCCTGACGGTGTTGATCATCGGCCAGCAGGGCTATACCGGCGGTGTCAACGGCATCACCGATCTGAAAACGCTGCTCGGCTGGGACATTCGCACCGACGGCGCCAAACGAATTCTGTACTTCGTTAACGCGGGCTTGTTGCTGGCCGCGATTTTACTGTGTCGCTGGATCCAGCTTTCCAAGCTCGGCACCTTGTTGCTGGCGATGCGCGACAAGGAAGACCGCGTGCGCTTTTCCGGTTACGACGTGTCGATGTTCAAAGTGTTCGTGTTTTGTCTGTCGGCGATGCTCGCGGGCATCGGCGGCGCGATGTTCACGCTGCAGGTCGGGTTCATGTCGGCGTCCTTGGTCGGCATTGTGCCGTCCATCGAGATGGTGATCTTCGCCGCGGTCGGCGGTCGGCTGTCGCTGATCGGCGCGGTGTATGGCACTTTGCTGGTGAACGCGGGCAAGACTTATTTTTCGGAAAGTTTGCCCGAGCTGTGGCTGTTTTTAATGGCGGCGCTGTTCATTGGGGTAGTGCTCGCATTTCCAAATGGACTGGCTGGCGTGTACGAAACCTACGTCAAACCCCGGTTCGCGCGTCGATTACCGCGTCGGGTTGCGAAGCCGCCACCCCCGCCTGCCACGCCACATGTGACTACCGACGATCCGCTGCCGCCCGGTCTTGCACGCGAAAAAACTTGATCCAGTCGCTTAGGAGAACCTATGAGTAACACCGATTTTGTACTGGCGATAGAAGACCTCACGGTTTCGTTCGATGGTTTTCTCGCGATTGACAAGCTCACGCTCTACCTCGACCGCGGCGAGCTGCGCGTGATCATCGGCCCCAATGGGGCGGGCAAAACCACGCTGCTCGATCTGATTTGCGGCAAGACCCGCGCGACCGGCGGCAGTATTAAATTCAAGAATACCGAAATGCTCAACATGCCCGAGCACAAGATCGTGCGCGCGGGGATAGGGCGCAAATTCCAGACGCCGTCGATCTACGAGAACCTGCCGGTGTTCAAAAATCTGGAAGTGTCGTATCCGCGCGGGCGCGGCGTGTTCGGTGCGCTGGCGTTCAAGTGCGACGGGCCGGTACGCGAGCGTATTCAATCTGTTGCCACCGAGATCGGCCTTGCGGACAAGCTCGAGATGGAAGCCGGTCTGCTGTCACACGGCGAAAAGCAGTGGCTGGAAATCGGCATGCTGCTGATGCAGGACCCGGAATTGCTCATGCTCGACGAACCCATCGCCGGGATGAGCGCGCGCGAGCGCGAGGTGACGGCTGACTTGCTGAAGCGCATTTGCCAGAACCGCTCGGTGATTGTGATCGAGCACGACATGGAATTCGTCAAGCGTATCGCGCACAAGGTCACGGTGATGCATCAGGGCAAGATCCTCGCCGAAGGCTCGATGGAAAAAGTGCAGAACGACGAGCGCGTGATCGACGTGTATCTCGGCCATTGAGGAGCACGTCATGCTTGAAGTCAACAATCTGGTGGTGAGTTACGGGCAGAGCGAGGCATTGCACGGGATTACCTTCGCCGCGAACAAGAACGAAACCGTCGCGATCATGGGCCGCAACGGCATGGGCAAGACCACGCTGTTCAAGTCGCTGATCGGCATCTTGGGGTTGAAGGGCGGCGACATCGTGGTCGACGGCAACGATATCTCGCGCGACGAGAGTTACCGCCGCGTCGCCAAGGGCATTGCTTATGCACCGCAGGGCCGAATGATTTTCGCCACACTGACGGTCGAGGAAAACATCCAGACCGGCATGACCCACACCCGCAACAAGCTGGTGCCGGAAGAAATCTACGCGTTGTTCCCGGTGTTGTGGGACATGCGGCGACGCAAAGGCGGCAACCTGTCAGGCGGCCAGCAGCAACAGCTCGCCATCGCCCGCGCGCTCGTCACCAATCCAAAAGTGCTGCTGCTGGATGAGCCGACCGAAGGCATCCAGCCATCGATCATCAAGGACATCGCAAAGGCGCTGAACGAGATCCGCAAAATGCGCGAGATCACCATCGTAGTCTCGGAACAGGTGCTGTCGTTTGCGATGGACGTCGCCGACCGCTTGTTCGTGATCGAAGGCGGGCGGCTGGTGCACGAGACCACTCGCGCCAATACCGACGTCGCGCAAATCAAGCAATTTTTGTCTGTTTAACCCCCAAGGAGAACCGTCATGCCCGAAACGCTGATCAAAGTCGATCTAAAACAATCGCCGCACGATAACGAAAGCGTGCATAACCGCTGGCATCCGGACATTCCCATCGTCGCGTGGGTCAAGCCGGGCGACGATTTTGTGATCGAGACCTACGACTGGACCGGCGGCTGGATCAAGAACGACGATTGCGCCGATGATGTGCGCGACATTGACCTGACGACAGTACATTACCTTTCCGGACCGATAGGCGTGGAAGGCTGCGAGCCGGGCGATCTGCTGGTGGTCGACATCCTCGACATCGGTGCCAAGCCCGATAGCCTATGGGGTTTCAACGGCTTTTTTTCGAAGAAAAACGGCGGCGGTTTTCTGACCGACCACTTTCCGCTCGCGCAGAAATCGATCTGGGACATCAAGGGCATGTTCACCGAATCGCGCCACGTGCCCGCAGTGAAATACGCCGGACTGATTCACCCGGGTCTGATCGGCTGCCTGCCCGACCGCGCGATGCTCGAGACCTGGAACAAACGCGAGATCGACTTCATTAATACCGAGCCCAACCGCGTACCCGCACTCGGCGTGCCGCCCACCGCTAAGAGCGCGCATATGGGAAAAATGACCGGCGACGCGCGCGACAAAGCCGCTGCCGAAGGCGCGCGCACGGTGCCGCCCCGCGAGCACGGCGGCAACTGCGACATCAAGGATTTATCACGCGGCGCGCGGATTTATTTCCCGACCTATATCAAAGGCGGCGGGCTGTCGATGGGCGATCTGCACTTTAGTCAGGGCGACGGCGAAATCACCTTTTGCGGCGCGATCGAGATGGCCGGGTGGTTGCATCTGCGCGTCAGTTTGATTAAAAACGGCATGAGCCTATACGGCATCAAAAATCCGATTTTCAAGCCCAGCCCAATCGCACCCAAGTACGACGACTTCCTGATTTTTGAAGGCATCTCGGTCGACGAGTGGGGCAAGCAATACTATCTCGACGTGCATATCGCGTATCGACAGGCGTGCCTGAACGCCATCGAATATCTGACCAAATTCGGTTACAGCAAGTCGCAGGCGTATTCCATTCTCGGTACCGCGCCGGTGCAGGGTCATATCAGTGGCGTGGTCGATATCCCCAACGCCTGTGCGACGTTGTGGTTGCCGACCGACATCTTCGAGTTCGATGTAATGCCCAATGCAAGCGGCCCGGTGATACACGATATGGGCGGCGTCAATATGCCGCTGTCGCAGGATGTGTGAGGTGGAATGATGGCGATCTACGAATATCACTGCACCGATTGCGGCGTGTTCACCGCGATGCGCCCAATGGCCGACAGCAGCTTGCCGCAACCTTGCCCAGTATGCAGCACGCCCGCGCCGCGCGCGTGGGTGACGCCGCCGAGCTTTGCCAGCATGCCCGCCGCGTTGCGCCACGCGCACCGCACCAACGAACGCGCGCGGCACGAACCCCGGCTGGCGTCGCAAAGCGAGCCTGTCAAAAAACACGCGCCGGGATGCAGTTGTTGCACGGGCGGAAAATCGAAATCGAAAGGCACCCTGACTGCGCCCAGCGGCGAGAAAAGTTTTCCGTATAAGCGGCCGTGGATGATTAGCCACTAATATGGTTGGAGTCTCCATCGGATAAAACGTCCCGGGTTAAACGGAGGATTGGGGCGGATAAGCGGGCTCGGACAGCCGACACCGGATGCTAAGATGCGCCATGAAATAACGAGTTTTCCATGGCCTTATTCGAACGTTTTACGGTACGGGTTAAGGGACCCGCGCCTTTATGGGTATGCGGGCCGCATAAGCTGTGAACACGCCGCCGGACGAGCCCACTATCCCCGAGAAATTGAAATGGCCACTCGCCGCCTTGTGGATTTCGCTGGGCTTGCACGGGGCGTTGATCGCATGGGTGCAGATTGCGCCGCCACCGAGTGTACGACGCGGCGGTACGCTAGAAGCGCGCCTCGTGTCTGCCCCTCAAACTGTGACGCCGCCGCATCTCGAATCCAGCGTTAAAAGCGCAGAAACACTGCCGATCGAGATTCGGAAGTCCGAGCCAAAAGCTGAGCCGCAAGCGGCTGCAGTTGCAGAGCCGCCTATCGCAGCACCGGTTTCACCGTCGCCTTCTGAAGCGGAGATTCCGCCTCTTGAAATCCCGGTCGCCGTCGATCTGAACTACTACACCTCGTTGGAGCTGGATCAGAGGCCGGATGGGGAAATCCCTGAGCCCACTTTGCCTGCGGCCCTATCCGGCAGGATTAAATTTCAGGTCAAGATAGAAGAAAGCGGACGCGTGAGTGATGTCGAGGTGTTGGCTTCGGAGCCGGTTGGCGCTTTTGACGCGGCGGCGCTGGAGGCCGCAAGCGAAGCTTTGCGCGCGGCCCATTTCAAGCCCGGCGTTAAAAATGGTCAGCCGGTGCGTGCGATGGTGATTTACGAATTAACGATCAATCCGTCCGGCGAGGCGCATCGGCCGCGCTAATAATCGGGTAGTCCTTGGGTAATAACACCCACATTCGGCCTTTCTGTTTCATCTTGCCTGCCATTTCGCCGGCCTCGGTGCCAAAGCCCCAAAAGAAATCCGCTCGCACCCCGCCGCGAATTGCGCCGCCGGTATCTTGCGCCATCATCAAACGGTTAAGGGTAGTAGAGCTATTAGGCATTGTGGTCGCCAAAAAAACCGGCGCGCCCAGCGGTATATATTTTTGATCGACCGCAATACTGCGCCCCGGTGTAACGGATACGCCCAATGCACCGAGCGGGCCGGGCAATCCATCCGGCAGTTCGCGAAAAAAAACAAAGCTCGGATTCGATGCTAACAGGGCCGCCAATTTTTGCGGGTTTCTCACCCCCCATACTTTGATGCTTTGCATGGAGGCTTGAGCGAGCGTGAGTTCGCCGCGGTCGACTAATAATTTGCCAATGGACTTATAGGGGTATCCGTTCTGGTCGGCGTAGCCGAGACGCAGATGCGTGCCATCGGCGAGTTGCACGCGGCCTGAGCCTTGAATCTGCATGAAGAATAATTCAACGGCGTCCTCGGCCCAGGCGATCACTTTGGCTCTCGCACGAATGCTATCGCTGCTCTCGATCTCGCTCCGCGTGGCATACGGTACGACTTTATTGCCCACCAATTTGCCGCGCAAACGCAGGTTTTTGAGTTCGGGATATACGCTGACTAAATCGACTGCAATCAGATCGTCTGGCACTGCATAAATGGGGAAGCGTGCCCGCGCAGTCTGGGTGCGGCTGCCTTTGATCAAGGGCTCGTAGTAGCCGGTGACCAGGCCTTCGGTTGATCCGTCATCATTGCTGCTTTCATACGCCTGAAAGTAGCGCTCAAAAAATGCGCGCACCGCTGAGTCTTCTGGTTTCAGGAGGCGACTTGCAGCTTCACAAACGTTCAGCCACGCAGACTTCTTTTGCAATACCGTGCAACCCTGCAAATACGCATACCAGGATTCGGCCAGCGGCGTGGTTCGCCATCCAGGGACGGCGCGCCAGTCTACAGGCTTCAATTGGGGCAGCACTGCCTGAGGCGTAGCCACGATGGGAGGCGTCGGGGTGGGCACGGTAACCGGCGGGGGCAAAGGTGCGGGCCGTGGTGCGACTACCTGCGGAGACGATGTGGGCGGTATCGGTGCAGACTTCGGCGGTTTGGTCGCGCAAGCAGAGAGGAGTGCGACACTTATCAACAGACTTGCGTGCAGCAACGTCACAGGCGAAGATGGCTTACGCCAACAAATGATCATGAGTGAAGAATGGATGCCGGATTAAAGTGGATATTGCTGGAAGCAGGCGTGGCACTGGGTTTATTACTGTTTATCGTGTGGTGGACCGCCAAAAAATAGCTGCCACCTGAATCAGGTTAAAACGCACTCAATGTAAAACCCGAGGCATGGATAAAGTGAATGGCGGAATTTCCGCTTCGAATTTATTGCCGTCTTCCGCCACCATTTGATAGCTGCCGCGCATCGTGCCCACGGGTGTCGCCATCGCAGTGCCGCTGGTGTATTCGAAACTCTCGCCGGGGCGCAACAAGGGCTGTTCGCCCACCACGCCCAAGCCTTTTACTTCCTGAGTGACATTGTCTGCATCGGTGATGATCCAATGGCGCGAAATCAGCTGCGCCGCTTCGGTGCCGCTATTGGCTATGGTGATGGTGTAAGCGAAGATATAGCGATCTGCTGCGGGGTCGCTCTGTTCAGGGATGAACGCGGTATTGACGCTGACGCTGATATTGTATTTTTTGCTTTCGGCCACGGTAGTGCCTCGCGGGATGGGAATGGCGTAATTCTAACCGACCTGACGGTCGCTGTTATGAATACCGAACCGCGCTTACATTACATTTCAACGCCCAATAAATACGCTACATAAGCTTGTTTGTATGCATGCCACAGTGGCACTTCCTCTAAAGAACGGCTAGCATAGCGCTATGAAATTGCTGCGGCTTATTTTGATTGCCTGGATGAGTATTGCGATTCCGCTTAACGGATTCGCCGCACCCTCCGTGAGCCCATGCCCCATGCAGACGCAAGATAGCGCGTCTCCCATGAGCCCGGAAGTGGCGAGCGCAATGCGCGCTGCGATGCAGGATTGTTGTCCTGATACCGATACCTCATCCTCCCCCCAAAAGTCGTGCAAACCCGGGCAGGCTTGTAGCTTGAGCGGAGTGTTCTTCGAATCGCTGCCGTTATCGTTTCAACTGTTTCCGCCCATCCCAGGCATGGCTCTCGCTCATTACGTCTCGCCTTTATTTGGCGGGCAAATCGCGGCGATCTGGCATCCACCCCGGCTGTTCTAGCATTCTGAATTCACGCTCGCGCTCATTAGGGCGCGCTTGCGTTCGTGCGCGTAGACGCGGCTTTTTCAGGAGGGGAACATGTCTCTATCCCGTATTACATGGGTTGTTTTAACCACCTTGGCACTACTCAGTGTCGACATCCGCGCTGAACCGTTGAGCTTGGACCGCGCGTTGCAACAGGCCATCGCGTCTTACCCAGCGCTGCGTGCCCAGCAGGCGCGCGTTGACGCGGCGCGACAGGCGCAAATTCCCGCTGATCAATTGCCCGACCCGAAACTTGGCTTGGGTATCGACAACTTCCCGATCTCGGGGCCGAACGCCAACAGCCTGACGGCTGATTTCATGACCATGCAGCGCATCAGTGTGATGCAGGAAGTGCCCAATGCGAGCAAGCGTCGCGCGCGACGTGATTCCGCCAGCGCGCGTACAGCGCAAGCGAGCGTCGAGCAGCAGGTATTGCGGCGCGAAATGCTCCGCGATACTGCATTGGCCTGGCTTACACAGTTGAAAGCCGAAAAAAAGCTGGCGTGGTTTGCGCAGCTTGAACATGAAAACCGCCGCCTGGCAGAGACGGTGCGTGCACGTATCGCTAGCGGTCAGGCGCGCGTCGACGAAGCCGTGATGCCGAAACAGGAAGCGCTGAAACTAGCCGATCAGCGCGATGAGCTGGAAGTGCAGCGGCAGCAAGCCGTTGCCGGTTTGCAGCGATGGATTGGGCCCACGGGCAATGTCCCGCTGGAGATGACCTGGCCCACTTGGCCGATCGCGCATACCGAACTGCTCACGCACTTAGAGCACCATCCCGAGCTGCGCGTTTTTGAGCCGCGTGCGCAAGTGCTCGCGGCCGAGCAGCGCGAAGCGGAGGCCGCGAAACATCCCGACTGGGGCGTCGAGCTCGCTTATCAACATCGCGGCCAGCAATTCGGCGACATGGTGTCGGTGGGCTTCACATTTGATTTGCCGATCTTTGCCGCGCGCCGCCAGGACCCGTTGATCGCCGTGAAGCAGGCCGAGCGTGTGGGGCTCGAAGCCGAGCGCGAGGACGTGCTGCGCCGCCACACCGAAGAACTGGAACGCGACCTGGCCGAGTACGCACGTCTGGATCGTGCAGTGACGCGTCAGCGGGAAGCCTTGCTCCCCTTGCTCGCTTCCAAACTCAATTTGTTGCAGGCTGGTTATAGCGCTAACAAGGCTAACCTGACAGAGGTAATCACCGCGCGAGCCGAAAGTCGCGCTGCGCAATTGCAATTAATAGAACTTGAAGGCCAACGCAGCATGGCCGCCGCGCGGCTGCACTTTGGTTACGGGGAGGATGAATAATGAATCGCAATAAACTCAAACAGGTAGGGGTGCTGGTGCTGGTCGCGGCGTTCGCTGCGGGTGCAGGCGTATGGTGGGCGCGGCGGGACGCGGGCGCGATGAAATCCGCCGCCATGCCAGCCAGCAACACCAGCGAAGCCAAAAAACCGCTGTACTGGTACGACCCGATGGTTCCACAACAACACTTCGATGCGCCGGGCAAGTCGCCGTTCATGGACATGCAGCTGGTACCGAAATATGCCGATGACAATAGTCAGGCGGGAAATGCCCCGGGCGTGAGCATCGACGGCGCGACAGCGCAGAACCTGGGCATGCGGCTGGCGACCGTGACACGCGGCACGGTGGGATCGAACATTGCCGCCAGCGGCGTGCTGGCATTCAACGAACGCGACGTGGCGATTATCCAGGCCAAACAAGCGGGTTTTGTCGAGCGGGTATTCGCCCGCGCCCCGGGCGACGTGATCGCCGCCGGTGCGCCCTTGGTCAATGTGCTGGTGCCGGAATGGGCCGGCGCGCAGCAGGAGTTTCTGGCCTTGCTGACGTTCGGCGATCCCGCTTTGATCAAGGCCGGCCGCACCCGGCTGCGTTTGGCGGGCATGTCCGAGGCGATGATTCGGCGGGTTGAACAGCGCCATCAGCCTGAGGCTGTGAGCACGATCACGTCGCCGATCGGCGGCGTGATTCAAACGCTGGATGTGCGCGCCGGCATGACGCTATCGCCCGGGCAAACGCTGGCGCGCATCAATGGACTGGGCACGGTGTGGTTCGACGTGGCGGTACCCGAAGCGCAAACCGGCGGCGTACGCGTCGGGCAGAGTGTCAGTGCACTATTGCCCGCGTATCCAGGCGAATCGTTTACCGGAAAAGTCAGCACGATTTTGCCCGAAGCCAGCCTCGCCACGCGCAGCGTGCGCGTGCGCGTCGAATTCCCCAATCGCGGTGCGCGGCTGAAACCCGGGATGACCGCGCAAGTCAGTATCGCCGCGGGCGCCACGCAGAGCGTGTTGCGCGTGCCGAGCGAAGCGCTGATCCGCACCGGCAAGCGCACGCTGGTGATGGTCGCGGAAAAAGCCGGGCGCTATCGGCCGGTGGAGGTGCGCACCGGCGCCGAGAGCGGCGAATTCACCGCGATCACCGACGGGCTGCAGAAGGGCCAGCAGGTCGTCGTGAGCGGCCAGTTCCTGCTCGATTCCGAAGCCAGTCTGGCTGGCCTCACTACTGCGCCTGCGCCCCAGGTGCCCGCCGTTGCGCCCGCCCCGCAGATGACCGCAGCTGGGTCCGCCCCGAAGACGCCGGCCGCCGTCCCGCTGCATCCTTCAGAAGGGCAGATCGTCGAGTTGTCGAAGACTGAAGTCACGATCAAGCACGGCCCGTTCAAAACGCTGAACATGCCGGGCATGACGATGAGCTTTCCCTTCGCGCGACCCCAGCTCGCGCAGTCTCTGAAAGTCGGCGACCGCGTGCAGTTTGCGGTGCGGGAAAGCGATGACGGCCTGATAGTCGAGCGTATCCAGAAAAAGCGACCGCGCCATGATTGAAAAACTCATCCGCTGGTCGGTAGACAATCGCTTTCTGGTGCTGCTGGCGACGCTGTTTCTGGCCGCCGCTGGTGTATGGGCGGTGAAAACCACGCCGGTCGACGCGCTACCGGATTTGTCCGATGTGCAGGTCATCATCCGCACGCCGTTCCCCGGTCAGGCGCCGCAGATCGTCGAGGATCAGGTGACCTATCCGCTCGCGACGACGATGATGTCGGTGCCGGGCGCGCGCACGGTGCGCGGATTTTCTTTTTTCGGCGACAGCTTCGTCTATGTGCTGTTCGAAGACGGCACCGATTTGTACTGGGCGCGCTCGCGCGTGCTGGAATATTTGAGTCAGATTCAGGCACGCCTGCCCGCCGCGGCGAAACCGGCGTTGGGGCCGGATGCAACCGGCGTGGGCTGGATTTATGAGTACGCACTGGTTGATAAAAGCGGCCGCCACGATCTGTCGCAATTGCGCGCGCTACAGGACTGGTTTCTGAAGTTCGAATTGAAATCTCTGCCGAATGTTGCCGAAGTCGCGAGCGTTGGCGGCATGGTGCGCCAGTATCAAGTGCAGCCCGATCCGCTCAAGCTCGCGGCTTATGGCATTAAGCTCAATGAAGTCATCGCCGCGATTCGCGCTGCCAACAACGAAACCGGGGGCGCGCTGTTGGAACTCGCTGAGGCCGAATACATGGTGCGCGCGTCGGGCTATTTGCAAACGCTGGCCGATTTCCGTGCGATTCCGTTAAAGTTGGTGGGCGGCGTGCCGGTCACGCTAGGTGAGGTCGCGCACATACAACTCGGCCCAGAAATGCGCCGCGGCATCAGCGAGCTCAACGGCGAAGGCGAGGCGGTGGGCGGCGTGGTGATTCTGCGTTCCGGCAAGAACGCGCGCGAGACGATTGCTGCTGTCAAGGCGCGGTTGAACGAGCTCAAACCCAGTCTGCCGCCGGGCGTAGAAATCGTGCCGGTATACGACCGCAGTCAACTGATCGACCGCGCCGTCGACAATCTTACGCATAAACTTATCGAGGAATTCATCGTCGTCGCGCTGGTCTGCGCGCTGTTCCTGTGGCATTTACGCTCGGCGCTGGTCGCGATTATCGCGCTGCCGCTGGGGGTGTTGTTCGCTTTCATCGTGATGCGTTATCAGGGTATTAACGCCAATATCATGAGCCTGGGCGGCATTGCAATTGCGATCGGTGCGATGGTCGATGCGGCGGTGGTGATGATCGAAAACGCACACAAAAAACTCGAGGCCTGGCAGCATGCGCATCCGGGTGAAACGCTGGCGGGTGAGACACGCTGGCGCGTGCTGACCGATGCCGCAGTCGAAGTCGGCCCGGCGCTGTTTTTCTCTTTGCTGGTGATCACTCTGTCGTTCATCCCGGTGTTCACGCTGCAGGCGCAGGAAGGGCGGCTGTTCGGGCCGCTTGCGTTTACCAAGACCTATGCGATGGCCGGCGCGGCGCTGCTGTCGGTGACGCTGATCCCGGTGCTGATGGGCTACTGGATACGCGGGCGCATACCCGAGGAAACGAAGAATCCATTGAACCGCGTGTTGATCAACGCTTACAGACCGTTGCTGGATAAAGTGCTGCGTCACCCAAAAGCCACGCTGCTAATCGCGGTGCTGGTGCTGCTGAGCGCGCTGTGGCCGATCACGCGTCTCGGCGGCGAATTTTTGCCGCCGCTCGACGAAGGTGATCTGCTGTACATGCCATCCGCACTGCCGGGGTTGTCGGCCAGCAAGGCGTCGCAATTGCTGCAACAAACCGATCGCATGATTAAAAGCGTACCGGAAGTGGCAAGCGTGTTCGGCAAGGCGGGACGCGCCGAAACCGCGACCGATCCGGCGCCGCTGGAAATGTTTGAAACCACGATCCAGTTCAAGCCGCAATCCGAATGGCGAACCGGCATGACGCCCGAGAAACTGGTCGAAGAACTGGACCGCACGGTGCGCGTGCCGGGGCTGACCAATATCTGGATCCCACCGATCCGCAATCGCATCGACATGCTCGCCACCGGCGTCAAAAGCCCGATCGGCGTCAAGGTCGCGGGCACCAGTCTGGCCGCAATCGACCGCACTACGCTGGCGATCGAGCGGGTTGCCAAAACCGTGCCGGGCGTGTCGTCGGCGCTGGCCGAACGATTGAGCGGCGGACGTTATGTCGAGATCATCATTAATCGCGTCGCCGCCGCGCAATACGGTCTCAACATCGCCGATGTGCAGTCGGTGGTATCGAGTGCGGTGGGCGGCGAGGCCATCGGCGAAACGGTGGAAGGGCGCGCGCGTTTTCCGATCAGCGTGCGTTATCCGCGCGAGTGGCGCGACTCGCCCGCGCGACTCGCCGCGTTGCCGATCCTCACGCCGACAGGCAGCCAGATCACGCTCGGTAGCGTCGCGCAGGTCCGCATTGTCGACGGCCCGCCGATGCTCAAAAGCGAAAACGCGCGTCCATCTGGTTGGGTCTACGTCGATGTGCGCGGGCGCGATCTGGCTTCGGTGGTGGCTGACCTGCGCCGCGCGGTGGCAAAGGAGGTCAAGCTCGAGCCCGGCATCAGTCTCGCCTACTCCGGCCAGTTCGAGTTTTTGGAACGCGCCAACGCAAGATTGAAGCTGGTCGTACCCGCCACGCTGCTGATCATTTTTGTGCTGCTGTATTTGACCTTCAAGCGCTTCGACGAAGCGGCGCTGGTCATGGCGACGCTGCCGTTCGCGCTCACCGGCGGCGTGTGGTTTCTGTACTGGCTGGACTACCACCTGTCGGTCGCGGCAGGCGTGGGCTTCATTGCGCTGGCTGGCGTGTCAGCCGAATTCGGCGTGATTATGCTGCTCTATCTGCGCAACGCCTGGGCGGATCAGCAGGCTGCCGGACGCGCGTCGGATGGCGATCTGTTGGAGGCCATCCGCCACGGAGCGGTGCTGCGCGTGCGCCCAAAAGCCATGACCGTCGCGGTCATCATCGCCGGCCTGCTGCCCATCCTGTGGGGCGGCGGCGCGGGCGGCGAGATCATGAGCCGCATCGCCGCGCCGATGGTTGGCGGCATGATTACCGCGCCGCTGCTGTCGTTGTTTGTGATTCCGGCGGCGTATCGGCTGATGCGGCGAAAAAGATGAAGGGGCGGATTGCGAAGACTGGCTCGAGCGCCCGTTCAAGCAAGGTCGTTACGCCTTGCCTTTATTCGCTTTCTTCGGACGAGTGGCAAGCTTGCGTTTAGCGGGCGGCGTGGCTGCATCGGCAGCTTTCAGCACCGCCGCGACGGGCGGTGCCAGATAGTTCGCTTTGCTCACGACCGGCTTGCCGCTCTTCGCCTCCAGTTCCTTGCGCGCGTTGCCTGCGACGGTGCCGCCTTCCTTGGCCGCATTGCGATTGTCGTCAAACCCCTGGGCGTCTTTGCGGCGCGCGATTTCCGTCGTGCCCGCCTCGCCCAGCATGGTAAAAATAAGCTCCAAATCGGTCATGTGGTCGCGTAAATTGTTGCCAGTCTTGACCTTGTCCAGCCCCTTGAGGCGGCTATGTGCGCCGGGTGTCACGCCGAAGGTAGCACGGGCGATTTCAGCGGTGAGGATGGAATATTCCTTGCCCTCCTGCACACCACGTTCCTTCCACTCGTCGGTCAACTCACCGCGCACAGCAATCGAACGCATCCGCTTTTCGATCCAGTCCTGCGGATAACCTTTGGCCTGATACAGCTCGCGAGCGCGTGCGCTGGCCAGTTCCGGATTTTCGATTTCCTTCACCCGCTCGTAACCCACCTGCGCCAGCCAGCGCTTGAAAGGTTCCGCGCGGGGGGAAGGGATGGACTGGATGACACGGAACAAGGTTTCCGTATTGGCGCAGTCAGTCAGCCGCTGCTTCCCATCCGGAGCGGCCATCTTCAACTGTCCGATTTTTTCGGACACTTCAAAATAGCCTTCGGCGGTGAGCTTTTTCTTCAGATCGTTCCAGTACTTGCGAGGCCGGTCGCCTCCAACCAGAACGCCCACCACGTCGATAATCGAAAACCACCACTCTTCCGTGTGCCAGGTTCGACGGATCGCTGTTTCCTGAAAAATGGCGATGTGGTTCGCCGGTTCAGAAGTTTTGGCTATCTTGCTCATGGTCTGGACTCCCTTGCTGAATTGCTTATTCCCGTCCTGGATGATGCGCACTATATTCAGGGCTGACTACTGACTCGGGGGCCAATTCCCCCGCGACGAGGACGTTGCGGATGTGCTGGCCGATGTTCTACTTGGTAGTCAGACATAAGTCATCTGGTTCAGCCAGACAGTTTTGCCTTCCATGTTGTTATGCTCCTCCGGCAATCGACGCACCGCATTGCGGACAAGCAAAACCCCCTTCGTCTGTTTCCGTGAAACGCAATTCCGAGTCCTGCGGGTTGGTGTGGCCTTCCAGATAGGTAATCAAACGGCCATCCGCCAGCACATCTTCCTGCAAGCCACACTCGAGGCACGCCAACAATTCGCGCTCATCAGCGAACAATCCCAAGGACTTGGCTTGCTGTTTTAGCTGACGAAGTTGGTCGCAGAGTTCAATGAGGTCGCCTGCATGCAAAGCGGATACGAGACCGATAGGAGAGTGGGCCACCTCAGCTCACCAATTCCTCAAGCGAGCTAACCACCTTGAAGCACACCTGTTCAAAATTCTTGAAGTGCCGCTTGCCGCATTCGATCCGCAAGTCTTCAATAGGGCGCAACAGGTCAAGCCGCACATGGTTGCCGTTGCCGGTTTTCTTTGTTTCGGCCACAAAGTACAGCGTCTTGTCATTGCGGTAGGCCACCGCCCAATCCGGGTTGTACGGGCCGACCGGCGTTTCAATCTGGAACCAGCGCGGCAGCTTGATATAGAACAGCACGTCGTCGTTGTCCTCGCAGGCCTGGGCAAACAGGCGCTCCGGTGTGGAGTTCGAGTCGATGACGATGTGGGAGAACAGCGTTTTTTCCTGATTTTGGACGGCCCGCACGTTGGACGCGAACACGTCCTTCAAGTTGTCGCTCTCGACGTCGCTCGCGAAGCGTCGCATCTCGTAAAACGCATCGACCAGCTTCACGTACTTGACGCCGCTACCCTCCGAGCCGTCGCCGTACACCAAAAATTCGCGCTTCACCGCGTTTATCAGTTCCGCTGCGCGATCCACGAACGCCTGGGGATTGTTTACCGCGTCACCCAACCGCCCGGAATCGAGCAGGATGCGCGCCACGGTGGACTTCGCCAGTCCCGTCTTGCCCTGCACCTGACCGACGAAATCCGGCATCACGTACCTGGCTTCCACGGTCTGCGTGCGAAAGCCCGTCTGCGTGCCCGCCACCCCTGACGCGCCGATGGCAATGTCGGCGCGCGTCAGCGCCACCTTGGGCCGCTCGATGGGCGGCATCGCGCCCTTGATCCGGCTGGCGGCCTTGGCAATCAGGTCGCTCGTCTTGTACTCGACGCGGTAGCGCGTGCGCGCCCGAATTTTTTCCCACAAGCCCAAGAACTGGTTGTCTGTGTCATAGCCTTTCTTTAGCCGCACTCTCACTTTGTCGCGCTCGTTTTGCACCATCTCGCGGCGGAACTTCACCCCAGCCTCCGTCATCTCGGTCTGCAACTGGTTGGCAAAATCTTCGTAGCTCTCGTTCGCGATCACCGTCAGGCGGTTGATGGCGCGGTCGCGCACGCGCTCGCCATCCTTGTTCACGCACAAGCGCAGGCCACGACCAATCTCCTGGCGCTTCTTGATTTCTGAACTGGATTCGGCCAGTGTGCAAATCTGGAATACATTAGGATTGTCCCAGCCTTCGCGCAGCGCAGAATGGCTGAAGATGAAAGCCAGCGGCTCGGCGAGGTCCAACAGCCGCTCCTTGTCGCGCATGATCAACTCGAAGGTGCTAGCCTCGGCGTCTGCATTGGTCTTGCCGGTAACAGTTTCGAAGGGCGACACTGCCCGCTTGTCCTGCGAGAAGTAGCCGTTGTGAACCTTCGCAGCTTCAAACGGCAACAGGCCGGTGAAGTCCGGTTTGCTGCGGTATTGCTCGTAGATTTCCTCAAACCACTCCGCAAACTTACCGTTGCCAACAGTGCCGTCCTCGCCATACACGCGGTAGTTCGCCACCCGGTCGATAAAGAACACCGACAACACTTTGATTCCTAGTGGATGTAATTTTTGCGCCTTCTCAAAGTGGCGCCGGATCGTCGCCTCGATCTGCAAGCGCAGGATCGCATCGGTCAGTGCGCCGTGCGGGCTGCCCTTCCGCACCCGGACATCATTGGCAAAAGTCACGAAGCCTTCGCCCGCGTCGATCTCGTTAACGATGAAACCGTCCCGGTAAATCTCGCGTTGGTTTGACAGCGC
>JAYWDZ010000185.1:0-1783 GCA_043779595.1 Nitrosomonadales bacterium
GGCGGGGCTGGAAGGGGAAAGTCAAAACCGAGGCGAGGGATGGTTGGAGTTTTACGGGTACTATTGGGCTATCATCTGGCGCAATAACGATTGCGCCCGAGCCGTGACTCGGTATGCGTGGCCATATGCTGACGAATGACGTGACCACAATTCCATTTCGTTAAGCTTTTGAGTGCCACCATGCCATCGCTACCAACCCCGGATTATGTTTGCAGCTATTTGCACAAATGGGAGCGAGATGAAACCTACCAATATAAGGAGCACTCCCTAGGTCTTCTATTCAAGGAGCTTTGCCCAGCCAACAACTTGCTAGCACATGTGCTCTTGAAGGTTAGTGTGCTGAATGACTTATACAGCACGAATATCTATGACACCTATACCGTAGCAAAACACATCTGGAAAATGAATATGGAGCATCGCCTCAAGAGTGGTGATGGTTCGCTGGTGAATGAATTGGCTATGGTCACAATCAAAGGCAAGACCCGCAATTTCTACTCTTTCGCTTCAAAGTATTGTAGTTACCATTTCCCAGACAGCTACCCTATCTACGATTCGTACGTTAAGAAAATGTTGTTCCACTATGCCCGAGTGGATAGCTTCTCACACTTCACCATGAAGGACTTGAAACATTACGAGAGCTTCGTCAAAGTTATTTTAGATTCCCAAAACTATTATCGGCTTGGTCAGTTTTCGCTGAGGCAGATCGACATTTTTCTTTGGCTTGCCGGAAAAGAAAGTTTTCCTCTCAGCCACAACAAGTTCATAACGCGGCCCCCAATGGCAACCGCTCCCGCGTCCGACCCTTAGGATCTATGAGCGAAGCTCTCCAACGTCCTTAATTACGGAGTGCTGATATCGGTGTCCATGCTATATAACTATTAGCATTAGACATTTCCTCTGAACCCCAAGTGACAGCAATGTAGCGAAATAAATAATCCTCGATATATTGTCCAGCATCCTTCGGAGCGAGGACTAACACTTTCTTTTTGGATTGAATTACGGCACAGGCTCCAATCATAATGGTTGCGTACCTAACCGGATTTACAAGTGCTCCAGGGCTATCACAGACAAGGGATCCTTTCCTTATGAAGACAGGCTTTCTAAGGTCAGGCAATCCTGGTAATTTATGGTGATGGTTAAATGCATACAGCGCTTGGTCTCGGTCTTGCTCTGTGATGGTGGTAGGAGGTAAATATTCATTGTCATCAGCCATACTCGAGGCGCTCAATACAATCGATGTAATCGCTAAGACTAGTGATGTTTTGATTTTGAGGCTCATGTCGTTTCCTCGGATTTGCGACGTGTAAAATTTGAATGTTACTGATCCGCACCATCACCGCTCTAGTTTGCCTTCTCCTTTCAGTGCGGGAGGGCGCAATCGTTATTGCGCCGGATGATAGCCCAATAGTACCCGTAAAACTCCAACCATCCCTCGCCTCGGTTTTGACTGTCCCCCTTCCAGCCCCGCCGAAGTCTGGGTCTGCCGGGCGGATCAGCGGCGAAGGTGTTTGAGGCTCGCTCTCATTAAATTATCAACAAAAGCGGGCCGAGTTCTTCGCCGCCCGCCCGGCAGATTCAGAATTCGGAGACTTCGGGGATGGAGGGGTGGCCTTCTTTTTGGTTACTTTTTCTTGGCCACGCAAGAAAAAGTGACTCGCCATCAGGCGAAAAACACGGTGTCCGTTACTCGACGAACCTAGCAGGCTCAACCGGCGGCTCCTCCGCCCACACCGCAAATATCCCCTGATACGCCGCATACAACGACCCAAACAACACCGGCATC
>JAYWDZ010000186.1:0-1779 GCA_043779595.1 Nitrosomonadales bacterium
TGGGGAAGATAGGCGGCAGAGTTCATAGAATAAAAACCATGTATAAAAACACAGTATTTATCCTAAAAACCTCGGTGTCAAGCGGGCATGTGGAGGTCGCGGCGGGTATAGGTAGTCCCGTTTGCGGTTTTATCCCGTCGGATATCCCAGGCTCGCAGGATATCCGACGATCTACATTACGTTAGATTGCTCATGGAACCCCTTGTCCTGCTTGAGAAGCTTCGAGTTCTGCTCGCAACAGCCCCACCATTGGAGGGGCGCGGAACGTATGGCCAAGAGCAATTCGCGTGGCTTGGTAAGGCATCCGCTGTCATTTCAGCGTGGAACCGAAGCGAAGCCATCTCATTCGGGGTGGCCGCCACCAGCCTAGCTGGCAGTTTGAATCGGGAAATGAACGTCGGAACGATCTTCACGACAATGCACAAAGCAATCGCGATGCTAGAGGATGCGCTGCCGCAACCCGTGGGTCAGGCCTTTGGACCAGGTGCCGCATACGATTTCTTTCGCGCACTGAGAGCTTTGGTAGCGGCAACGGACAGGAGCCTCCTTGTCGTAGATCCCTATATGGACGCAGAAACTTTTGATGGGTATCTCAGCGCACTTCCGCCAGGCCGAAGTGTCCGGCTTCTACTCTCGCAATTCACAGACGAAGTCAGAGTCGCAGCAGCGAAGTTCTCGACGCAACAAGGTGGAGCCGTAGAAGTTCGGAAGAGCACCGACATCCATGACAGAGTTATCTTTGTGGACGGCTCGCAATGCTGGGTGCTGGGTGCTTCTATCAAAGACGCCGCATTAAAGAAGCCCACCTATTTGGCTCCCCTTTCTGCGGATATTGCGGCGGTGAAGGTGAAGATCTATGAGAGCGTGTGGAATGCGGCAAGGTCAATCTAACAAGGCAGTCGAGACGGACTCCCAAGTGCTTCCGCGCACTCCGTGCGCTCCAACTCATGGGCGCCGCTCACTTCTACGTTAGGGGTGCGAAAAGTGCTCCCACTTAGCCTATGACGATGTTCGAAATCCCCGATAAAGCTTGGCTCGCCGCCGGCGCAGTGCTTGCCGCGTTTATTACTGGCCTCATCTCGCTAGTGAACATGCTGATCGCGAAGGACCAGAAAATTACGGAGTTTCGCCAAGCTTGGATTGATTCCTTGCGAACTGAAGTTGCGAAATTCATCGCGTCCGCTACAGCCATTCCCGTGATGGGACGTCTCATTGATCACAAGCAGTCTCGTACTGAATCTCGCGGCGACGCGATGTCAGACATGACCGACTACTCTAAGGAAGCGCTGCCCGAATTTATAAACGGCTACAACAAGATAATTTTGCTCCTCAATCCAGGTGAACATGAAAAATTGATTGACTACCTTGGCGCGTTGAAGAACGCCGCTAAGATTAGTTCAAAGACCGAACAGCATAAAGTTGAAGCAAAGTGCGATGACGTTCTTCATGAAACGCAGAAAATACTGAAGGAAGAATGGGAGAGGGTAAAGCGTGGGGAGCGCATGTACTGGGTCACAAAACGGTTTATCGTTGCTCTCGTAGCGCTTCTCTTGACTGTCGGTGCAATCGGCGTGTGGTATGCAATGAATACGGCGCCGACCCCGGCAATGCAGGAAGACAAAGAGCACCCTAACCCGGCGGTCAAGCCGGACGCGCCGCAAGCGGCGCGCCCCTTACCTCCACGTTAAACCGCCTCATTAGGGCTAGAGTCAACGGCCACTTGCCAGAAAACTACAATGTAGTTAAAATTTCCAGATGAGCACTTTGAGCTTTGAATGG
>JAYWDZ010000187.1:0-4546 GCA_043779595.1 Nitrosomonadales bacterium
GCCTAAGAGTCCCCGGTCATACGCAATCTCCACGCCGCCGATAATCAGCTTGCGGTTCTCGGCAAACGCGTGCACATCGAAACCGTGACCGATACGTATCTCGGGCGGTGCAAGTTCAATCATTCAGATGCTCCAGTATCAGGCTGGCGAGTTGCAGGTCGCGCGGGCGGGTGATTTTAAGATTGCGACTATCGGCTTCGATCAGCAGAGGAAACAGCCCGAGCTTTTCAATCGCAGACGCTTCGTCGGTAATGCCCCCCCCCGCGGCCAGCAGCGCGCGTTTCAACAGGCCATAACGAAACATCTGCGGCGTTTGTGCCTGCCACAATCCTGCGCGCGGTTCGGTGGCAGCGACCCGCCCGTCGGCGTTGGCACGCTTCAGCGTATCCGCGACCGGCACCGCCAGCAGGCCACCGGTGGCATCGTGCTGTACCGCATCTATCAGTCGCGCCAGCGTGCCGCGCGGCAGGCAGGGCCGCGCGGCGTCATGCACCAGCACCCAGGTATTGTCGGCTGTGTCTACGCTAAGCGCATCCAAGCCATTCAACACCGACTGCGCCCGCGTCTCGCCACCGCACCGCAACACTCGCAAGCGGCCCCGCCATTCCGACCAGTCGTAAGTATCCCAATACGCATCGTCGGGCGACACCACTACCACGAGCAAAGCAATGCGCGGCTCCCGCGCGAGCGCGCGCAGCGTATGCGCGATCAACGGCTCGCTGTGCATCGGCAGATACTGTTTGGGGCAGTCGCTTTGCATGCGGCTGCCCGCGCCGGCAGCGGGAACGAGGGCGATCATCATTCAGCGATTATATGTAAAAGGGCTGATTCGCTCTGGCAAACGACATAGGAGTCCATCGAAATATATTCGTCAGTGGCCGGCTAATTTCGGTCACTCGTACCGATGGCAGATTACTAACGCTACCATGCGCACAGAACTTTCATGTGAGAGTCGATGTTCTATGGGTAAGCGAGATATGAATTTGCTACGGACTGAACTGGATACCGCCGAGATACCCGAGATTTACCTACGCTTTGCGGATGTCATCGACGAAAAGCACTGGAAGAACCGAGTTTCTCTATTGAAGTCGGTGATCAGAGGCAACCGCTTTCTTAAGGACCATCTCCACGCTGAAATTCGATCACATTCGCTCTTGATCGGTGCCGAGATATTGTCGCCAAAGACGGTGGCCTAGCTCAGGCCGAGACGGATAACCAAGAACTGCACCGACCTGCCAAAGCGGCATCAAATAGCGATGACGGTATTCAACGAGGGATCGTGCAGTCACAAAGCCTTGGCCTTACCACTCAAAGGTGCCGATTACTAACCGGTCTTTTGAGGAAGCGACGGCGGTACCAGAGTAGTGCAACCGCGACGATAGCGACAAGTATGGGAATGACCCACAGCTTGTTGATACGGCGTTCATCCCCTGGCGTATCCTTGGACAATGGGGTGGGCGATGGCGCACGGATCGCCGCGTTAGGCGTCGCATCAGCGCCGTCAGTCGAGGCCATGTCGCGTGCGTGGTCGCCGGAGGTGGCGGCGTCTCCCCGAGGTGTATCTATTCCAGCGCCGTCAGCGCCGCGCACCGCTTGCGACAATAACAACATCGTTTGCCTTGACGGTGCATCGGCGATGGCGGCAATTTCCTGGTCGATGAGCGTCAGGTAGGGTTTGGCGACCGGACCATAGCGGAGTATCGTAACAAGCATATTCTTCCTAACATAGCCCTCCTTCTCCGCCGTCATGGCATCCACCAGTCGGCGCAGATCGCCCGTATCCTTCGGTGTCGCCAGGTCGAGCGTCGCCAGAGTGCTGGCAGCCTGTTCACGTACTTGAAAATCTTTATCCTTTAATGCATCGCGCAATGCCAGCCGCGTTGGCTCGGAAGTGTAGCGATGCACCGCCAGTACCTGGACTAACGTGAGCCGCACCTTGGGTGATTCCTCGCGTTTCCATTGCTCGAGTAGCGCCGCCTCGAACTGCGCACTAGGCGCGACGGCATTGGTGGCAAGCAAAGTGGCGGATTCGCGCACATCCGCACTATGATCGCTTATCGCTGTCCGCACGCGTGACGCTAAGCTGGGACGCTGGGACAAATTAATCGGTGGAGCTTGACCTTGCTGGGCAAGAAAACCCGCCAGCAATTGAATTTGATATAGCAGCCCGGCAGCATTAGCGCGTACGTCTTTTTCAGGATCCGATATTGCCCGCTCAATAGCGGCGATGGCCGCGTCACCTTTGTCCTTGCTTAAGTACTGCAATACCCCGCCGGGGTTCACGGCCAGTTGCCGCATCGCAGCGACGCGTAGGTTAGGCGTGGTGTTATTGAGTTGCTCGAGCTGACCTGCAACATCGTTCTCCGCCTGAGCGCCGTCCACGGCCAATACGGCCAGGCAGGCGATGACGGACAATAGCCGAGAGGTATTCAAGGTGCCTCCGATTCGATATCCATGGAATCACTCGCGCGCATCGAGATATCCTTGGGCGGATACATACTCTGGGAATCACTAAAGCGGTAGGGTGCCGGGCAATAGTACATGGGTTTATCACTGACACCACGCTGTCAAGAAAGCCGCATATTATGGGGCGTTCTTTTCAGCCACGAAAAAGGAACGAACATGAAGACTCTTAGTCCGCTTGATGCAGTAACTCAATTCGTCAATGCCATGAACAAGGGCGATCTTGAGACGGCACTGGGTTTGTATGAACCGGGAGCATCCCTCGTTGCTCAGCCCGGCGTGGTGGTAACCGGAACCTTGGCGTTACGCGAAGCACTCGCGGGTTTTGTGGCGTTAAAGCCGACTATGACGAGCGAGGCACCTCAGGTCGTGGAAGCTGGTGATGTCGCGCTTTACTGCTCGCGGTGGGGTTTGCGCGGCACAGATCCCGCCGGAAACCCCGTGCAAATGAGCGGTCGTTCCTCCGACATTCTTCGCCGCCAACCCGATGGAAACTGGCTCATTGCACTGGACAACCCTTGGGGCACGGATATCGTGCCTTAGCCATGTCTCGGCGCAGCGAGTTTGTGGAGTTTGTCACCGAACAAATGTCGTTTGTCGGAGGGCTACGGGTACGCGCGATGTTTGGCGGCTACGGCATTTATCGCGACAACCGTATCTTTGCCATCATTGTTGACGACAGACTGTACTTTAAAGCGGACCCCACTACTCGTGGTCAGTTTGAGGCAAAAGGCTTGTGCCCATTTACTTACGTTGCGCGCGGCAAATCCGTGGCTATGCAATATTTCGAGGCTCCGCCGGAGGTATTCGAGGAACCGGAGGCTATGGGCAGTTGGGTGCAAAAGGCTTTGGGAGCCACGGTCAGAGCCAAGCTGTGAGATTAGCTGTTGGTGAGTGCCAGGGCCTTACCCTGTAAACAAAAATCAACATAGGTTTTCACCAGTCTTGATATCTGTCTGCGTGAGGGGTAAAGCAAGTAAATATCTTGCTCG
The DNA here is from genome assembly GCA_043779595.1 of Nitrosomonadales bacterium. GTDB lineage: Bacteria > Pseudomonadota > Gammaproteobacteria > Burkholderiales > Thiobacillaceae > Thiobacillus. The sequence continues at coordinate 3,456 of JAYWDZ010000187.1, forward strand.
GGAAAAGGAAACCTGGGCAACAGTGCATGCAGGCTTCCTTCGGTGATCGCCGGTTCAGCTAGAAACGGCGGCAACTCCGTTACACAATCACCTGCTAGCGCCAAGGTCTGCAAATGCAGGAAGTCATTTACCTGGAGGTAGGGTCGAATAGTGTAATCCTTTCCTCCCAGATTCCAGGTGGGTGCGTTGACTCTATTATTCCAACACGCACACGGTACATTCAGCAATTGCAGCGGCTCTTGCGGGGGATCATAGTTAACCAGTAATTTGGGGCTGGCTACCAGCGTGTGACGGTAATTAAAAAGTCTGCGAGCCACTACGTTGTCATGCACCAATTCGCCAACCCGGAGGGCGACATCAATACCATCCTGTACGAGATCCACGCGCCTCTCCGTCACATGGATTTCCACTTTGATATTTGGATACTGTAATTGAAAGTCCTGAATAAGTAATCGCCATGGGGTAAATGAGGGCGGAATGGAGAGACGAAGAGTTCCTGCCAATTCCTGCTGTGAATTCTCCAGTGCCAAGAGGCCGGCGTGCAGTTCCTCCACGCCACGAGCGGCGTATTCGTAGAGTACCGAGCCTGCGTCTGTCATCCGCAAATGGCGCGATGAGCGCTCTAGTAACCTTATATTGAGACTTTTCTCCAACTCGCTGATCCGGCGGCTCACTGTCGCAACAGGCGTATGCGTGTGACGCGCTGCAGCTGAGAAGCTACCTGCCTTAACGACTTCAACAAAAAGTGCCACGGAGTCGAGATCCACGTCTTAATTCTCATAAATGGAATGATCGTTATTAATAATAACGTCTAGTTTTCATTAATGTAAGCCTATAAGCTTTATTGAGGCGCATTTCTTAACTTTGAAGGAGGTGTTCAACATGAACCCAAAGAAACTCTTGTTAGCTCTTTTAGTTTTCACGTTGGGCGGTCTTGGGCTGACCGCCAGTTACGCAAACGAAAAGCCAGAATCAAAATACGCAAGCGTAACCAAAAAATTCGCCGACAAAAAAATGGAGACGAAGCAAATCGAGCAACTTTTGAAATCCTATTGTGCAGCTCTAAATAAGTCGGATGCAGATACAGCCGT
>JAYWDZ010000188.1:0-1776 GCA_043779595.1 Nitrosomonadales bacterium
GCCTGTAATGAACGGCTAATGATGGATGGGTTACACATGGTCATTTCTCCTATTGGTTGAAAATGCTGCGTGGCTGGATTGCCGCCCAACGCAGAGCTAACCGAGTGGGGTTGAGCGCCGGGTTGGGCTGCCTGTCGCCATCAGTTGCGCTCAGATATGGCATGGTCAGACATAATTTTTTCCGTTTTCTTAAGAAACTCATTAAAGCTGTTGGCCTCCCCGGTAGGCTCGATGATGTCTTCTTGAATTGCTCTACCTTTGGCATTGTAAATTCGGTAAACCCACGCAGGACTTTCCTCACCCGGCGCGGAATTTAAGGAGGCCATCACACAATAGCCAGGATTCTTTGCGGCAACTGTTTGATGGGTTCCAAAGGTAATCGATTTTCCGTTTGCACGTACCTCAGAGGCTGTGTTGCCACCCAGCCACTTGTCGTTACTCAGAGCACAAATACGGTACTTGCGAATGCATTTCGAGAGTTTGGAGCAATGTGCTCGGTACACACCCGCATCGCAGCCCTGATCTTCAGTGACATTGGTCAGTATCTCGTCTCGCGCTGCTACACACGGCATATCAGCGGCGTGTGAAGGTGAGAGTGGAACAAGCAATCCAACCAACATCACTACATGTGCTTTCATCGCCGCCCAACGTTTATAGGTAAGGGGCGCGCTTTAGCGCGTCCCGCTTGACCGCAGTGTTAGGCATGAACCTCGATAAACGTGCTTGAGGAATGAGGGACAGGAATGCTCTGTCCTCCTTGCCTTAGACCCTCAAGATGAAACTCGATTGCTTTTTGGATGAGTTGGAGAGTCTCTTGCTCTGACTCGCCCACAGCAACGCACCCCGGAAGATCGGGGACATAGGCTCCGTAGCTGCTGGACCCCTGCTCTAAAACGACCATGTAGCGCATACGATTACTCCTTGAGACCTGCCTGCTTCAAAACGCTATTGAGTGTCCCGGGAGGGACATCCACGCTGGGCTTCCCAGCAACAGTGACTGTACCCGATTGGGTCGGGTGGTGGAACTGACGATGGCTGCCTTTCTGCCGTGCTTGATACCAGCCAACCTGCTCGATTAGAGCTATGAGGTCTTTTACTTTCATGCTAACAGGATGGCATAAATGGCTGCTTGATGCCTAACGTTCAAATTAAGGGGTGCGCCGCTTGCGGCGCGTCCCTCTCGAACGCCATGTTAGATTTCGTGAGTGTCAGGGCCAGCCTCTTCATAACGTGGTAGTGAATCCGTAGTTTCAAACCAAGCCACCTTGCTTTGCCGCCAGATGTGATATTGCGGAGCCATTTGCGAAGGGTCGTGAAGACTGGCCAGCGTTACGTCCATGGTTCTTGGGGATGCCGACCGACGAAAAGCGATTTGAGTGCCGCAGGCACCACAGAACTCTCTTTGGCTATGTGCGCTTGAATGGAAGATTGTTGGACACCCTTTCGCGTAGGAAAAACCACGAACCGACACGGTGAGCCACGCGAGTGTTGGCGCGCCGCTGGATAGCTGGCAAAGCCGACAGTGACAGTAACCTGCGTCAAGCGGCTGGACAGTGATGCGATATTGTACCGCGCCGCAGAGACACCCACCTTCAAGAGTTTGGAACATGGATAACGGTTCCCAGAAACCTAACGTAAAGTTGAGGGGCGCGCCGCTTTTGGCGCGTCCCTCTCGAACGCTGTCACCGTTCGGCCTAATGGCGCCAGGCATTTTCGCCGTAATGGCGCCACTTTGGGGTAGCGAAATAGTGGGTTCGAACGGGTTTAAGAATGCGT
>JAYWDZ010000189.1:0-1776 GCA_043779595.1 Nitrosomonadales bacterium
GGATAAGCAACCTCTTCTCCGCCATTAAAGAAAAATGTCACGTGCGGATATTTTTCGGTTTCTGCGATGCGCAGTTGTTTGAGTCCGAGATGCGAAATATATTCGCCGAAACTGTTTTTAATGCGTTCCGGTGGGAACGCGACGGGGACATTGAAATCGTCGCTATAACCGGTAAGGGTGCAATATGCCGCCAACTTGGGAATATATTCGCGTTCGAATCCATTAAAATCAGACTGAAGGAAGGTGCGGGAAATTTGGCGTGCGCGGTCCGATCGAAAATTCATAAAGATAATCGCATCGCCATCTTCCATGCGTACCGGATGTTCGCCCGCTGGAATAATGGCGGTGGCTTTAACGAATTCGTCGCTTTCCTCACGCTGGTAGGCCATCTCCAATCCGGCAATGGCGGTTGGCGCTTGATATAAGGCTTTGCCCTGAGTAATCAAGTCATAGGCGGTTTTTACCCGTTGCCAGCGTGTGTCGCGATCCATCGCATAATACCGACCGACAATTGACGCGATGCGGCCAGCGTTGAGGCGATCGCATTTATCCTGCAACATCTGTAAGAAGGGTTCGGCGCTCTTGGGCGGCGTGTCGCGTCCATCCAAAAACATATGCAGGTAAATTTTAGTTAACCCGGCACGGGCCGCCATTTCCAACATCGCATGGATGTGTAATTGGTGACTGTGTACCCCCCCATCCGAGAGTAAGCCCAAAATATGCAGCGCTTTGCCGTTATCTTTAACGAGATTTATCGTATTTAGCAGAGCCGGATTGGTAAAGAAATGCCCACTTTGGATGGCACGATCAATCCGTGTAAATTCCTGATAAACCACGCGACCAGCGCCGATATTCAGGTGACCTACCTCGGAATTGCCCATTTGGCCGGACGGTAATCCCACCGCTGCTTCAGACGCTTGGATGGTGGTGTGCGGGTAACGGCGCCAGAAATTTTCCCAATTTGGCTTGTGGGCGTGGCTTATTGCATTGTCTGCACCAGGATGACGACAACCGAAGCCGTCCAATATAATCAGTAACGCGGGTGTCACTTTCATGTTTGCGTATATTTTTAGTGCTAATCTATTAATTGATGTATTATTTTATAATATTTTAATACTGAACGCATCAAAACTTGTTCTAAAAATTTGGCGAGGAATATAAAGTTATGAATCTGGACCAAGTAGATTTAATCGATAAGGATGAGCACATAGAACAAGCTTCGCGTGCGATGAAAGCCATGTCGCATCCTTTGCGCTTGAAAATTTTATGCGTGTTGGGTGACCGTGAAGTCAGCGTACAAGACATCGTGGAATACGTCGGTACTTCTCAAAGCAATATTTCGCAGCACCTCGCTATACTGCGCGACAAAGGCGTGTTGCGCACTCGTAAAGACGCAAACCGGGTGTATTATCGCGTGGGCGACACGCGCACCTTGAAACTCATCAGCATGATGCGCGATGTGTTTTGCGGTTTTACTAAATAGTAAGTTGCGCTACTTGTCATTAGTAACCTTCAGAAATGCCTCCGAGACCCATCGCTTTTTATATCCTATAAAAAAATGAAAGTGTGACATTCCCCAAAATTTGCAAGATAATATATTAGAATATCCTAATAAATGTTTTTGCGAGAGGTTGGTCGTGTTCAAATATGTTTATAGCATTGTCGTTCTCAGTCTGTCCATCGCATTACCCGCTTGGGCGGCAGTACCATTTGCCACCGCGCTGACGGTTTATCGTGAGGTGGACCAAACCTATGCCGCTGAAGCGATCGTTGAAG
>JAYWDZ010000190.1:0-1771 GCA_043779595.1 Nitrosomonadales bacterium
GGGATCACAGTAAGCCCGCGAAGGCATACGATTTCTACCAGGTGCATGCGCGACCCGGCTAACCAGTCCATGGTCTTTGCGGAATGATGAACCGCATGAAAACGCCAGAGGAAAGCTACCCGGTGAAAGGCGCGATGCAGCCAATACTGGACGAAGTCGGTCAGAAACATGATCTCAAAAAACTGCAACCAGATTGGCTGGCTGCTGACTAGTGCGCGAAACTGATGCCAGTCTCCGGTGTGTGCCAACGCGATTTGTGACGGCAGCAGGGTTAAAAAGGTGAGGCCTTGCACCAATAAACTTCCCACGAAGAAATAAAGCAAATCTTCACGCCACTCCCGGCGAAACAACGCCTGCTCGCGCAGCCGGGGAAAGCTTTTTTCAAGCGGTACAAACAATACGCCCGTCATTAATAAATTCAGAATAAACCAATCGAGACCCAGCGCATTTGCTGAGGTAGGCGTGACAGGAAGGGTGACACCCAGGGCGGAGGCACAAATAATCAAAAACGTCGCAGAGAATCCCAGCACTTTGTCGCGGCGCAGTACGATGTTCAAACAGGCGAGAGCAAACGCGAGTAAAAGCGTTGATTGCACCGCCGGTATAAGCCAGGGCTGCACCAACACACCCCGTAATTGCGGCGTCGTCAGCCAGTCCGGAAAATGCAGGCAAACCACGGCCCCGAGACCGGCGAGCGATAACACCAGTGCAGCGGTGCCACTAACCCAGCCGCTACCCCATCGACGTGACTGATGAGGCGCCTCAAGCTCGCGTTTAAGGGCGGCGCGCGCGTTGTACGGCATGATTGCTTCCTTTAGGGTGAATAGAATTGGCTATCAGATAACACTTATTCGTGCGCGGCTTCGCCCAAGGCCCGCATAATTTCGTTGAGTGAACTTTGCGCATTTTCGATCAAGCAAACCGTATTGCCCACACTGCATACCGTCATCGAAGCCCCGCGCACGGTCCAGCCTTGGGATGGCGACCAGCCGCGCATCTGTGAAAACAGCGACAGTAAATCGGTATTGCCGGACACCATGCGGCGATACCACTGGGCAAATTTGGCTAAGCGCTCTATCAACTCCTCGGGCAATATTCCCGCAGCGTCCATAATGATGCCGTCGTCGCGAAACCGGCACACCGCCACCACACCATCGAGTACCAATATTTTTTTCAGTGACATGCGGTAACCTTAAACCGGGTGCAAAGCACTGAACGTGGCTTCGTAATCGATATCACGATTCCGGGCAATAACGCCGCAATTGCCGTTGGCCACTACCGACCACTCCAGCCCGATCACCGAAAACCCTTGTAGAGGCTGAAACCCGCTCTGCCCGGTTACCGCTTCCCAGCCGCTCGCTTCCATCGCGGCTATCGCCTGGTTGGCCACGCACGAACGCGTCAGCAGACCCAGCACTTGGGGTGTAATCTCGGTGCCTTCGCGTATCGTATGCTCTTGCAATTCGCGTTTATCGGTATAGGTAAATGCGGCCATTGCGCCCGGCAAATCCATTAGTTTTTTGATGTCCATATTTTTTTCCCCTGATCAGTACAGCGCTTCTTTTACATCACCGCCGATTTTGGCGTACAGATTCACCAGCAAATCATCGTGTATATCGCCGACCTTGGCACGCATGATCGTAATCACATCGTTGAGTAATTCAGTGCGGTGTTCAATGAAACAGAAATAATTGCTGACCACGCACACGGTCATCAGCTTGCCACGCGTAATCCAGCCCTGCACCGGACGACAGCCGCAGTTTTCGGCAAA
>JAYWDZ010000191.1:0-4533 GCA_043779595.1 Nitrosomonadales bacterium
CGCGAATGTCGATGGCGCGATGAACGCGGTGCTGGTAAAGGGCGATGCGGTCGGGCCGACCTTGTATTACGGTGCGGGGGCGGGCGCCGAGCCGACTGCGTCGGCAGTCGTGGCCGACCTGGTCGACGTGACGCGCCTGCATACCGCCGACCCGCATCATCGTGTGCCGCATCTGGCATTCCAACCCGACCAGTTGTCCGACACGCCTATCCTGCCGATGGAAGAGGTGCGCACGGCGTATTACCTGCGCTTGCGGGCGTTTGACCGGCCCGGCGTATTGGCGGATATCACGCGTATTCTGGCCGAGGGCGGCATCTCGATCGATGCGATGGTGCAGAAGGAGCCCGCCGAGGGCGAGACAGAGGTCAATATCATTTTGTTGACGCATATCACGGTTGAAAAACACATCAACGCAGCGATTGCCAAAATCGAAGTCCTGGAATCGATTTCGGGCCCGGTGATGCGCATTCGTCTCGAAGAGCTGGCGGCCAAGTAGCATGAACTACATCAGCACGCGCGGCCGAGCGCCAAAACTCCGTTTTTCTGAAATCCTGCTAGGCGGCTTGGCTAGTGACGGCGGTTTATACGTGCCAGAGACCTATCCGCATTTCAGTACAGCAGAGCTGGCGGCGATGCGTGTGATGTCATATAGCGAACTGGCGTTCGCGGTGCTATCGCGATTGATCGACGATATTCCGGCTGATGATCTCAAAGCGATTATCGACAAAACCTACACCGCCGAGGTGTATCGCTATACCCAGCCCGGCGAAAACGCCACCGATATCACGCCATTAAAAACGCTGGAGCCGGGTTTGCATTTGCTGGCGTTATCCAACGGCCCCACGCTGGCTTTCAAAGACGTCGCAATGCAATTACTGGGTAATCTGTTTGAGTACACGCTGGCTAAAACCGGGGGTGAGCTGAATATTCTGGGCGCGACATCCGGCGACACCGGCTCGGCTGCTGAATACGCGATGCGTGGCAAGCGCGGCATCCGCGTGTTCATGCTCTCGCCCGAACATGGCATGACGCGTTTTCAGCAGGCGCAGATGTACGCGCTGCAGGACGACAACATCCACAACCTGGTGATCCGCGGTGTATTCGATCAATGTCAGGACATGGTCAAGGCGGTCTCAAACGACCTGGATTTTAAAAACCAGCATCACATTGGCGCCGTCAATTCAATTAATTGGGCGCGTGTGGCGGCGCAAAGCGTGTATTACTTCAAGGCGTATTTTGCAGCCACGCATAGAGACGACCAGCAAGTCTCATTCTCGGTGCCTTCGGGAAATTTTGGCAATGTTTGCGCCGGCCATATCGCCAGGCAAATGGGGCTGCCGATCAAAAAACTGATCGTTGCGACCAACGAGAATGATGTACTCGACGAGTTTTTTCAAACCGGCGTCTATCGCCCCCGAGGGGATACGCAACATACTTCGAGTCCCTCCATGGATATTTCCAAGGCCTCGAACTTCGAGCGGTTTATCTTCGACCTGGTCGGGCGTGATTCGCAACAGGTGCGCGCGCTATGGTCCGAGGTGGAAGAGGGACGCAGTTTTGATCTGAAAGCGGGCGATTTGTTTGCGCGCGTGGCGGACTATGGTCTTGTGTCCGGGTCCAGCAATCACGCGCAACGCATGGACACCATTCGCACGGTCTACGAGGTTTATGGCACGATGGTCGACACGCACACTGCCGATGGCATCAAGGTGGGTTTGGAGTATCGTGAACCCGGCGTACCACTGATCTGCATGGAGACAGCACAGCCGATCAAGTTTGAAGATACGATCCGTGAAGCGCTGCAAATCGATCCGCCGCGTCCGCCTGAGCTCTTGAATCTGGAAGCGCAACCTCAACGCACCGTGAGCCTGGATGCAGATGTCCATGCTATCAAACAATTTATAGTCGACCATGCGGCGTGATCGCCAAGCGCAGCGCAAATGAACTCTGGAGCTAAATCGCAATGAAACTGGTCACCTCGCTTACTAGCCCCTACGGTCGCAAGGCGCGCATCGTGTTACTTGAAAAGAAAATCCCCTTCCAGCTCCAGGTTGAGAATCCTTGGGACCCGAATAGTCTTATCACGGAGTTCAACCCCTTGGGCAAGGTCCCGGTATTGGTACTTGAAGACGGCGTAAGCGTATTTGATTCCCGCGTGATTGTTGAATACGTCGACACGCTCACACCGGTGGCTAACTTGATCCCTCGGGAAGCCAAAACCCGAATGATGGTGCGCGGCGTGGAAGCATTGGCCGATGGCATGACAGATGCCGCGGTTGCAGCCTACCTCGAACGTAAACGCGCTCCCGACAAGCAGGATGCCGACTGGATCGCGCTACAGGAAAAAAGTGTACATCGCAGCTTAAGCGCGTTAGCGGAGGCCTTGGGAGAGAAGTCTTTATTCCTGGGCACTGCGATGACGTTAGCGGATATCGCCACGGGGTGTGCGTTGGCTTATCTGGATTTGCGCTTCCCGCATATTTTATGGCGAGAAACGCATCCCAATCTTGCCATGCTCGCCGAAAAGCTGGCTGACCGACCCTCGTTCAAAGACACTATTCCCGTCACTTAACAGGAGACACACCATGTCACTCACAATCGCAACGCTGGCGGGAGGGTGTTTCTGGTGTATCGAATCAGTGTTTAACCGGATGCGTGGAGTAGAGTCTGCGCTATCGGGTTATATGGGCGGCCATACGCTTAATCCCACCTACAAAGATATCTGCCGGGGTGATACAGGGCACGCCGAAGTAGTCCAAATCAGTTTTGATTCAACCCAAATTTCATACCGCGACGTGCTGGAAATATTTTTTGCATTGCATGACCCTACGCAGAAAAATCGCCAGGGAAATGATGTGGGGACGCAATATCGCTCGGCTATTTTTTACCACACGCCTGAACAGCAAGCTGAGGCAACCAGCATAATTGCGGCATTGGATGCAGAGCGGGCGTTTACAGGCCCTATCGTTACTGAAGTGGTTGCCGCAACGACTTTTTACCCTGCTGAAGACTACCATCAGGGGTATTTTGAGGCTAACCCTAATCAAGCCTACTGCCAGGCAGTCGTGGCACCGAAAGTAGTGAAAGCGCGCGCCAAATTCGCCAGCCGCCTTAAAGCCTAAACGGCTTAATTCAAGCCGTCTTTGCTCTTGATTTTTTGCGTTATCGCAATGTTGCTGCTAACAGGAAGTTCGACGGCGCTACTTACTTTAAGCGGATTCGACTCTTTTAGCTTAATCGGTAGCGATAGGATTTGACCCGTTTGCACGGTTGAATTAATTTCAGGATTAGCCAGTTTCAGCGCACTCACGGTAAGGTTGTAACGCCGTGCAATTGAGAAAAGTGTTTCCCCAGCAGTCACGGTATGGCGGTTTGATACCGTAGACGCTAATTCAAAATTTTCGGGTTTTTTGGCCACAGTCGCGCGCCCTTTGACCGGAATCAGAATGGTTTGAGGGCGTACAAGCTTGCCACGTTGAAGGTTAAAGGTGTTGTGCTCTTTGAGTCGAGCGAGCGAGGTATCGAAGCGACTCGCTAGCGTTTCCAGCCGCTCGCCTTTCTTTGCGTAATACGACGTCCAGGTATCCCAAGTACCGTTTTTTAAACTGTCCTGAAAATGGTCGGTTTTGTCGACCGGGACGAGAATATTGATTGGCGTATCGGAACGGATAAGGTTGCGTGAAAACGCTGGATTCAAAGCAGTAAAATCATCCAGTTCCATCCCGGCCAAACGAGCGGCAGATCTCACATCCATACTGGCATGCATTTCAACTTGCGCAAAATACGGCTGATTGGGCAAAACATCCAATGCCACGCCAAAGCGCATGGGGTCGAGCACCAGATTTTTGATGGCAAGCAATTTAGGAACGTAATGCCGAGTTTCGTTGGATAAAGACAAGCTGGCGTAATCGGTGGGCAATCCCAGCTGAATGTTTTTCTTGATAGCGCGGCCGACACACCCTTCCCCACAGTTGTAAGCCGCCAGCGCCAATTGCCAGTCGCCAAAATCGCGATAGAGTTTGGCTAAATAATCCAGGGCTGCGTTGGTGGCGGCAGGGATATCACGACGACCGTCGTACCAGTGATCCTGTTTTAGGCCGTAATTACGTCCGGTAGAGGGAATGAACTGCCAAATGCCCGAGGCCGCGGCGGTGGAATACGCCTTTGGATTAAATGCGCTCTCTATCATGGGCAACAAGGCTATTTCCATCGGCATTCCGCGACGCTCGACCTCAGTCGCGATATGGAATAAGTAGCGCCGCGAGCGCAAAACCATGCGTTTCACATAGTCCGGATGTGCGGCATACCAGTTTTCATGCGCAGTCGTTAGGGGATTGGGGGGGCCGGAAAACTTGAAGCCGCTTCGAATTCGTTGCCATACGTCCGCATCACTCACGATGGGAGGCACAGCGTCCTCACTCGTCGAGGTGGCAGGATCACTTCGCCACTCAAGCGACTGGATGCCGGAAGCGAACTCCGGCTTGGAGACGGTAGCGTATTCGGGACGAATCGTAGAAGTTTCAGGCCCAATTT
>JAYWDZ010000192.1:0-11306 GCA_043779595.1 Nitrosomonadales bacterium
CCGGAGAGGTGGCAGAGTGGTCGAATGTACCTGACTCGAAATCAGGCGTGAGCGCAAGTTCACCGTGGGTTCGAATCCCACCCTCTCCGCCAGTATTTAATAATCAGCACATCTTAAGTTTTAAGTCCCTTATGCCGTTGGACTTGAAATATCTTTCCGCCCCCTCAAAATAGCTACTGTACTTTCGGCATAATCAAGGCATGGCGACCAAGCGAGAAGGAAATACTTTACTGGAGCCCGCGCCTACGCGGGTCAAGCCTCCGCCTCTGTACAAGGTGATGCTTTTGAATGACGACTACACGCCGATGGAGTTTGTAGTGTTGGTTATGCAAAAGTTTTTTGCAATGGATCGAGAACGGGCTATCCAAATTATGCTCAAAGTGCATACTGAGGGTGTAGGTGTGTGCGGCGTATTCCCCAAGGATATCGCCACCACAAAAGTGGATCAGGTGATTGATTTTGCACGACAGCATCAACATCCGTTGCAGTGCACGATGGAGGAAACATAGAAATGATTGCCCAGGAACTTGAAGTTACATTGCATATGGCGTTTATGGACGCGCGCCAAAAACGCCACGAGCTGATTTCGGTGGAGCACTTGTTGCTGGCGATGCTGGATAACCCCTCAGCCATCGAAGTGTTGCGCGCGTGCGGCGCAAAAATCGAGGATATGCGCGAGCAACTGGTCAAGTTCATCGAAGAACATACGCCCAAAGCTGCGGGTGTTGAAGATGTGGATACCCAGCCTACGCTCGGGTTCCAACGCGTTATTCAGCGCGCAATTCTGCACGTGCAATCGTCAGGCAAAAAGGAAGTCACCGGGGCCAACGTGCTCGTCGCGGTTTTTGGCGAAAAAGATTCGCACGCGGTGTATTTCTTGACTCAGCAGGGCGTCTCGCGGCTCGACATCGTCAATTTCATTTCGCATGGCATCACCAAAACGCCGCAGAGCGAACCGGCCCGTTTGGAAGAAGCCGGGGAGAGTGCTGCAGAAGCTGCGCCTGCGACTCCACTCGACAGCTTTACGCAGAACCTGAACACGCTCGCCTTGGCGGGCAAAATCGACCCGTTAATCGGACGCGAACTCGAACTCGAGCGCGTGATTCAGACTTTGTGCCGTAGACGTAAAAATAACCCCTTACTGGTGGGCGAAGCGGGCGTGGGCAAAACCGCGATCGCTGAAGGATTGGCACGTCGCATCGTAGAAGGCACCGTGCCGGAAATCCTGGGACAAGGCACCGTCTATTCACTCGACATGGGTGCGCTGTTGGCAGGCACAAAATATCGCGGCGACTTTGAGCAGCGCCTCAAAGGCGTATTAAAGCAATTGACCGATGACCCCAAAGCGATTTTGTTTATTGATGAGATCCATACACTTATCGGAGCGGGAGCTGCTTCTGGCGGCACGTTGGATGCCTCCAATTTGCTAAAGCCTGCACTGTCGTCCGGACAGTTGCGCTGCATCGGCGCAACTACTTATACAGAGTATCGCGGCATTTTTGAAAAAGACCATGCCTTGTCACGGCGCTTTCAAAAAGTGGATGTGCCTGAGCCCTCGATTAGCGAGACAGTAGCTATTCTGCGCGGTTTGAAGTCGCGCTTTGAGGACCATCATGGCGTGAAATACACCGCGGCTGCGCTTACCACGGCGGCGCAATTGGCTGCGCGTTACATCAACGACCGGCATTTGCCCGATAAGGCCATCGACGTGATTGACGAAGCCGGTGCCGCGCAACGCATTTTGCCAAAGTCAAAACAAAAACGCGTGATTACCCCGCGCGAAATCGAAGACATCATCGCCAAGATGGCGCGGATTCCACCGAAGAGCGTGTCGTCCAACGATAAAGAATCGTTGAAGACACTGGATCGCGATTTAAAAGCGGTGGTGTTTGGTCAGGATGCTGCGATTGAGGCGCTGGCTTCGGCTATCAAAATGTCGCGTAGCGGATTGGGCAACCCGCAAAAGCCCATCGGTAACTTCCTGTTCTCCGGCCCCACCGGCGTAGGCAAAACCGAGGTCGCGCGGCAATTGGCATATGTGCTGGGCGTGGAGTTGATTCGCTTCGATATGTCGGAATATATGGAGCGTCACGCGGTGTCGCGCTTGATCGGCGCGCCACCCGGCTACGTCGGTTTTGATCAAGGCGGTTTATTAACCGAAGCCGTCACCAAGCATCCGTATTCGGTCGTGTTGCTGGACGAAGTGGAAAAAGCGCATCCGGATATTTTCAATGTGTTGCTGCAGGTGATGGATCACGGCACGCTGACGGATACCAATGGCCGCAAGGCGGATTTCCGCAATGTGGTGTTGGTGATGACCACCAACGCAGGCGCAGAAATGCTCAATAAAGCCACGATCGGCTTCTCCAATTCGCGAGAGCACGGCGACGAGATGGGCGAAATCAAGCGTATGTTTACGCCTGAATTCCGCAACCGCCTGGATGCCATTATTCCTTTCGGCTCTTTAAGCGAACCGATTGTGATGCAGGTCGTCGATAAATTCCTGATGCAACTCGAAGAGCAGCTGCATGAGAAAAAAGTCGAAGCCAGCTTTACTGATGCGCTCAAGCAGCACCTTGCGAAAAAAGGCTTTGACCCGCTAATGGGTGCACGCCCCATGGCTAGATTGATACAGGAAACTATACGCAAAGCACTGGCGGATGAGTTATTGTTTGGCCGCTTAGCGCAGGGTGGGCACGTGATTGTCGATGTGGATGAAAAAGGCGAGATCAAACTCGAGTTTGAAGAAGCCGTAACAGCCTGAAATAAGTAGCTGCCTGAAAAAATTATGCGGCGCCGGGGGCGCCGCATAAAAAGCCGGTAAGACTAGAGGAGGAGCCTAGGCGTGAGCCCTAAATACCGGGGTACAACAGGGAATCAATTAACACCCGACACATATAAGCACATCGGTATTTTCTATTACGTCTTTTTTATGACCGACTTTAGAATATTTAAATACAATTCGAAGCGCGATTGTTAATCGGTCTGGTTCTCTCATAAAAAGTTAAAATTTTTAAGTTATATTGATCAGCCAAGGCATGAACCGGGCTGACCTGTCGTGGCATTCAGGGAGAATGACCCGTGCTTATGTCCCCATCTAATAACGCTTAGAGGATTATCTTGGCAACTATTCATCCAGTCATTCTTTCAGGGGGGTCGGGCACACGCTTGTGGCCGTTGTCGCGTGCTGCGCTGCCCAAACAACTTCTACCGCTGGCCTCCAAATTCAGTATGTTGCAAGAGACCGTCGCTCGCCTGACGGATATGGCAGAAATGGCCGCGCCATTGATGGTGTGCAATGCCGAGCATCGCTTTATGGTGGCGGAGCAATTACGCCAGATTAATCTCAAACCGGCAGCGATTGTATTAGAGCCGGTCGGGCGCAATACCGCTCCGGCTATTGCAATAGCCGCATTAATGCTTAAAGAAGACGACCCGGATGCGCTGATGCTGGTATTGCCCGCGGATCATTTGATTAGCGATGTGGCAGCGTTTCATACCGCGATACGTCACGCATCCGCCGCTGCTCAAACCGGCCAGCTCACCACTTTTGGCATCAAGGCACCGACGCCTGAGACGGGTTACGGCTATATTCGCAAGGGCGCAGCGCTGGCTACAGATGCTGCGACTTATCAAGTCTCAGCCTTCGTCGAAAAACCTGATCTGAAAACCGCGCAGGCCTATGTCGCCAGCGGCGATTACTACTGGAACAGTGGCATGTTCCTGTTCCGCGCCAGCGATTTTTTGGCTGAGCTCGAACTTTTTCGGCCGGATATTCTGGACGCGAGTCGTGCAGCCCTTACCGCTGCGGTACAGGATTTGGATTTTCTCAGGCTGGGTGCGGCTGAGTTCGAGGCCTGCCCGGCGGAATCGGTTGACTATGCGGTGATGGAGCGCACGACCCGTGCAGCAGTAGTACCGACGGATATCGGCTGGAACGACATCGGCGCGTGGACCGCGCTATGGGAAGTGGGCGATAAAGATGCCGTAGGGAATGTGGTGCGGGGCGACGTGATGCTGGAAGGATCGGCCAATAATTTTGTGCGTGCAGAATCGCGCATGGTGGCCGCGTTAGGGGTGTCGGATCTGGTGATCGTTGAAACCACCGACGTGGTGTTGGTCGCGCACAAAGACCGGGTGCAGGATGTCAAAAAGCTTGTCGACCGATTGAAAGCCGCCAACCGCTGCGAGCATCTCACGCATAAGCAGGTATTTCGCCCGTGGGGCTGGTATGAAGGTATCGATGAGGGTGAACGCTTTCAGGTCAAGCGCATCATGGTTAAGCCCGGCGAAAAACTCAGCCTGCAAAAACATCATCACCGCGCCGAACACTGGATTATCGTATCCGGGACCGCGCGGGTTACTTGCGGCGAAGAGATCGAGTTACTGACAGAAAACCAGTCGACGTATATTCCGCTAGGCACGACACACCGGCTCGAAAATCCAGGCAAGATTGACCTGCACATGATCGAAGTGCAGTCGGGTTCTTATCTGGGTGAAGACGATATCGTGCGTTTTGAAGACGTATACCAGCGCAATTAACGCGCGATTAATTCGAACGCCGCTCCTACCGGGTTATTTCCGAGGCGGTGCTATCTGGATGAAATTGGATGTCACCTGGTGCCATAGCTGCCTGTAAACGCAAGCCCATTCAGGGGCGAGTTATTGGTGCAACCTGGACTTTATTCGTCTTAACTTGCGGGGCGGCCGTTAGGGGAGACTCAGTCGACTCAGTCGTCGGAGAGGGTTGAGTAGAAGCGGCTGTGACGGGCGGCTGAGTTTTCACCACTTCAAAACGCCAATCGGCATAACTCGTGGCCGCCGCAAAATTTTTCTGATTAATACCGAAGCCTTGCTGCTTGCGCGGCTCGCCGGGTGCCTTGCTATACACCCCGCTGATCTGCTGATTGCTTTCATCCATAATCAGGCCCCAATCGTTTTTGCCCGTGAGGGGGTCGGGATACAGTCTTCGCAAGTGGCGCAATAACAGGGTGTTCTGACGCGTGTCCAGTATTAAATCATCCAGTTTTTTAGGAAAGTGCTTGGCGGCGCCTGCTACGGCAGGACTTTCCACATAGCTGCGAATAGCCTTGCGATATTGTTCGCCAACATATAAAAGTTGGGCTTCTTTTGCGCGCTGCGATTCAGTATGCCAAAGCGTGCCGGCCACGCCCAAGCCCATTCCCATCAAGACTATGAGTAGCAATACCAGTAGAAAACTGAATCCGGATTGGCGCCGTATCATGGGCTACCACTCGCTAAATGCAGTGCCATCTTTGGCAGTACCCGGCGCGCTGCTTTTCACGTCGTACACTGCACCGGTTTCATCCGCGGGTGGCGGTAAAATCACCCAGGTATTCGGTGCCTCGGTAATCGGGTCAATCGGCAGTGCGCGCAGATAACGGGTATCTACCAGCTCGTTCAGGCTTTCGGGGTAACGGCCTTTGTCGCCGTGGAATTTATCGATGGCGTCGCGCATCACCGCCAGGTCTTGTTTGAGGATCACTTCGCGCGATTTGTCGATATGGTTAAAGTACCTCGGCAACGCCAGCGCCAGTAACAACGCGATGATCGCCATCACTGTCAAAAGCTCGATTAGCGTAAACCCTCGCCCCCTGCCGCGCCGTTTACCACTCACGATAACGTACTCCATTCAACCCTGTTTTTTCAGACAGTGAATACACATCATAGACATCGTCGCCTTCCTGCGGTTCGTCAGGCGGGCTGGCATAGCTGCGTTTGCCCCAGGTAACCGCCGGGGCGGCGGCAGCATCCGGAAAAAAAGGATCGCGCGGCAAGCGGCGCAAGAAATAAATTTTGCTGTCGTCGGGTTTGGTGGCGTCCGCGACGCCTTGCCACAGCACGTCAAGATCAGGGGGATAGCCGGTGGCGTCAGCGGGACGAGGAATACGTTTTTCCACCACCGCCTGTTTATAGGCGTCGATGGCATTGCGTATCAGTTTTAAGCCATCACGCAACTCAGCCTCCTTTTGGCGCTGTTGCACCAGCTGCGCAAAGGGTACCGCCACTGTCGCCAGCAACCCCAGTATCGCGATGGTGACCACCAGCTCGATCAGGGTGAAGCCCCTCACTGGTATTACTGAGCGAGCCCACCGTTTCAATCAGTTTGCTCCAGGGGTATTTATGATTGGCGGACGCGTCACCGGACTCGCGGGGGGGAAAATCGGGGGTTGAGGCGCTTGCGGCAACGGCTGTGGGGGCGTGAAAGTAGGCGCCGGAGGCGGAATCGGGAAGGTGGGATTGCCGGGCGATCCGCCACGTTGAGCATTTCGCGCCGCTTCCGCCGCCGCCTGGGCTGCCGCCGCGTCGAGCGCTTCGGCTGCATCCTGCGCTTGCTGAATATCCGCAGCATTATCGATATTGACGTCTTCGTTGGCCGAGGAAAAAGTGGGCGCGGAACTGCCAAAACTGGCGCCATTTCCGCCAATACTGTTTTCGGTGCCACTTTGGAATTCGGTCAAGGATGGCTCGCGAGCTTCTACCGTCCGCAGCACGCGCGGCGTAATCAACAATACGATCTCGGTCTTATTGCGCTCGTCTCGTTGGCTGGAAAACAGCCTGCCGAGCACCGGCAAATCGCCCAAGCCCGGAATGCGGCTGCCCGCACTGCGATCTTCGTCCGAGATCAAGCCTGCCAGCACCTGAGTTTCACCATTTTTAAGACGCAAGGTAGTCCCGGCATTGCGTGTGCCGATTTGATAAGTGAGCGTGCCACTCCCACTACGGATTTCACGCACAATATTAGAGACTTCCAAATTGACCTTGATCTGAACATCGTCGCGCTGCATCACAATGGGTTCCACGTCCAGCTTCAGGCCCACATCCAGATAGGACACCGACTCGGAAATCACGCCAGTAGAAGTGGCGTTCGAAGTAATCACCGGCACCTTATCGCCAATATGAATTTTGGCCTTATCGCGGTTTTTTACCCGAATGCGCGGATTGGCCAGAATGTTCACGTCGCTATCGTCTTTTTGCAGATTAACCGTCGGGGTAGGACTGATTGCGATTTGATTCGCAGCAATCCTTTTCAAGCTTTGAACGGTAAGTGCAGTAGCGGAAGCAGAAGGAGTTGTCGTAAAGACATTTCCGCCTGGGGTTACGACAGCCGTAGCGGCCGGAGGCACAAATAACAGCGAAAACTGGTTGGGATATTGCACGCCTAAATCGGTCAGCTTGCTGCGTT
Organism: Nitrosomonadales bacterium; assembly: GCA_043779595.1. Lineage (GTDB taxonomy): Bacteria > Pseudomonadota > Gammaproteobacteria > Burkholderiales > Thiobacillaceae > Thiobacillus. The sequence continues at coordinate 7,208 of JAYWDZ010000192.1, forward strand.
TTACTTCCAGGATTTCCACTTCCAGCATCACTTCGGCTTCGGGTAAATCCTGCACGGCAATCAGCTTTTCTGCCAGGCGTATCACTTCGGGGGTATCGCGCATGATCAACAGGTTCAGGCGCTCGTCGATGAAGACATCCTTGGCCTTCAGCAAAGTTTTAAGCATGATCAGGGTGCTCTTGGCGTCAGCGTTGCCTAGATAAAAACTTTTTACCACCAGCTCTTTGTAATCCTTCAGCTTTTGGGGCAGGTTTGGGTAAATCAATAAAGTGTTGGAGTTGATGATTTTCTTCACCAGACTGCCGGTCATCAGCAACAACTCGACCGCTTCACCAATGGGGGTTTCACGCGCATACAAAGTGGCTTTGGTATCCAGGCGAACGTCTTTATCAAACACGAAGTTGATCCCGGATTGCTTGGAAATCATGTCGAAAATGTTACGCAACGGCGCATCACGAAATTCCAGCGTGACGTTTTTTTGATATTTGGCTGCAAGTGCGCGCGGGGTAATCTCTTCGCGGGCGCGACTGGCTTGAGCACGCCGAATTAAACCCTCAGCGCCCGGATGCGATACGGTTTGCGCCAATATCGTGCGGGCTTTGTCGATAGCCTCGCCTGGCTTGCCCTGACTGAGCAGTTTTTCCGCCTCGGCTAGGGTTTTATTGTATTGCATATTATTTTTGAGATTCGCCAGCATGTTGAGTGCGATCGGGTTCTCAGGATGGATCGATAACACGCGACGTATCTGCGCTTCCGCAGCATCGTAATTGCCTGCCTCAATGTCACGTTGCGCTTTAAGCAAAATCTCGTTGTTCGTTTTTTCGCGTAGCGTGTGGTATAGCTGCTTGAGTTCAACGTTGTCAGGTTCTTCGGCGACGCCCGCGCGCAATCTATTCAGGCCCTCCTGCGTTTTGCCCTCTGCAAGGAGTTTTCGACTCTCAGTCAAACCCTTGCTGGCGCAACCCGGCAAGCCCGATAAGCTGGTTATTAACAAGCCCAGTAATAGATAATTTTGGCGCTGCAACTTAGTCTCCAGTGCGCAGACTGCGCGTTTGGTTCAAAGGGATGTAGGTGAAATTCAGGGTCGCGCCATTCACTGGCTCCAAACGCCAGACGCCATCAAGCACTTGCCCTTCACGTACCGCCACGGGCTCATTCCCCCGGCTCAGGTAATAGGTATTTTTGCCGCCTTCCATCCAACGGCCCATGTAAGCGAAAGGTAAGCCGGGCGCTTGAGGCGGCGGGGGTGGCGGAGGGGGTGGCGGGGGCGGGGGTGGGGGCGGTGCGATGTACCAAGTCTGCTTGGGAAAGAGGTTCACCCGCGCCGCATGCAACGTGGCGCGGGTCTTGTTATCCACAACAATGATCTTGGTAGGCGCGGGATTCGTGACCGCCGTGCGGGGGAGCGCTTTTTTATGTACGACGTTTTCTACGGCCAGATCGTCGGTGGAAGCGTTATCCGACCCACCGTCGCCGAGCGCCAACCACAAGGACCACCCAAGCGCGCCTGCCAACGCGGTAAACAGCAGTGTCCGACGCCGTTTTTCGGTCATGGCGCCGACTCCCGCAAATACAAATTAAAACGCACGTCGGCATCCAGCACAGGCGTATTGATGGTGTCGCGTTTCAATTTGAGTTCGTCCAGCGCGAGAGTCGGCTGCGCCTGCAAACTGGCGGCAATAAAAGCCATGAGCTTGGGGTATTCCGCCTCGATGGGCAGCGTTAATTGCCAGCGCAGTAACGAAGTGCCCGCCACCGGCGTTTGAGCATACTGGCCCCGCAGGAGTTGTATGCCATGGGCATGCGCCAACTGTTCGAGCTGACCAATCACCGCCGAGGCAGCGGTTGTGGGAGGCAACCTATCGGTAAATCCGCTGGCAGGTACATTCACAGGGGGCGCTACCACTCGCTTGTTGGCGGTTTGCAAGCTAATCAGACGGGTATCCAGGGCGGCAGTTTCAGCTTGTAGAGGCACGGTACGCGCAAACTGGATGAGTACCGCCACTGCGATCATCAGCAACCCGGCGATACCGCTGCGGCCCAAACGGCGAGCCCATTGATGCGCATGCCACATTAAAATATTCATGGGCGAATTTCCATCAATAGCGTGAAACGCACCGGATGTTGCGGGTCTTTTTCCTGCACCTGATGCTGCAATAACGAAGTGAGTTTTACACCGTTTTGGTGGCTGAGTTGATTTGCATATTCGACCGCATCGGCGAGGCGACGCGCTTCGGCGACCAGTCGCAACTGTTGTTTAGCCTGTGAGGCTTCCAGAGAAACAAGCGCGATCTTGGACGTGTGGGTGGCTTCAAGTGCCGCGAACGCGGGCTGCCAGGAATAGTCCAGGCTACTTCGGACTCGCGCTCTGGCTAATTGGGCAATGTCGACGGTCGAACGGGTGCGGTTAACACGTACACGACTCGGCGTGCGTTTTTGCTGAGCCACTTCAAGGGCAGCCACTTGCTGCGCGCGGTTATCGTGCATTTCGTTGGCGCGCTGCATATTAAATAAGCTGGCTCCGAGCACCAATAAGCCGGCCACTAACAACGCGACACTGACAGGGCGAGGCCGAGTCGACGGGGGGCGAAAATCAAAATTAAGCGTAGCCATCGCTTAACCCATCGCCAGCGCTAACACGCCGTGTTCGAGGCTGCTCTGCTTGGCGAGGCGCCAATTCCATCCCTCCGCTTGGGGGGGCGAACCGTGGCCCATGCCGATGGATTGAATAAATGCGGTTTGAGGTTTTGCTGCCGAATTGTCGCCCGCCATGCGCGCTTCGCGTTCCAGCATTTCGGGCAAGGTGCTGCGCCAATTATCGTCGACGGCCTGGCTACTCAAGTAGCGCCAGTAACCCCCCGCAGATTTGAATAAACACATCCAGCCGGGTTCAGCCAACACCCACCAATCGGCTGCCTGCGAGTAACTTTGCGCGGCCAGAGTCGCCAGTGGATTCAAGGCCCAATCGGTCACATTTTGGCGCTGAAATAGGTCGCCCAGCTGCAACGCCAGACTTTCATCAATCGCTGCGCCCACGAGCCCAAATTGCGGCGGCTGGCTCTGTACACGTATGCGCCAATTATCAGCTTCAGCACCATAAATTTCGCGAAAGCTGGCGGCGGCCAGGGCTTCTTCTTCGGCCTGCCCCAGCGCCTTGCCTGGCGGGGGCGTCAATACATAACGCACATAATGATTGGACAACACGACTTCTGCCCCCGCGCCACGCCAGGCCACATCAGCCAGTTCGCGTTCGAGTAGGGGCATCAGACTTTGCCAGTCGCGCGTGTCGCAAGCGATGGACTTGCTCGCAGTGGGTTTAGCGGGGTTGCCCCGATGCCGCACCAGCGCCAGCCCATTAGGCGCAAGCGCAATACGGAGTTGATCACGCGACCAAAGTGACACGATTGATTTCCTCCAATGTGGTTTCGCCCTGGCTGACCAATTCCAATGCGGTTTCGCGCAAATTGCGCGTACCCCCGCGCGCGGCGGCTTCCTTGATTTGGCCGATAGGCGCACGCGACACAATCAGCTCGCGCAATACATCGGTCATCAGCAGAATTTCAGCGACTGCCCGGCGCCCGCGATATCCCGTGCCGCGACAATGGCCGCAGCCTGAGCCGTGCTTAAAGTTGAAGCCCACGGTTTTTTCGGCGTTTAAACCTGAAACTTCCAGCAACTCCGCCGAGGGCGTGACGGGCGCGGCGCAATGGGTGCAATTGACGCGCAGCAGGCGCTGCGCCACGATGCCGTTCAACGCCGACACAAAGCTATAAGGGTCAACGCCCATGTGAATGAAGCGGCCGATCACGTCGAATACGTTATTCGCGTGCACCGTGGTGAAGACCAGATGACCCGTGAGCGCAGACTGCACCGCAATTTGTGCGGTGTCGGCGTCGCGGATCTCGCCTACCATGATCTTGTCCGGGTCATGGCGCAAAATCGAGCGCAGGCCGCGCGCAAACGTGAGGCCCTTTTTCTCGTTCACGGGGATTTGCAGTACACCGGGCAGATGATATTCAACCGGGTCTTCGATGGTGATAATTTTGTCGCGACCGTGATTGATTTCGCTAATCGCCGCGTACAAAGTCGTTGTTTTACC
>JAYWDZ010000193.1:0-11300 GCA_043779595.1 Nitrosomonadales bacterium
AATGCCCCCTGGATTGCGGGCATATCCTCGCCCAATTCGGTCTGCTGCAAGGTATCGCCCGCTACGCGCCAAATGGCGGCGGCAAAGTGCCCATCCCCACACGGCGAAAAGTGCTGCATGCCGGTAAAGCTATCCTCATCGAAGGACACTCGCCCCCCTGCGTCACCACCCCATACCAGCAGGGCGCAATCCGCTTCTCCCGGCACAGAAATTATTTGCATGCCGTCGATAGGAATGTCGCCGAGGCTGCGGTGTTGAATCAAACCACGACGCCAGACGTGGTTAGCGCTGAAGTGACAGGCAGGCGTTTCAACCACGAAGCGATTTATTTCGGCGGGCGAGGGCGCCTGGAACGCAATCAGCCCAGCCGTCTTCAACGATTGCAGGATCGCGGGCGATGTTGCCGCCAAGCAGCCTGCATCCAGAACAACCGGCTTACCCGGTCTGAAACTTGCTGCCAAAAGCGCATGCGCTTTGTCCAGGACTTCCTGGCGTACCCCGCCCCAGTTGCAGGTATAGCCATTCTCAGGAGCGTAGGACGCGAGCAGCGGTTCATGAATGCGTGCCGCAAGTTCCGGCATAGCCGCCAGGAGTTGAGGCCACAACGAGAGGATGGCTTCCTTGTTGTTGCGCTCCAGCCAGTCGCCAAGTTCTTTGTCGCTGGGTTTATAGCCCATACGTAACAAAATCGGCCGTTGTGCGCGGGGCACGAACATCCAGAGCTTGCCATTCATTTCAACCGGCAAGGGAGCATGCAAGCCTGCGAGCAGCCGCGCCCAGCCAGCGGTCAGCTCTTTCGCTGGGGGCGCATTGTCGTCGAACCAGCTGGCATTTTTTAACATGGCATCGAGCAACGCAATGGGGTGCTGCGTGGAGAGGTCGCCGAGAGCCGAGAATGCCCAATCGCCTTCGGCCCGGGGCAGTTGTACCGACCATTGCACCCAGCGATTGAGCACCTCTGCATCATTGAATGCTGTTTTCAGCGCCTGGGGAGGCAATCGTTCCAGCAGGGCGCGCTTGACTGGCGGTGGGCTCGGCGCAGCAAGAATGCGCAGCACGACTTGTCGGGTGAAGGCCGCATCGGCAAAAGGGCGGCGGATGCGTAAACGCCATAGCGACTCCACATCGCGTGCGCTAGTTGCGTGGGTAATCAGATAAGGAAATATCGGGGCGACAAGACGGGCATCCGCAGATTCGATATCGGTATCGGCGCCCATTTTGTTGGACGCTGCCCAGCCATATCCGCTTGGTGTCGCACGCGTCACTCCCTTATCAAGCAAGGCCAGCGACACCTTCATCCACTGCCGCTCCAGCGAAAACCCGAGGAGTTTTTCGGCGGCATCTCCCTTGGGGAGTGGTAGCCGTCGCGCGCGTAATTGGTCGACCACCCTCAGCTCATTTTCACCTTGAGCCGCCTGCCAGGCGAGCATCAATTGGGGCGAGCGACCGGGAGCCGTGACACTCGGTATTTTGAGCAGCGCGTTGGCAACCGGCCAACGACGATACTGAATCGACAAATCCAGCGCATCAGGCCGATCCTGTTCGCCGTTTTCGAGGGTTTTAAGTGGATCGGCTCCATGCGCCAACAGCCAAAGGGCCGTGGCATCCAGGCCGCCGCGGATGGCGTGATGCAGCATCGTGCCCTGATGTCGTATCTGGTTGAAATCCGCACCTGACTGTTTTTGCTTTGCCAGCCAACGGATTAACGTTGTTTCGTCCTCGCCGCTAAATCCGTCAGGCGCAACGTGGTTCCACTCGCCTTCCAGAGGTTGGGTCTGAGGTAATGAGAGCAACGCGTCAAATGCATTTGACGTAGCGACGGGATTGGCGGCCCACACAGGATTAGCCAACAACGTCACGCCCAACACAATACAAATGCGAACAAGTGAAGCCGGATATTTCAACATGACATTTCGTTTCTCATTGAGCAAACGGGAATGATAAACAGCTTCATCGATCCCGCCGCGCGCACGCTGAATCAAAGTAGAGATGAACCTATCCTTGTGTAAATGTGCGAAAAACATCGTACTGCTCCTTATTGTGGTTGAGTGATGACGGGTGCAGGGGTGCGACCGATTTCGCGCCAATCCAGCTTGCGCGTGAGATACATGGTTGCCGCCAGCACGCCAAAGGTGAGCCAGGCGCCCATCAACAGCGCGTGGTCTTCCGACGCGAGCAATTGATATAGCCCTCCGAACAGCCCGGCATAGCCTACGCTGAGCACCGCACTGGCTTTCCAGCTGCCCAATAGCGTCCGACCGTAGGCAGTGATGAGCAGCGTGCAAGCCGCTGAGGCCACGACATAAGCGATCAAAAACCCCGTGTGCTCAGACAGCGCGAGCAGCAATAAAAAGAATACGACCACCGCGAATCCGGTGAGTAGGTATTGCAACGGATGAATGGTCTGGCGCTTGAGCAACTCAAATAGAAAGAAGCCACCCAGTGTGAGCAGAATGAACAAAAAGCCGTAGCGCACCGCGCGGTCGCTTTGCACATACGCGTCTACTGGATCGATCAGCGATACGCCCAGGCTGTGCGCAAACCAGGTGGAGGCATTGGGTTGAGCGGCATCGGTGGAGTCGGGTTGGCTAGGCGCGCTGGTGGTTTTCGTCAGCACCTTATCGCCATCCACCGCAAAATCGTTTAGCCGCCACCGTGCGGAAAATCCGGCATCACTGATTTCGCGCGTGTCGGGTAAGTAATGGCCTGCAAAACTGGGATGCGGCCAAGTGGAATTTAAACTGAAGTCGTTATTGCTCGCGACCGGTACCCAGTCGAGCCGCGCGCTTCCCGCAAGTTCGATATCGGCTGTGAGGCTTTGCCGCAATTCCAAGTTCGCGAGCGGAATTTCCACGTGAAAGCCGCTGGTCAACGGACTGCCCGCTGTACCAGGATGCGCTTCGAGGCGCTGATTCAAGTCATTGCGCACATCAATCCGCTTAAGCCCGCGCGGGTCAGACACGCCAAATACCCAATACGCCGCCTGCAAGGTTTGGCCAGGTTTCAGGTTCAATTCCGGTTTTAAAAACCGTGCCTGCATCCGCAGACTAGCCAGATAAATACGTGCCTTGTAAATGCCGCGGTAGCGTTCGCTGACCACCAGATTGCCTTTCCCTGTCAGGTCGGCGGGGCGCACCAAGCGTGAGCAATCGACTTGTTCTTGCTCAATGTGGCGTTGGCCTTTTTCGTCCAGTCGCGTGGTCGAGCGGGCTTCGCTGCAACGCAGCCACAGTAACGGTCCGGCAATTTGCTGCGCATCGCTGTATTGGCTGGAAATGCTGCTGACTACGGCGTCGCGTGTAGCCTTTCGCTCCTGCACCTTCCATTCGATACGCGTTAACGCAATGATCAACACCATCGCCATTATCGCGAGCGCCAACAATTTAAAAATAAGATTTCGGTTCATATTCGCTCCCTGAGTATTGGAGCGGATAGCATATGAAACGACGATGGGGGAGACGTGAAGCGTGTGTGTGTTTTAGATGGAGTTTGTGCGTATTGTAGGCAGCGACAACACCGCTTCCGCACCGCCATCGGGATGGTTAGTTAAAGTGATCGTGCCGCCATGCAGACGCGCAGCTTGCTCAACCAGGTTTAGGCCCAACCCTGTCCCCCGCTGACCTGTGTCAGGGCGGGGGGTGGAATAAAAGCGCTCGAACAATCGGCTGTAAGCATAATCCGGGATACCCGCGCCTTCATCGCGTACACGGAGTTCAAGTTGATCGTCAACCCGGCTCAGATGCACATGGATCGTGCCGCCTGACGGGCTAAAATCGATGGCATTGTCGAGCAGATTTAACAAGGCCTGTTGCAGTAGAAAGCGGTCACCTTGCAATGAGGTGCTGGCGGGTAGGTCAGCGCGAATGCGCAGCGTTTTTTCTGCCAGTCGGGACTCGCGCAGACTCACGGCCTCTTCCAACAGCGTGACCATATCCAGCGGCTCGCGTGTGGGCGGGCTATCCCGGTTTTCGGCACGTGCCAATTCCAGTACGCCTTCGACAATTTTTTGGAGGCGCAAGGCTTCCTGGCGGATGTTGCGTTCCAGCCGTATGCGTTTTGTGGGGTCGTGCTCGTCTTCCAGCAGTTCGGCGGCGCCTTGCACTGCGGCAATCGGGCTTTTCAACTCATGCGCGAGCAGTTGCGTGACGCGTTCGACATGGGTTTTGCCGTCGAGCTCGGCGCGCAGATGTTCCAGTGCTTGCGCCAGACGTTTTAATTCGCTGCGCCCCTCAATGGGAATAGTGCGGCGCTTGCCCTCGGCAGCTTCGTTTGCGTAGATCACCAGGCGTCGCAAATCGCGCGTCATCCAGTACGAAAACGCTAATGCCAGCAACATTGCAATGGCGAACAAACCGAGTGCGGCCTTGTTCACTGCACGCTGGCCCAGATCAATAAAAGTCTGGAACGAACGCGAGGGTTTGCCGACCGACAGGACGCCGACAATCTTGCCATCGACCCGAATGGGCGCGGCAACATACATCACGGAGCTGGTGTCGTCGTAAGGGTTTTCTCGACTGGTGCGCGCGCCGTATTGGCCCTGTAGCGTACGACTGACGTCGCGCCAGTGCGAGTAGTCCTGCCCTGCCGCTTCACCCCGGCTGTCGTAGAGTACGCGGCCGCGCGGGTCGGTGACATATACCCGCAGATCGGGGTCATTTTTTTGAATGCCATAAATGCGCGCATCAAATTGGCGCTGGCGATAAGACTCAAACATCGTCTCGATATTGGCAGTGTTGCCGGGGGCGACACGCATTTCCTGAGCCGCTACTTCGGCCAGCAGATTGGCGGTTTGAACCAGCATTTCTTCGACGGACTGGCGTACGCCGGGCACAAATTGATCAGAAAATAATTTCATCGCCAGCAGCACCGCAATGCCCGTGACGATGGCATACCCCACCAAAAAGCGGATTAAAAAATTCACGGGGCTGAGTTAAGGCTATAACCGAAACTGCGATGTGTACGAATCCACTCGCGCTCGGGCGATACCTCCGCAAGCTTGGCGCGCAGCGTTTTGATATGCGTATCAATTACGCGCTCCAAACTGGCGTCAGCGAGGCCAGCGACATCCATCAAGGCCTGTCGACTAAACACTTTTTGTGGCGCGTGTACGAGTGCACGTAACATAAAAAATTCGGCGCGGGTCAGGTCAAGCGGCACCCCTGCAAACACAATGCAAGCGCGTGTTTCGTCAACTTCAAATTCGCTTTTAGTCGACTGGTTGCGCGGTTCGGATTTGCAACGCCGCAGGATGGTTTTGACACGCGCGACCAGTTCGCGTGGACTGAAGGGTTTTAGAATGTAATCGTCAGCGCCAATTTCGAGGCCGACAACACGATCCACTTCATCTGAACGTGCAGTCAAAAAAATGACAGGCAGTTCCGATGTGCGGCGGATGGTTTTGCAAATGTCAAAACCGTTGGCGTCGGGTAAACCAACATCGAGGATCACCAGGTCTACTTGGTTGGATTGCAGGAACCCCAGGCAAGCGGTGCCCAGCATCACGTGCGAGCAAAAAAACCCTTCACGCTCCAGCCCGAGGATGACATTTTCGGCTATCGGCAAGTCGTCTTCCACCAGCAGGATATGGAGAGGCGTAATGGTGGGATCTACAGGTTTAGATAAGGTGCATCGCACAGTGTGTCCTCTGTTCTCACGTTAGTGTGAGTGTATCCCGAGAGGACGGAGATTTTTATAGAGAGGATTGCAATTCAGAGATCACAACATATACAGGCGCGTGCCGTCCCTTAGTTGAGGGGCGGCAACAAGGTGAATGCTTACGATGCGTTTAAAACTTTAAACGATTATTTGAACGGATCGCGGTTAGCCAACTGAATGGCGGGCTGTTCTTTGATGGCCTGGATCGCCAAATTTAACGTGACGTTATTACTCGCGATAAGCGCGTATTTGCCCATATTGAAATCAGAGCGCTTGACGGTAACGGTTGCATTTGCAGCGCAGGTTTCTGCTTTGAGTCCAGGATTAGGCTGGCATTGAAACTGAGTCACAGTAAGAGTGACAGGCCGGGTGACGTTTTTGATAGTCAGGTCGCCTTCCAGTCTCATTTGATCGCCGTCGAGTGTTAATTTGCTCGATTTAAAAGTGATTGTGGGATATTTGGCGGTGTCAAAAAAACTCGCAGCCTGCATTTGTTCGTTGAATAAAGCGTGTCCGGTGTTAATCGAAGTAGCATCGATAGTCACTTCAGCAGAACCCGTTTTTGTGTCCTGGTCGAGCACCACCTTGCCACTGGTTTTTTCAAATCGATGCGTCTGATTGGCAATGCCCAAGTAGCTAAAGCTGAACTGTGAAGAAGTATGGCCGTTGTCGATGACGTAGGTTTTGGGTTCGGCCTGAGCAGCATGGCTAAAAGCAATGAGCGCGGTCAATAGGGCGAGACGTTTCATTTGACACTCCTTATCTGAGTGAACAACCGGAAACTTCGCTGACAGAATCGGCCAGTGTCTCCTGCGTCGTTGCAATGCCCGGAGGGCTATGCTCTATACCTCTGCAACCGTTATGCCATACCGCTTACGGAACTTATGAATCAAAATGCTTAAGTAAAACAACGGGGTTTTGACTAGGTAACAACTCTAGTAAAACGATGTGAGCGGCAAGTTGGCGGAAACCGAACAACCGAACGTCGAATTTGCAACCATCTGCCGCTTCGGGGGCTAGCATTTAAAGTCTCACCTGCAACTCGACGACTCAATTCCAGGCGAGACATTTAAATAAAATCTAGACGCGGCGAATTACAGCAAATCCAATCAGTCCTAGCCCGGCCAGCATCATGGTCCAAGTGCCAGGCTCGGGGACGGGTTGAGCAATAGCGTTGATTGTCAGAGATTGTAACTTTACATAGTCATCGTCTTGACCTATGCGCGGAGCCACCGCAAACCAGGTGTAATTGCCGGTCAAAGAAGTGCTCAGGTTAAGAGTACGTACGGTGTTAGCGCTATTGTTATTGGTCACTAAAGCGGCTGATCCAAGCGCTTGGCGCTATGCCATTGAGGTTGATGACCCCATTTCACGTCCACAAATTTAAGTCGGAATCTCCGCCAAACTGTAGAAGTTTCAACGTGTCGAGTTTTACCGCGCTCGAAAATCTGAACAGGATTAAATCATCCGCCCCATGATTGTCGAGTGCATGATTATTGCCTCTATTCGAACAATTCACCCCCTCGTCGCGATTGCATACCCCCATACCGTAACCAGAATAGATTTCAAGTTCGGCAATTTGGAACTTGCCGCCGATGCCCGTAGTGGACCACGCTGTAACCGTGAGTGTGATCGCATTTACGGTAGCGGAATAGCTGTTACCGAAAGCATCCGGATTAACCGGGCTATTCAAAAAAGAGAATTGGGCAGCGTGAATCTGCGTGCTTAATAAAGCGAAAGCTAAAGAGGTAATAAGTTTGTGGGGTGTTTTCATTATTGAGGTCCTTGATAGAAGTTATGGCCGCGTTTCTTACGCCAGGCTTGCTTGGCAATAAACGCGGACATTTGAGTTCAGCAAAAGGCGTACCCCTACGGAATTGACTTTAACGTGAGAGAAGCGGTTTGACCTGGCTTAAGTGATGAGTACACAAGTTGTGCTGCTTAAGGTGTGGGACGCTTAACACGCATTCCACACAATGGCTGGAATCTGGTACTAAATGGAACGGAGGGTCAGAAAAACGCTTTCAATGCGCTATTTAGAAATGTGCCTTCAATGCATACAGCATCTCAAGGGCGGCCTTGGGGCTCAAAGTGTCGGGATCGAGTTCGCGCAATTGATCGAGCGCGGGATGCGGCGGCGGTGTGTCGGTGGGAATATGCGCGGCGAATAAATCGCCTTGCGGGCCGGGTTGAAGTTGCGCGTCTTCGAGTTCGCGGAGTCGGCGACGTGCGGCTTGAATGACCGGGCTGGGAATACCGGCTAGGCGCGCAACCTGGATACCGTAACTTTGCGAGGCGGGGCCATCTTCAACAGCATGCAAAAACACCAGGTCTTCGCCGTGCGTGACCGCATCAAGATGCACATTAGCCGCTTGTTTGAATTCCTGCGGTAATTGCGTGAGTTCAAAGTAATGCGTGGCGAACAGCGTGAACGCACGCGTTGCGGTGAGCAGATGGCGCGCCACCGCCCAGGCTAGCGCGAGGCCATCGAAAGTCGAAGTGCCGCGGCCGATTTCGTCGAGCAGCACCAGGCTCTGGTTGCTCGCGGTGTGCAGGATGTGCGCGGTTTCGGTCATCTCGACCATGAAGGTGGAGCGCCCGCCCGCGAGATCGTCCGACGCGCCGATGCGGGTAAAAATCTGATCGATCACGCCGATGCGCGCGCTGCTGGCGGGCACCCACAATCCGCAACACGCCATCAGCGTGATCAGCGCGACCTGCCGCATGTACGTCGATTTGCCGCCCATGTTGGGGCCGGTGATCAGCAGCATCTGGCGCGCGCGGGTGAGGGTCACGTCGTTGGGAATGAAGTGCGCGAGCTGCGCTTCGACGACCGGATGGCGGCCGGCGCGGATGTCGATGCCAGGATCATCGCTGTATTCCGGCGAGTTAAATTTGAGCGTGCGCGAACGTTCGGCTTGGCTCGCCAGCACATCGATTTCGGCCAGCGCGGCGGCAATTCTCAGCAGATCGGGCAGGTGCGGCGTGAGGCTGTCGAGTAGCGTTTCAAACAGCAGCTTTTCGCGAGCGAGTGCGCGTTCTTGCGCAGACAGCGCTTTGTCCTCAAAAGCCTTGAGTTCGGGCGTGATGTAGCGCTCGGCGTTTTTGAGCGTCTGCCGACGGCGGTAATCGTCGGGTACGTTTTCGGATTGCGCGCGGCTGACTTCGATGTAAAAACCGTGCACCTTGTTGTATTCGACTTTGAGCGTGTTGATGCCGCTGCGCGTGCGTTCGCGGGTTTCGAGTTGCAGTAGAAACGAGCCGGCATCGCGGGTCAGCGCGCGCAGTTCATCGAGATCGGCATCAAAGCCGTCGGCAATCACACCGCCTTCGCGCAGCACGCTGGCGGGCTCCGGCAGAATCGCGCGCACAAGCAGTGCATGCAGATCGGGACGCGCGCTTAATGCCTCATTCAATTGCGCCAACCGTACGTTGTCGGTAGGCAACAACATGCTTATATCTGGCAGTAGCGCAAGCGTGTCGCGCAGACCGGAGAGATCGCGCGGACGCGCATTGCGCAACGCGATGCGCCCGCTAATGCGCTCGATATCGGCGCAGCTTTTCAGCTGTTGGCTGATTTTATCGGTGGTATCCGGTCTGGCGGCAAGCGTGCCGATCGCGTCGCGCCGCGCGATTAATATTGCGCGATCACGCAGCGGGTGATGCAGCCAGTGGCGCAGCAAACGCGTGCCCATACCGCTCGACGTGGTGTCGAGCACCGACAGCAAAGTCGGCGCCGCTTCCCCACGCAGCGTTTCGGTCAACTCCAGATTGCGCCGCGTCGCCGCATCGAGTTGTACAAAATCGCTATCGCACTCGGCGTGGATCGACTCGATATGCGGCAGCGCAGTGCGTTGTGTGGCTTGAATGTAATCGAGCAGCGCGCCCGCAGCAGCGAGTGCCTGCGGCAAATCGGCCACATCAAATGCAGATAGATCGCGGCTGCCGAATTGTTTGGCGAGCCGCGTCTGCGCGCTGGCCGTATCAAATTGCCACGGTGCCAGACGGCGGATTGAATACGCGCCTTGCGGCAATAAAAAGTCATCCGGCAATAAAATTTCGGCCGGGCGAATACGCGCAAGCAAAGCGGGAAGCGCGGCAGCGTCGACTTCGCTGACCTGAAATCGACCCGCCGCCAGATTGAGCCAGGCCACGCCGATCTGCGCCGACGGCGGCGCTGGACTTATTTTGCCGGGGGCGATAGCCAGAATCAACGTGTCGCAAGTCTCGTCGAGTAGACCGGAGTCGGTCAACGTGCCCGGCGTGACGATGCGCGCAATCTGCCGCTCGACCGGGCCTTTGGACGTGGCCGGATCGCCCACCTGCTCGACAATCACCACCGACTCACCCAGCTTCAACAACCGCGCCAGATATTGATCGGCGCTGTGATACGGCACGCCCGCCATCCTGATCGGCGCGCCATTCGACGAGCCGCGCGTCGTCAGTGTAATGTTCAGTAGCCGCGAGGCCTTTTCCGCATCGTCAAAAAACAGCTCGTAAAAATCGCCCATGCGATAAAAAAGCAGCATGTCCGGATGCTGCGCTTTGAGGCCGAGATATTGCTGCATCATCGGCGTGTGCGTTGAAAATCCTTCTTTATTCATTAAAGCCAGTTATGTCGGTTTATTATTTTTTGGGCAATTTAGGCAATTTGCACGAGTTTTTTGACTGTCAGATGCGTCCCAGTGTTTTGAGAGATTCGAGTCTATCCAGGGACTGTAGATCTTTATGAACATTGGGTAGTCGCTAAGCCCCATCTGGTTGGCAATGAAGGCAAGTGTTTCAGGTTTGCCTCGGTTCGGTGGATATCTGGCGTATGTCGCACCCTCATGTATGAATACCACGCGAATTGATTTTCCATGCAATTCAATGCCTGGAAGATATTACTCATCACGGTATCCATTTGCGCCATCATTTTCACTCGTCAAACCACGCCTGGTTGCTCCTGTCGCTCGCTTGTTGCTTACGTTTTCTCGCCCGGTCTTCAGCTTGAACAACTCAAACCGTCCAGGGCGCATCTTGCGATCTCAAATCTCCACTATTGCCAAGTACGTAACGACGGATGCACCACGTTACCAGCTTCCACCCATTGAGGGCTCAAGTTAATTCATGTCGCCTATCGGGCCAGATTACAATTTAATGCATACATAATTATGAATGCATATTGTAAATATTATTAATTTTTACTTTTTATTCGCTGGTCCTAGACTCCTCCGAAACTATAGCGGTCGATTCAGTATGGATTTATCCAATTTTCTTGTGCCAGCGTTGGGCTTTTTGGGCACCCGGTATTAATCAGGAATGTGACGCGGTGGACAAGCTAATAATCTTGCTTCCGACGATGCCGTTGCTTTCGGCCTTGTTGATTACTTTGTTTGCCGGTCGCCCACGGCAGACGCAGGCCCGCCTGAGCGTCGGTTTTGGCGTCTTTACCTTGCTGCTTGCAGCGGCATCGCTGGCGCTTTACCTCGGCCCGCAGCAACCGCGTTGGCTGTCGTTTGGTCTGCCGTGGGGCAGCCTGTACCACGATCCGCTTTCAAGCATCATGGCGCTAGTCGTCGCCGGTATCAGCCTTGTGGTGCATGTGTATTCGGTTCGCTACATGGCCGAGGAGCCTGGTTACGGCCGGTTCTTCGCACTGCTCG